>JAJYLP010000162.1 GCA_021787615.1 Pseudomonadota bacterium
CGCGCGGCCATCAACTAGAACATCCTGGTGACACGGATGCCGTACTGCCGCGGCGCTCCGGCGAAGCGCAGCTGCGAGATCATCGCGCTGACGTACTGCTGGTTCGTCAGGTTCGTGCCGTACGCCGTGAAGGTCCAGTGCCCGCGTCCGTAGGCGAGCTGCGCCGAGAGCAGATTGCGCGCCCCGAGGAAATCGCCGAGCGCCGGATTGTCGAACAGCGTGGCCCACTGCGACCCGACGTGCGAGTAGTTCGCGCGCGCGGTGAGCGTCGCGTCGCCGGGCAGATAGAACAGGTACTGCGCACTGAGGTTGTACGTCACCTTAGGCGCGTAGCTCTGCGGATGCCCGGAGAGGTCCACGCACGTCGCGCTCGCCGGACCGCTCAGCGGATTACAGGTCACGAGGCCCGGCACCCGATAATCGGTGGCGAAGAACGTCCCGAGACTGGTGTGCTCCAGCGCCGCGTTGGCATCGAGCGACAGGTTGCCCAGCACCGCCTGCAGCGAGAACTCGACTCCGTAAAGCGTCGTGGGCGAGGGATTGTTCACCTCCAGCTGTTGCACCGGCAGCAGCGGATCGCCGATCGTCACCTGGAAGTTGTGGTACCGGGTGTAGTAGCCGTCGACCTGAGTGCGCAGGTGATCGTCGAGCGCCGAGGCCTTCCAGCCCATCTCGTAGTCCGTCGCGTACTCGGCGCGGAACGGCGCCTGATACTGGAAGCCTATGGGCAGGTTGATCCCGCCCTGCTTGTAGCCCGTTGCGACGAACGCGTAGAGGTAGTTGTCGGGATTGACGGTCCAGCCGAGGGAGGCCTTGCCCGTGGTGTGATAGTCGCGCTCCATCTGATGATCCGGCTCGGCGTAGAAGAACTCCGGGATCACCACGCCCACGCGGTTCACGGAATCGTTGTACGAGTACCGCGCGCCGAGCTGGAACCTCACCCCGTGGTTGAAATGGAAGCTCAATTGGCCGAAAGCGGCGGCCGAATCGGTGAGATTGTTGCCGTTGATGATCTCGTTGAACACACCGGTCGGGTAGCCGAGATTGAACCGGCCGAGCGGGAACAGGTAGTTGTTCGCCTGATAGTAGACGCCGGTGACCCAGGTCAGGAACCCCTTGTCGGGCGAGATCAGGTCGAACTCCTGCGAGTACATGTTCTCATCGACGGCGTCCTTGAACGGATAGCCCGGCTGCGCGGTGCCGTTGACGTCGGCGGCGTATTCCGTGCGGCCCCACTGCACCCCCGAAATGGAGCGCAGCGTGATGCCGTCCGCCATGATGTAGTTGACGTTCAGCGTCGATCGCCCGAACTGGTCGATGCCGAGCTGATCCCCGGCCGCACCGACATCGAACAGGGGGGTCTTGGCCGTCGCCGGCGAGGCCGGGTAGCCACCGTTGTCGACGTACGAGTAATCGTTGCGCCAGATCGCGCTCAGCGACTTCGACGGCTGCCAGAGCAGGCTGAAGCGCAACGCGCTCTCCTTCAGCGTGCCGTTGCCGCCCGTGTAGGGGCCGGTGAGATGGAAGAAGGAGCTGCGGTACTCATCATAGAACGCCACGCGGGAGGCGAGCGTGCGCGTTATCGGGATATTGACCGCCCCTTGGGCCATGGTGTCGTTGTAATTGCCGTACTGCAGCGTGGCATAGCCGTGCACGCCGTTGAAGTTCGGCGGCGCCTCGGTGATGTACACCGCCCCGCCGATCGCGTTCTCGCCGGCGAAGGTCCCCTGGGGACCGCGCAGCACCGCGATGCTGGAGAGGTCATAGTACGGCTCGTCCTGGAAGTATCCCGGAAAGGTCGCGACGCCATCGCGATAGGTCACGACGCCGGTCACCGTCTGGGTGTTGTGCTCGCCCTTGCCGATGCCGCGGATATTGAAATCGTTGCCCTGGCCGAAATTGTTCACCGACAGCGACGGCGAGATGGTTTCCAGCTGATTGACGTTGATCACGCCGGCGTGCAGCAGCTGCGCGCCCGTCATGACGGTCGCGGCAATCGGCGTCTGCTGCAGATTGGTCACGCGCTTCTCGGCGGTGATCAGCACCTCGGTGAGCTTGCCGCTGGCGGACCGCGAGCGGTCGGCGGGGCTGCCGCTGGCGCCCGCCTGGCTCGAGGCGGAATCCCCGCGCGCCTCGCTCGCCGCAGCGGCGGTGGGTACCGCGCTTGTTTTCGCCGCCGCGGCGCCGCCCACCATGAGCGCGACGCAGACGAATGCTCTGATTTTCATCGGACCCCCCCCCGCATTTAATGGATCCGCGCGACGGCGCGGTGGCCAGAGCGTCCCAGTTTATTTTCCGCTTGTCAAGTTCATTCACATACGAAATAATGTTTTTGCTGGGCGTCGGGGGAAGAGCCACAGTACGATGGCGGAAGCGCTGATCGTGCGGTCGGTTGCGGGGGTTTTGGCTTTCCTCCCGGTCGGGCCGGCGTTGCACGAACTCGACATCCTCTCCGTCGGATAATATTCAATTACATGTCGATGAATTTGATACCGGCAGCGGCTGCAGCGCTGCGGCGCGGCCTCCCCGGGCGCCGCTGCGATCCCGGGCGCACCCCGTGCCGCGCCCGCTCGGGCCGCCTCCGGCCGAGCGTCCCGCTGCACCCGGCAGCTTGCGCGGCGTCCTCCGTCCTCCCCGCTTCCCCCACCGAAAGGCTCCTATGACTGGTTTACTTTCCGAGCGTGTTGCAATCGTCACCGGCGCCGGCCGGGGCCTCGGCCGCTCGCACGCGATCGCCCTTGCGCACAGCGGTGCGCGGGTCGTGGTCAACGATCTCGATCCGGCGAACGTCGAGCGGGTCTGTGGCGAGATCCGCGCCCTCGGTGGCGAGGCGCTCGGCAGCGGCGCCAATGTGCAGGACCTCGGCGCGGTCGAGGGCATGGTGGCGAGCGCGCTTCAGCGCTGGGGCCAGGTGGACATACTGGTCAACAACGCCGGCATCCTTCGCGACCGCACCTTCGCCAAGATCGACCTGGCGGACTTCCGCCTGGTGCTCGAGGTGCACGTGATGGGTTCGGTCAACTGCGCCAAGGCGCTCTGGTCGCACATGAAGGAGCGCGCCTACGGCCGGATCGTCTTCACCACTTCCTCCTCGGGTCTCTACGGCAACTTCGGCCAGTCGGCCTATGCGACCGCCAAGATGGCGCTGGTCGGGCTGATGCAGACCCTCGCGCTCGAGGGGGAGCGCTACGGCATCCGCGTCAATTGCCTCGCGCCGAGCGCGGCGACGCAAATGACGCACGATCTGTGGTCGCCGGAGGACCTCGCCGCGCTCACCCCCGAGCGCGTCAGCCCGGCGGTGGTCGCCCTCGCCAGCGAGCAGGCGCCGAACAAGCGCATCGTGCTCGCCGGCGCCGGCAGCCTCAAGCTCG
>JAJYLP010000163.1 GCA_021787615.1 Pseudomonadota bacterium
CGGAACCCCGCGTGGCGGAACAGCGTCCGGCCGGCGATCGCGATCGGGGTGGCCACCGGCAGCTCCTCGCCGGCAAGCTCCGCGCTGAAGGCGTGCTCCTCGAGAATCTGGGCATCGCTCCAGCGCGCGGGCCGGTAAAACTTGAACACCCGGAACCCCGCGGCGCTGCCGAGACGATAGACCCGGTTCTCGTAGCTGTTGAGCGCGAGCAGCCGCCCGTCCGGGGCGAGCCCTGCGGCCTCGGCCGCCTCGAGCACACGCTCGGGCGTGAGCTCGGCAAAGGGCTGCAAGGGCGCACCACGTCGCAGGTGCTCCCGGTCCGATTTGTTTATGATCTCGGCTTTCATGGGCTTAGGGACACATTCTGGCATGAAACGTGCGAGCATCCTCGTCACCGGAGGCGCCGGCTATATCGGCAGCCACGTCGTCCTGCAGCTGCGCGCGCGCGGCGAGCGAGTGGTCGTGCTGGATGATCTGTCGCGGGGCTTCCGTCAGGCGGTGCTCGATACCCCGCTGGTCGTCGGCAAGGTGGGCGAGCGCGAGACGGTGCTGCAGGTGCTGCGCGAGCACCAGGTCGACACCGTGATTCACTTCGCCGCCTACACCATCGTGCCGGAGTCGGTGAGCGAGCCGCTCAAGTACTACGGCAACAACACCTGCTCGACCCGCTCGCTGCTCGAGTCCTGCCTCGAGGCCGGTGTGAAGCACTTCGTGTTCTCCTCCACCGCCGCCGTGTACGGCATTCCCGAGGCGGGCGTCGCCGCCGAGGACACCCCGACCGCGCCGATCAACCCCTACGGCACCTCCAAGCTGATGTCCGAGTGGATGCTGCGCGACGTGTCGGCAGCCTCGCCCCTGAAGCACGTGGCGCTGCGGTACTTCAACGTCGCGGGCTCGGACACCCAGGGCCGCGTCGGCCAGGCCACCCCGAAGGCCACCCTGCTGATCAAAGTGGCCTGCGAGCACGCCGTCGGCAAACGTCCCGAAGTGGCGATCTACGGCACCGACTACACGACCCCGGACGGCACGGGAGTGCGCGACTACATCCACGTGGAGGATCTGGCGAGCGCGCACCTCGATGCGCTCGATTACCTGCGTCAGGGGGGCGGGTCCACCGTGCTCAACGTCGGCTACGGCCACGGTTACAGCGTGCGCGAGGTGCTGCAGAGTGTGGAGCGGGTTTCCGGCAAGCGCCTCACGGTACGCGAACAGCCGCGCCGACCGGGCGACCCACCGGCGCTCGTGGCCCGCGCCGAGCGCATCCGCCGGGAGCTCGGCTGGGCGCCGCGGCTCGATGATCTCGACACCATCGTGCGCACGGCGCTTGCCTGGGAGCAGCGTCTGCAGCGCGAGCCGTGGTCGTGAACGGCTCGATGGAATAAGTCACGCCGGAGTACAATGGCCACAATGCGATGGTTGCGCCCCAAGTCCTTAAGTGGACTGATGCTTACCGGCCTGGCGCTCCTCGCCCTGCCGTTGCTTGCGGCCATTGTCACGGCCGCGGTGCAGTTCAGCAGCCTCTCCGCCATGGGCCAGCGGATCGTCATTGACAGCGTCACGGCCGCCCGTGAGAGCCAGCGCCTCTTCAGTGAGATCGACTCCCTCGAGCGGACCGCACGCCTGTACGACGTCCTCGAAGACCCAAAGCTGCTGCAGGTCTACCAGCAGCAGGATGCGCTGCTCACCGCCACGCGCACCGAGCTCTACCAGCAATCGACCGACGGGGCGCGCCAGACCCTCACGCAGCTGGCGCAGGTCCAGCAGCAGATCCGGGTGATGGTGACCACCACCCCGCCTGGCACGCAGGCGGCCAACGCCGCCGGGCTCGGCAAGCTGTTCGCGCAGCTCGGCGCCCTGGTCGACCGCACCGCCGAGCAGAGCAACCAGCAGATCGATGCGGAAATGGCTTCGCTGCGCGCGCTCACCCAGCGGGCACGCGAGCTCCTCTTCTGGCAGGCCATGCTCCTGGTGCCGCTGACGCTGCTTGCGATCTACCTGCTGACGCTGCACATCGGCCGGCCGCTGCGCCAGATCGACCGGGCGATCAGCGATCTGGGCCACGGGCGGCTGCACCAGGGCATCAGCGTCAACGGCCCGCGCGATCTGGAGCGCCTCGGCGGGCAGCTCGAGTGGCTGCGGCTGCGCCTGAATGAGCTCGCCGAGGAGCGCAACCGCTTCCTGCGCCACATGTCCCACGAGCTCAAGACTCCGCTCGCCAACATCCGCGAGGGCACCGACCTCCTGATGGACGGGGCGGTCGGTCAGCTCGATCCGAACCAGCGCGAGGTGGCCGCGATCCTGCGCGATAACGGCATCCAGCTGCAGCGCATGATCGAGAATCTCCTCTCCTTCAGCGCCTGGCAGACCTCCAGCGCCGGCCTCGAGACGAGCGAGTTTCGCCTCAGGCCGCTGGTGAAGCAGGTGCTCGAGAACCAGCAGCTCACGCTGCTCTCCCAGCGCATGCGCCTCAGCGTGCAGGTCGATGACGCGACGCTCTACGCCGACCGCGGCAAGGTGCGCCTCATCCTTGAAAATCTCGTCTCGAACGCCATCAAGTACTCGCCGAAGGGCGGCACCGTGCACATCCGCGCCCAGAGCGCAGGGCCCAACCTCGTGCTCGATGTGGCCGACACCGGCCCCGGCATTCCGAAGGAGGACCGCGAGCACGTGTTCCGCGCGTTCTACACCGGGCGGGCCGCCAACGGCATCTCCATCAAGGGCACCGGCATCGGGCTCTCGGTGGTGTTGGAGTTCGTCACCGCGCATGGCGGCACGGTGCAGATCGTCGATGGACAGTATCCTGGCGCGCACTTTCGCATCCAGATGCCGCGCGTCGTTCGCAACCAGCCACCGGAGCGGGGAAAGCAAGCCCATGCCGCCTGACTCAAAGTTGATTCGCCGCGTCTGCCTCGCGACCTGTGCACTTGCCGCGCTCGCCCTCGGCGCCTGCGCCAACAATCCGTTCCTGATGTCCTTCCCGAGCGAGGCCAAGCATGTTGCCAAGCCGCCACCGCCACCGCCAGCGCCGAGCCCCAAGCGCTTGAGCGAGGACCTGACACTGCTGCACGACTGGATCGAGGCGCCGAGCAGCGCGCAGGCCGCTCAGCTCGCCACCGCCGAGAGCAACTACCAGAACACCGGCACGCCGCGCGACAAGCTGCGTCTTGCGCTGCTGCTTGGCATCCCGGGCACCGCCGGCACCGATCTGCCGCGGGCGCAGAGAATGCTGAAGTCGCTGGTGCAGGATCCGGGCGAGCAGCTGTTGCCCACGGAACGGACGCTCGCCCAACTCGCTCTCACTT
>JAJYLP010000077.1 GCA_021787615.1 Pseudomonadota bacterium
GCTGGTCGATGCGGCGCTGCACGCCACGACCACGGAGAATTCGGCGCGTAAGACGCCGCGGCTGACGCAGCCGCGCGGGCGCAAGACGGCCGCGACCCCGATGAGAAAGAGCTCATGACGACAGAAATAAAAGTTCCGCAGCTGCCGGAGTCCGTTTCCGACGCTACGCTGGTGGCCTGGCACAAGAGGCCGGGCGAAGCCGTGCGGCGCGATGAGAATCTGGCCGATCTTGAGACCGACAAGGTGGTGCTGGAAGTGCCCTCGCCGGCGAGCGGCGTGCTGCGCGAGTTGAAAGTCGCCGACGGCACCGTGGTCAGGAGCGGCCAGGTGCTCGCGGTCATCGAGGAGGGCGCGCAGGCGCCGGCCGTAGCCCAGGGTGGGGCGGCCGAGAAGCGTGCGCCGGCCCCCGAGAGCCGGGCCGAGGCCGGACGCGAGAAGGAGAAGGAGACCAAGGACAAGCTGAGCCCCTCCGTGCGCCGCCTGGTGGAGGAGAACCGCCTCGATCCGGGTGCCATCCCCTCGAGCGGCCGTGACGGCCGGCTCACCAAATCGGACGTGGTCGGCTTCCTGGGCAAGCAGCCGTCCGCGCCGGCCCCGGCGCCCACCGCGGGCGCGCGGGCCGAGCAGCGCGTGCCGATGACGCGGCTGCGCCAGCGCATCGCCCAGCGCATGCTCGAGGCGCAGTCGACGCAGGCGCTGCTCACCTCGTTCAACGAGGTCGACCTGACGGCCGTGCAGCAGCTGCGCTCCCGCCACAAGGACCGCTTCGAGAAGGAGCACGGCGTGAAGCTCGGCTTCATGTCGTTCTTCGTCAAGGCGTGCATCGAGGCGCTGAAGAAGTTTCCCGTGGTGAACGCCTCGGTCGACGGCAGCGACGTTGTCTACCACGAGTTCTACGACATCGGGGTCGCCGTTTCGACCGACCGGGGCCTGGTGGTTCCCATCGTGCGCGACGCCGACGTGAAAGGCTTCGCGGCGATCGAGAAGGAAATCGGCGAGTACGCCAAGAAGGCGCGCGCCGGCTCGATTGCCATCGAGGATCTCACCGGCGGCACGTTCACCATCACCAACGGCGGGGTGTTCGGCTCGCTGATGTCAACGCCCATCGTGAACGCCCCGCAGAGCGCCATTCTCGGCATGCACAAGATCCAGGAGCGCCCGATGGTGCTCGACGGGCAGATCGCGATCCGGCCGATGATGTACATCGCCATCACCTATGATCACCGCATCATCGATGGGCGCGAGGCGGTGCAGTTCCTGGTCACCGTCAAGGAGTGCCTGGAGGACCCGGGCCGCATGCTGTTGGGGATCTGAACATGGCAGACTCATACGACCTCATCGTCATCGGCGGCGGACCGGCCGGCTATCCGGCCGCGATTCGCGCCGGGCAGAACAAGCTCTCGGTCGTCTGCATCGATGAGTGGCGCAACCGCGATGGCAGCTACGCCTTCGGCGGCACCTGCCTCAATGCCGGCTGCATCCCCTCCAAGGCGCTGCTCGAGTCGAGCGAGCTGTACGCCCGCGCGCGCGAGGAGTTCGCGGTGCACGGCATCAAGGTGGGCGAGGTGGGATTCGATGTCGCGCAGATGCAAAAGCGCAAGGCGGGCATCGTCAAGACCAGCACCCAGGGCATCAACGCGCTGTTCAAGGCGAGCGCGGTCACCGGGCTTCAGGGCCACGGCAAACTCCTGCCCGCACGGCGCGTGGAGTTCACCGGCGCCGACGGCAGCAAGCGCGAGCTCACTGCCAAGCACGTCATTCTCGCCTCCGGCTCGGTGCCGGTGGAGCTGAAAGCCGCGCCCTTCACGGCGCCGCACATCATCGATTCGTGGGGTGCGCTCGATCTGGAGACGGTGCCGAAGCGCCTCGGCGTGATCGGCGCGGGGGTGATCGGACTGGAGCTCGGCAGCGTCTGGCGCCGACTCGGCAGCGAGGTGACGGTGCTCGAGGCGCTGCCGGATTTCCTCGCCATCGCCGATCAGCAGCTCGCCAAGGAGGCGGCGCGCCACTTCAAGAAGCAGGGCCTCGACATTCGTCTCGGCGCCAAGGTGAGCGCCGCCAGGGTGAGCGGCGATGCGGTCGAGGTGACCTACGTGGATGCCAAGGGCAGCCACAAGATCACCGTCGATCGGCTGATCGTGGCGGCCGGGCGGCGGCCGTTCACGGGCGAGCTGCTCGCCGCGGGCACGGGCGTCGAGCTCGATGAGCGCGGCTTCGTCAAGGTCGATGCGCATTGCCGCACGGCGGCCGATGGAGTGTGGGCGGTCGGGGACTGCGTGCGCGGCCCGATGCTCGCGCACAAGGGCAAGGAGGAAGGGGTGATGGTCGCTGATCTGATCGCCGGCCGCTACGGCGAGGTCAACTACAAGACCGTCCCCTCGGTGATCTACACGGTGCCCGAGATCGCCTGGGTGGGGCTCACCGAGGAGCAGGTCAAATCGAGCGGCAGGGCCTACAAGGTCGGCGTGTTCCCGTTCCTCGCGAACGGCCGGGCGCGCGCCATGGAGCAGGCGCAGGGCTTCGCCAAGGTCATCGCCGCGCAGGATGACGATGAGATTCTCGGCGTGCACATCATCGGACCGATGGCCGGGGAGCTGATCGCCGAGGCGGTGCTCGCCATGGAATATTCGGCGAGCAGCGAGGATCTGCAGCGCACCATCCACGCGCATCCGACGCTGTCCGAGGCGGTGCACGAGGCAGCGCTCGGCGCCGACAAGCGCGCGATCGATTCGATCAACCGTTAGCGGGCGCGGCGCGCCGAGGTCACGTTCGCCACCGCGCCGAGGCGCCGCAGCAGACGCTGCAGCTGCGCATCGTCGACGACGGCCACCGTCAGCAGAACATCCGCGGTGCCGCTCGCCCGATCGGTCGTCGTGGTCATGCCCTCTATGCTCAGCCGCTCGAACGCAAGCACGTCGGTCAGATCGCGCACCAGACCGCGCCGATCATAGGCGCGCACGGCGATCTGCACGGGCAGCTCGCCGGGTTGGCTCGAGCTCCACTCGACCTGCAGCACTCGCTCGGGGCGCACGGCGCGCATGCGCTCGAAGCTTGGGCAGCCGCGCCGGTGAATCGTGACTCCCCGGCCGACCGTGACGTAGCCGACGATCGGCTGCGGCCGCAGCGGTGCGCAGCAGCGCGCGAGCGTGATCGGCAGATCACCCACGCCCTCGATGTCCACAGGCGAGCCGCCGCGCGGCGCGCGCGAGCGCGGCGGGGCAGCCACCGCCTGCGGCTTCGGCTGCCCGAACAGCCGCTCGGCGGCGTGCGTCAGCTGCGCGACCGTGATCTCGCCCTCGCCGAGCAGCTGATGGAAGTGCTCCGTGTCGCGGGCGTTCACCGCCGCGATCAGCTCGGGAAGCTGCGCGGGGCTTACCGCGAGGCGCGCCAGTTCGCGCTCGGCGATCGCGCGTCCGGCGCCGCGGTTGTCGGCCGCATCGAGCCTGCGGAACCAGGCGCGCACCTTGGCCCGGTTGCGCGCTGAGACCAGATAGCCGAGCTCCGGGGCGAGCCAGTCGCGGCTCGGCGCCCCCTGCTTGGCGGTGATGATCTCGACGATCTCGCCGTTTGCCAGCGGCTGCGTGAGCGGCACGATGCGTCCGTTCACCTTCGCGCCGCGGCAGCGGTGGCCGAGCGAGGTGTGCACGGTGTAGGCGTAATCGAGGGGCGTCGCGCCGTGGGGCAGATCGATGACCTCGCCCTTGGGTGTCAGCACGTACACGCGGTCCTGGAAGAGCTCCATGCTCACCTGCTCGAGGAATTCCCGGTCGGCCTCCTCGCCCCCGGCCGCGCCGGCGGGCTCGAGCAGCCGGCGCACCGCCTCGATCTTGCGCTGGTACTGGGCGTCCGCCGCGCCGCCTTCCTTGTAGGTCCAGTGCGCCGCCACCCCGAGCTCGGCGTGCTCGTGCATCTCGCGCGTGCGGATCTGCACCTCGACGCTCTTGCCCTCCGGGCCGATCACCGCAGTGTGGATCGAGCGGTAGAAGTTGCCCTTGGGCGTGGCGATGTAGTCGTCGAACTCCCCGGGGATGTAGCGCCACATGCCGTGCACCACGCCGAGCGCCGCATAGCACTCGGCAATCGACTCGACGACGATGCGCACGGCGCGCACGTCGAACAGCTGCCCGAAGGCGAGCTGCTTGCGCTGCATCTTGCGGTGGATGCTGTACATGTGTTTGGGCCGGCCGTACACCTCGGCCTCGATGCCGCTCCTTGCGAGCGCTGCGCGCAGCGTGGCGCAGAACGCCTCGATGTAGCGCTCGCGGTCGCTGCGCCGCTCGTTGAGCTCGGTGGCGATGTGCCGGTAGGCCGCCGGTTCGAGATAGCGGAATGCGAGGTCCTCGAGCTCCCATTTGAGCTGCCAGATTCCGAGCCGGTTGGCGAGCGGCGCGAAGATCGTGCGGGTCTCGAGCGCGAGCCGCTTGCGCTGCTCGGCCGGCGCCTCGCGCGCGTGGCGCAGCGCGGCGAGCTGCTCGGCGAGCCGCGCGAGAATCAGACGCGGGTCGCTCACCACCGCGAGCAACATCTTGCGCAGGGTCTCGGCCTGGCGGGCGTCGAGCCCCTGATCCGGGGACCAGTGCGCCGGCAGACCGATCTCGCCCAGTCGGGTGAGGGCCTCCGCGGTGTCGTACGCGGACTGCCCCGCCAGCCGGGCGAGCGCTTCGGGAGTGAAGGCCGTGCCGCCGAGCACCGGCTTGATGAGCAGCGCCCGCGCGAGATCGGCGTCTTCCGTGAGCGCCCCGATGATCTCGGCCGCTTCGGCGCTCGTGGCGAGCCGCCGTGATGCGCTCGGGGCCGCGCCCGCAGCGCTGCCCGGCGCGAGGACCGCCGGCCCGCCGGTGCCCGCCGGCGCCCCGGCGCGATGCGCCTCGATCTCGAGCGCGCGCCGGACGGCGCCGAGAGACTCGAGCAGGGCGGGCGGACAGTGCTGCGTCGTCTCCACGGGTCCTCGATGCCTCAGGGCCTGTCCATCGCTATGATACCGGCACTCTGGCGGACGAACGAACCTGCGGGTCGCGCAGGGGTTGTGCCGCGTGGCGCTGGGACTGTATATTTTCACATGGTGTTGAATCCGCCCGGTGCGCGGCCGCTGCGGTTCGAGGGATATGGCCCCGAGGGCGCGGCGGTGCTGATCGAATGCCTCACCGACGATCCGGAGCGCATGCGCGCGCGGCTGCGCCGGGCGTTTCGGGAGCATGGCGGCGTGCTCGGCGCCGAGGGCGCGGTGAGCTATCTGTTCGCTCCGGTGGGCCGGCTGCGCTTCGCCGCCGCGGCGGATCGGGCGGCGCTCATCGAGGCGGCATATGCCGTCGGCGCCGAGGATGTCACTGGCGCGTACGGCGAGAGGCTCGAGGTGCTCACCGATCCTGACGATTTCGAGGCGGTCCGCTCGGCGCTCGCGCGCCAGGGGTGGGTGCCCCTGGCGGCTGAGGTGACCGAGCGGCCGGCGCTCACCCTGGCACTTGTGGGCGGCGCGGCGCGGCGGCTGCGCGAGCTCCTTGCGGCCCTGGCGGAGATCGATGGCGTGCGCCACGTGTATTCGAATGGCGAGATATCCGAGCCGGTCCTGGCGCGCGTTTGACCCGCAGCGCACCGCTGCCGGTGCAGCGGCAGCGGCGCCGTCGGCGCCGCTCGTGCTCGAGGGGCTGCGCGTTCTGGGTCTGGATCCGGGCTCGCGCACGACCGGTTTCGGCGTGCTCGAGTCGCGCAGCGGCCAGTGGCTGCACATCGCCCACGGGTGCATCGTCGTGCCGCCGGCCGCCACGCTCGCCGTGCGGCTGCGGCTGATCTTCGAGCGCCTGAGCGAGCTCGTCGCGCTGCACCGGCCCGCCGAGGTGGCCATCGAGCGGGTCTTCGTCAACCGCAACGTCGACAGCGCGCTGAAGCTCGGCCAGGCGCGCGGCGCGGCGCTGTGCGCCGTGCCCCACGGTCTGGCCGTATTCGAGTATGCTCCCCGCGCCATCAAGCTGGCCCTGGTCGGCTCGGGCGCCGCGGAGAAGCGGCAGGTGGCTCACATGGTGCGCGCACTGCTCGCGCTCGAGGGGCAGCTTGCCGCCGATGCCGCCGACGCGCTCGCCGTGGCGCTGTGCCATGGCCACTCGCGCCAGCTGGCACGGCTCGCCGCCGCGCACGGCGCGGCGCCCATCGGGAGCGGCTTCCACAGATGATCGGCTCGATTCGCGGACACATCGTCGCCAAGGCGCCCCCGCACCTCACGGTCGAGGCGGGCGGTCTCGGCTATGAGCTCGAGGCGCCCATGTCGACCTACCTGCATCTGCCGGCGGTCGGGCAGGAAGTGCGCCTGCTTACGCACTTGGTCGTGCGCGAGGACGCGCATGTCCTCTATGCGTTCGGCACGGAGGCGGAGCGGCGGCTGTTTCGCGACCTGATCAAGGTGTCGGGCGTCGGGCCGAAGATCGCGCTCGCGCTGCTCTCGGGCATCAGCGTCGAGGCGTTCACCGAGTGCGTGCACGGGCACGACATCGGCGCGCTCACCCGCGTGCCGGGAATCGGGCGCAAGACGGCCGAGCGGCTGGTGGTGGAGATGCGCGACCGGCTCGATGACACCGCGCGCGCCGGTCCGCCGGGCGCCCCCAGGGCGGGTGCCGAGACCGAGGCATTCGATGCGCTCATCGCGCTCGGCTACAAGCCCGCCGAGGCGAACCGGCTGCTGAAGCGCGCAGGCCCCGAGTCAGGCTCGACCGAGGAGCTGATCCGCCGGGCGCTGCAAAGCGCAGCGCGGGAGTGAACGCGTGAACTCCGAGCGCACCGCTGTCAACCCGCAGCCGAGCCGCGAGGACGAGGCCATCGATCGGGCCATCCGCCCGCGCCGGCTCGCCGAGTACGTCGGTCAACCCAAGGCGCGCGAGCAGCTGGAGATCTTCATCGGGGCGGCGCGCCAGCGCGCCGAGGCGCTCGATCACGTGCTGGTGTTCGGGCCGCCGGGCCTCGGCAAGACCACCCTCGCGCACATCATTGCCGCGGAGCTCGGCGTGAATCTGCGCCAGAGCTCCGGCCCGGTGCTCGAGCGCCCCGGCGATCTGGCGGCGGTCCTCACCAATCTGCAGCCGCGGGACGTGCTGTTCATCGATGAGATTCACCGCCTCTCGGCGGTGGTCGAGGAAGTGCTCTATCCGGCCATGGAGGACTGCCAGCTCGACATCATGATCGGGGAGGGCCCCGCGGCCCGCTCGATCAAGCTGAACCTGCCGCCCTTCACCCTCGTCGGTGCCACCACGCGCGCCGGGCTGCTGACGTCGCCGTTGCGCGACCGGTTCGGCATCGTGCAGCGCCTGGAGTTCTATGGGACCGATGACCTTGAGCACATCGTGCGTCGATCGGCGTCCATCCTCACCGTGCCGATCGATGAGCCGGGCGCGCGCCGCATCGCCCAGCGTGCCCGCGGCACCCCCCGCATCGCCAACCGGCTGCTGCGCCGGGTGCGCGATTACGCTCAGGTTAAGGCTGACGGGCGTATCGTCGCGGCTGTGGCCGAAGCGGCGCTCGATTTGCTGGAGGTCGATCCGCAGGGGTTCGATACCCTCGATCGGAAGCTTCTCACCACCGTCATCGACAAGTTCGACGGCGGTCCAGTGGGCATCGACAGCATCGCCGCGGCGGTCGGGGAAGAGCGCGGCACGCTGGAGGATGTGATCGAACCGTTTCTGATCCAGCAGGGCTTTCTGGTGCGCACCGCGCGCGGCCGCATGGCCACGCGGTTGGCCTACGAGCACTTCGGCCGTACGCCCCCGGAGCGGCTCGCCGGGCCGCTGCCGCTCTTTGAGGACAATGCATGAGTGAGTTCAGCTGGCCGGCGCGGGTGTACTGGGAAGACACGGACGGGGGCGGCATCGTTTATTATGCCAACTACCTGCGCTTTCTCGAGCGTTCGCGCACCGAATGGCTGCGCTCGCTGGGTTTCTTGCAGCGCGAGATGGCGCGGGAACCCGGCGTGCTGTTCGCGGTCGTGAGCCTATCGGTGGATTACCGCCGGCCGGCGCGCCTCGACGATGAGCTCATCATCACCTGCGAGCCGCGGGCGGACGGTGCGGTGTGCATGCGCTTCGCGCAGCGCATACTGCGCGCGGCCGAGACCGAGCCGCTGGTGAGCGCCGAGGTCAGGGTCGCCTGCGTCGATGCGCGTACGCTCAGGCCGACTAAGCTGCCTGATCCGCTGCGCGCTGCCTTGAAGTAACCGGGGGGAGTGGACCGCACGTCATGAGTGGAAATCTGTCGCTGATTCAGCTCGTCGTACAAGCGAGCGTCGTGGTGCAAATCGTGATCGGGCTGCTGCTGCTGGCCTCCCTCTCCTCCTGGGCGATCATCTTCCGCAAGAGCCTGCTGCTGGCGCGGGCGCGGCGCGAGACCGATCAGTTCGAGAACAATTTCTGGTCCGGCGGCGACCTTGCGCAGCTGTACCGGGCGATCGAGTCGCACGGCGGCGCGAGCGGCATGGCGAGCATCTTCGAGATGGGCTTTCGCGAGTTCGCCCGCCAGCGCCAGCAGGGCGCGGGCTCCCCGGATCTGATGCTCGAGGGCTCCCGACGCGCGATGCGCGTGGCGCAGCTGAAGGAGATCGACCGCCTTGAGTTCAGTCTCGCGACGCTCGCCACCGTGGGCTCGATCAGTCCGTACGTCGGCCTCTTCGGCACCGTGTGGGGCATCATGAGCGCCTTCTCCTCCCTCGGGGATGTGCGTCAGGCGACGCTCGCCTCCGTCGCGCCGGGGATCTCAGAGGCGCTCGTGACCACCGCAATCGGCCTGTTCGCGGCCATTCCCGCGGTGGTGGCCTACAACCGCTTCGCCGATCAGGTCGGGCGGCTCGAGGTGCGCTTCGATGCCTTCATGGAGGAGTTCTCGACCATCCTGCAGCGCCACGCCACCCGTGGCATGGCGGCCGCGCCCACCGTGAGCGCCGCCGGCTCGCCGGCCGGCGCCATGCCGGGCCCGGCGGCGCCGGCGAGCACCCGGGTGCGCTAGGAGCGGCGCATGGCGCAGGTGTCGCGGGGGCGCAAGCTGATGGGTGAGATCAACGTCGTGCCCTACATCGACGTGATGCTGGTGCTGCTCATTATCTTCATGATCACGGCGCCGCTGCTGACGCAGGGCGTGAAGGTGAATCTGCCGCAGGCGGCCGCCAAGCCGCTGCCCTCGGCCCAGAACAATCCCCTCGTGCTGTCGGTGACCCGCGACGGCGGGCTGTACCTGTCGGTCAACGGCACGACCGTCGGGCCGGCCGGCGCGCACCGGATCGGCGCACGGGTCTCCGCGGCGCTCGCGGCCGACCCGACCCGCCCCGTGATGATCAAGGCGGACACCGCCGTGTCTTATGGCGTCATCGTGCGCGCGATGGTCATCCTGCAGGACGCCGGCGCGCGCAAGGTCGGATTCATCACGCAGCCGCCGGGAAGCGGGCAGAGTCCTTGACGAGACGCAACCAGATGTCGGAGCCTGCGCGCGACCGTTGGCTGTCGATCGGAATGTCCGTACTGCTGCACGGCACGATCATCGGGCTGCTCGGCTACGGCTGGTGGCGCTATGAGCACCGCCCGGTTCCCCGGTCGGTCTCGATTGACGCGACCGTGGTCGACGCACATACGCTCAAAGGGCTCGGCGTGGCGCACAAGCCCGCCCCGAAGCCGCAGCCGCCTCAGCCGGTGACCGTCCCGCAGGGGCCGCCGATGCCGACCCCGCAGGAGCTCGCGCTGCGCCAGCAGGAAGCGCAGGCCGAGGCCGCGCGGGTCGCCGCCGCCCAGGCCGAGCAGAAGCGCCTGCAGCAACAGCGCGCCGAGGCCAAGACGCAGGCCACCGCGAGGGCCGAGGCGAAAGCGCAAGCGAAGGCGACGGCCGAAGCCGAGGCGCGGGCGAAGGCGAGGGCGAGAGCGCGCAAGCTGGCCGAGCAGCGGCGCAAGCGCGAGGAGGCGAAGAAGCTGGCCGAGGAGCGCAAACTTGCCGCCGAGCGGGCCGCCAAAGCGCGCGCCGAGCGCATCGCGCAGCTGCGTCAGGCGCTGCAGGAGGACGCGCAGTCGAACGCGCACATGCGCGCCGCAATGGCCGGCTGGGCGACCGAGGTCAAACAGCGCGTGGAGGCAGCGTGGATCAAACCTCCGAGCGCGCGGTCCAACCTCAGCTGTACGGTGCGTGTGGTTCTGGTGCCGGGCGGGGCGGTGACCAACGTGAGCCTCGGCCAGTGCAACGGCGATGAGGCAGTGCGCGAGTCGATCCAGGCGGCAGTCTATCGCTCCTCGCCGCTGCCGCCGCCACCCGATCCGGACCTGTATCACCAACAACTGGATTTCGTATTCGCGCCCAATTCACCCTGAGAGCCATGAAATTCATACCCACAGCTGCTTGGATACGCACCACCGCGATCGCGGCCCTGCTCGCAGCCTGCGGCCTGCCGACGGCCCAGGCGCAACTGACCATCAAGATCACCTCCGGCGTGAACCACCCGGTGCCGATCGCGATCGCGCCCTTCGCCGAGGCGCCTGCCGATCCGGTCGATGTGGCCGGTGTCATTCAACATGACCTCGTCGGCAGCGGACGCTTCAGCGCTCTCGCGCGCTCGCAGATGCCTGCGACGCCGACTCACGCTGCGCAGGTGGCGTTCCCGGATTGGAAAGCGACAGGTGTCGACTACATGGTGGTCGGACGCGTGGTGCCACTCGGCGGCGGGCAGCTCGCCGTCGATTTCAATCTGCTCAACGTGCTCACCGGGCAGAGCGTCGTGCGCAAGCGCTTCACCGGCACGGAGGCGGCGCTGCGCAACGCGGCGCACCGGGTGAGCGATGCGGTCTACCAGGCGATCACGGGCATTCGGGGCGCGTTCGACACGCGCATCGCCTACATCGCCGTGGTCGGGGCGGGCGCAGCAGAGCGCTTCCAGTTGGTGGTGGCCGATGCAGATGGCTACAATCAGCATCTCATTCTCGAGTCGCGCTTCCCCATCATGTCCCCGGTGTGGTCGCCGGATGGAAAATGGCTCGCCTACGTCTCCTTCGAGGACCATCTGTCGGCGGTGTACCTGCAGCGGGTGCGCACCGGGCAGCGCTATCGCGTCTCGGCGCGCGCCGGGGAGAACGGCGCGCCATCGTTCTCGCCGAACGGCCAGGAGCTCGCCCTGACGCTGAGCGGGGTGTCGGGCTACCCGCAGATCTACGTGCTCGACCTGCACACGCGCCAGCTCACCCGCATCACGCATACGCCGGCGATCAATACCGGGGCGGTGTGGGCCCCGGATGGCCGCTCGCTCTACTTCACCTCCGATCGGGCCGGCTCGCCGCAGATCTACCGCAAGTCGCTGACACCGGGCAGCTTCCCGCGGCGCATCACCTTGACCGACAGCTACAACGCCAGCCCGCGCATCTCGCCGCACGGCACGCACCTTGCGATGGTGACGCAGGTGGACGGGCGCTACTGCATCGCCGTGCAGAATCTCAAGAGCGGTGCATTCCGTGTGCTCACGCAGGGCCCGCTCGACAGCACTCCGAGCTTTGCGCCGAATGGCGCGACGATCATCTATGCGAAACGGTCAGACCCGAACGGCGGGGCGATACTCGCCACGGTATCGGTCGACGGGATGACGGGGATGACGCTGAAGCCGACTCACGGGGCGGTTCAGGACCCGACATGGGGGCCGTTCCCGCAGCATTGAGGTTCGAGAAGCGCACAGCCGCGTGGGCTGCGCGCGCGTGTGTCACAACAGGCGCCGGGAGTCCGGCGCATACGGGAGAAGGTGTCTTATGCGTCGCATTGTTACGGTGATGGTGTTGGCTGCGGCTCTGGGGCTTGCGGCCTGCGCGAGCAAGCCGGTCAAGCCGGCCTCGCAGTCGGCGTCCGGCGCGGCCGGCGCCGGCACCGAGAGCCAGGGTGCAGGCTCCGGCGCGAACGCGGGGGAGGGCTCGCTCGGCAATCAGCAGTCGGTGCCGGGGCCGCAGCAGGGATTGCTCGCGGACCGTACCGTTCACTTCGCGTTCAACAGCGCAGTGATCCGCGGACGCGGCATCCAGATCGTCGCCGCGCACGCGAAATATCTCGCCGATCATCCGGGCGCGCGTGTGCGGCTCGAAGGCAACACGGACGATCGCGGCTCGCCGGAGTACAACATCGGCCTCGGCATGCGGCGCGCCGAATCGGTTCGCCAGGCGATGCTCCTGCAGGGGGTCTCCCCGAGCCAAATCACCGTGGTGAGCTATGGCGAGGAGCGTCCGGTGGACCCGGCGAACAACCCCATCGCGTGGGCCAAGAACCGCCGCGTCGACATCGTCTATCTGACGCCGACGCAGCCGGCCCAGTAACCGCCGCCGCGCAGGAGTTCTCATGCGTGCTCTGCCCTTGATCGCGCCGGCTGCGGCGCTGTTCGTGACGCTCCTCAGCGGGTGCGCCAGCGGTCCGAGTCCGACCCAGATACGGCTCGACAACCTCGATACGCGGGTCAGCAAGATCGAGCGTGTGGTCTCAAGCGGAGGACTGGTGCAGCTCGCCCAGGAGCAGGCGTCCCTGCAGGCGCAGGTGAGAAGCCTGCGCGGCCGGCTGGACAATCTGGAGCAGAGCAATCAGCGCATCAGCCGCCAGCAGCGCGATCTCTACGCCGATCTCAACAAGCGCGTGAGCGCGCTCGAGCGCGCGAGCGCGGCGCAGGAGGCGGCCATCCAGGCGGCGAGCACGGCGCAGGCCGCATCGGCAGGCGCGGGCGGGGCCGGCGACTTAAGCGGCGCGGCGGGTGCGGGATCGAGCGGGCCGTCGGGCGCATCGGCCTCGGGCTCCCTCGCCGCCATGATGCCCGGGGTGAGCCCGACGCAGCAGTCCGTCTACGAGCAGGCATTCGGCGCGCTCAAGGCGGGCAGCTACTCGGTGGCCATCCGCGGCTTCCAGGGCTTCCTCAAGACCTATCCGGCGAGCCCGCTCGCGCCGAATGCCGAGTACTGGCTCGGCGAGGCGCATTACGTGAACCAGAACTTCAATGCGGCCGAGAAGTGCTTCCGCGCCGTGCTGAAGAAGTGGCCCGACTCGGGCAAGGCGGCCGCGGCGCTGTTTGATCTTGGTAACACGCTGATCGCCCAAGGGAAGGTGCGCGAGGGGCGTGCGATGCTGAAGAAGGTCACCCAGCGCTATCCGGGGACGGATCTCGCCCTGCGGGCGGCGACCACGCTGGGCCAAGGCGCGCAGTGAGTCAGGCGGACCCGGGCAGCTCGAATGGCGCGATGAGTCGGCTGAAGATCACGGAGATCTTCCATTCCCTGCAGGGCGAGGCGGACACGGCGGGCATCCCGACGACCTTCGTCAGGCTCACGGGCTGCCCGCTGCGCTGCCAGTACTGCGATACCGCCTACGCCTTCCAGGGCGGGCAGTGGTGGACGCTCGAGCGGGTGCTCGGGCGGGTGCGCGAGCTCGGTCCCCGTTACGTGTGCATCACCGGCGGGGAGCCGCTCGCGCAGAAGGGTTGCCTCGAGCTGATGCGGCGGCTGTGTGATGCCGGCTCGCGCGTGTCTCTCGAAACAAGCGGGGCGATGAGCCTCGCGGGGATCGATCCGCGCGTGGTGCGCGTGGTCGACGTCAAGACCCCCGCATCAGGCGAAGCGGCGCGCAACCGCTACGAGGAGCTCGCGGCCCTCGGTGCGCAGGATCAGGTGAAATTCGTCATCTGCGACCGCGCCGACTACGAATGGAGCGCGGCGCGGGTGCGCGAGCTCGCTCTCGCGCAGCGCTGCACCGTGTGGTTCTCGCCGAGCCACGAGCAGCTGCCGGCGCGCGAGCTCGCCGAGTGGATCCTCAGCGATCGCCTGCCGGTGCGCCTGCAGATCCAGCTGCACAAGATTCTCTGGGGCAATACACCGGGAAGATGATGATGACGCTCGGCACTGTGGCTTCTCCTGCAGCGCGACCGTCGCGCAGGCTGCCCTCATGAGCGCAGCCAGGGCGGTCGTGCTGGTCTCGGGGGGGCTCGATTCGGCGACCGCGCTCGCCATCGCGCGGGGGCGCGGGTACGAGTGCTACGCGCTCTCGGTCGCCTATGGGCAGCGTCATGAGGCGGAACTCGCGGCGGCGGTGCGCGTTGCGGCGGCGCTCGGGGCACACGAGCATCGGGTCATGCAGGTCGATCTGGCGGGCATCGGCGGCTCGGCGCTCACCGACCGCTCGATCGCGGTGCCCGAGACGCCCACCGAGGGGATCCCGGTCACCTACGTACCGGCGCGCAACACGATTTTGCTGTCTCTGGCGCTCGCATGGGCCGAGGTGCTGGGTGCCCAGCACGTCTTCGTCGGCCTCAACGCTCTCGATTATTCGGGGTATCCCGATTGCCGCCCGGAGTACATCGAGGCGTTCGAGCACATGGCGCGGCTCGCCACCAAGGCGGGCATTGAGGGCAGCCCGTGTCACATTCATGCGCCGCTGATCGCCTGGAGCAAGGAGCGCATCATCCGCGAGGGCGTCGCGCTCGGCGTTGATTACGGCATGACGGTCTCGTGCTACCAGGCGGATGCTCAGGGCCGTGCCTGCGGCAGATGCGACTCGTGCCGGCTGCGGCGGGCCGGCTTCGAGGCGGCCGGCGTCGCTGACCCCACGCGCTACCAGTAACGGGCACATCCAGGTATCATGCGCACCCCTGCGGTGCCCGATCCGGGACCCTGGCCGCAACCCCGGTGGGGCGTTAGCTCAGTCGGTAGAGCATCGGACTTTTAATCCGCTGGTCGACGGTTCGATTCCGTCACGCCCCATAATAAAATCAAAAACTTATGTTGCACTCCTCACGATCCGTTGTATGCAAGGCTCTTCCCGTTGCCGAATAGCTGCCGTTTCTCGCGCGCTCGAATTGGTCGCGGCGGGGCAGTGATTGAGCAGTTCAGCGCAGAGCCCGCCATGCCGTAATGCGCCAGAGTTGCGGTGCCCGGGCGGTCATTGAATAGTGACAGAGGCCTCAGTGGAAAGAACAGGGGGGCACTGTTGCCATTCACAACCGTGATCAGATGGCGAACGGTCGACGGGTGGTTGCGGGCGTCAGGCGGGTAGAGGGCCTGCGCAATGAATCGCGGAACTTCTTGGATTTCGACTCAAAGCTCCTGGCTTCAAGACGATTGAAGGGCCAACGGTGGCGTTGTGCTTGCGACTCGGCATGCTGCGCTGTTGTGGCGCGCCTGCTTGAGCGCCGCCGCGCCAGCCGGGTCAGGATTTTCGGTGTTCCCCGCCCGGGATCAACGGCAGGGTAGGTGCGGTGGGATTCAGATCAGGCGGCAGCCTCGCGGGGTATGATTTTGCGCTCAATGTCCTTGCGGGTCGGCAGCGTGCGCAGGTCGTAGTCCGCCTGCAGCGCCAGCCAGCTCGCGGCATCGCCGCCGAAGTAACGCGCCAGGCGCTCGGCTGTGTCGGCGCTCACGGAGCGGCGCTCCTTCACGATTTCGTGCAGACGGGTGGCCGGCACCCCGAGTTCCATGGCGAGTGCGTGCACGCTCATGCCGAGGGGAGCCAAGTACTCCTCACGCAGCACCTCGCCTGGGTGAATGGCGCGCATGCGGTCGGTTGGTTTGCTCATAGGGCAGCCCTCAGTGGTAACCGACAATCTCAACGTTTCGCGGCCCCGCATCCGTCCAGGTGAAGCACACACGGAACTGGTCATTGATAGGGATGCTGTGCTGGCCCTTCCGGTCGCCCTTCAAGGACTCTAGGCGGTTGCCGGGCGGTGAGCGCAGAAAGTCGAGCGTCTTGGCGATGTTCAGCAGGCGCAGCTTGCGCGTAGCCACATTCTCAAATGCCCGGAAATCTCGCGGATGGCCGCCCTGCAACAGCGCCTCGGTGCGCTTGCAGGCGAACGACTGGATCGCCATGCGAAGAACAGATTACGTACAACGTAATACGTCAATAGGAACGCCTGGGCGGCGGCGCGTCACGCGCGGTGTTGGACACTTCGGCGCATTCGCAGGATAAAGTGCCCCGGCCGCCTGCCTGTAATCCACTCATGCCATTGCTGTCCCGGAAACAGGCGCTGCCCGAGCGTGCGCGAACACGACCGAGCGGCTAACCACGCAAACCCGCATACGAGGTGCACAAGACAATACGCAAGCTTACCCAGACCACAGCGGCGCAATCGTTCGTCCTGCAAGTTCGCGGTTCACCCGCGAGTGGCCGCCGCGCACTCCGGCGTGAGGACGAATCGCTCGACGAGGCGGTGCGCATTTATGAACAGACCGGGAACGAGTCGGGAGCGGGCGCGTCGACCTTCGCTGTCGGCGACGGCACCGGGGGGCTGGCTGGGTGGCGCGACTTGGAAGACGGCCCGCTTCCGTACGGCGGGCGCACTGCGCACCCTCGCCGAATCCGCCGGACTTTCCGTCACTATGATTCGCGGGGCGGTGTACTACCCGCCCATCG
>JAJYLP010000164.1 GCA_021787615.1 Pseudomonadota bacterium
CGGCACCAGCGGCTGCTCGATGTCCTCGTAGAGCCGCTCGAGCGCCGGGATGCTCGCGATCTTCGGCCAGAGGCTGCGGTGCAGCTGCAGCGTGACGTCGGCGTCCTCGGCGGCGTATTCGGCGGCCTGCTCGATCGGTACCTGGCTGAAGGGAATCGCCTTGGCGCCCTTGCCGGCGACGTCCTCGTAGTGGATGGTCTCGACACCGAGGTATTTGCGCGCCGCCGAATCCATGTCATGCCGCGTCGCCACACTGTCCCACACGTAGGACTCGAGCATGCTGTCGTAACGCATGCCTGCCAGGTGGATCCCGTGGTTCTCGAGCACGTGCGCGTCGTATTTCAGATGGTGGCCGAGCTTGGGGTGGCGCGGATCCTCGAGCAGCGGCCGCAGCGCAGTGAGCGTCGCGTCGCGGTCCAGCTGCTGCGGCGCGCCCGCATAATCGTGCCCCAGGGGCACGTACGCCGCCTCTCCCGGCTCGATGCAGAACGATACCCCGACGATTCTCGCCTGCATGTAATCCAGGCTCGTGGTCTCGGTGTCGAAGGCGATCAGCGGCGCGGCCCTGAGCTTCTCGAGCCACTGATCGAGCTCGCCGCGTGTGAGCACGGTGCGGTAGCGGCGCGGAACGCTCGGCCGCGCCGGCTCGGCGGCGCCGGGCGGCGCCGAGGCCGCCGGCGCGGCAACGCCCGGCGGCGCCTGTTCGCCCGGGGAGTCGAGCTGGCGCAGCAGCGAGCGCAGCTCATAGCGCGAGTACAGCTCACGCAGCTTCGCGACGTCGGCCGCTGCGGGCACGAGCGCGTCCGGGGCGAGTGGCAGATCCAGGTCGGTGCGGATGGTGGCGAGCTTGCGCGAGAGCTCCAGTGTCTCGAGCCCGGCGCGCAGATTCTCCCCGACCTTGCCGGGCACCTCGGCCACGTGCGCAATGAGACTGTCGAGCGAGCCGTACTGCCCGAGCAGCTTCGCGGCGGTCTTCGGTCCCACCTTCTCGATGCCCGGAATGTTGTCCGAGCTGTCACCGGCGAGGGCAAGGTAATCGATGATCTGCTCCGGCATGACATCGAATTTGGCCTTGACGCCGGCGCGGTCCAGCACGGTGTTGCTCATCGTGTTGATCAGCGTGATCGAGCCATCGACCAGCTGCGCCATGTCCTTGTCGCCGGTCGAGATCAACACGCGGCGCCCTTCACGCGCCGCATGCCGTGCCAGCGTGCCGATGACATCGTCGGCCTCGACGCCCTCGATGCGCAGCAGCGGCAGCCCCTGCGCGGCGATGATCTGCAGCAGCGGCGCGATCTGGGCGCGCAGCTCCGGCGGCATCGACGGCCGGTGCGCCTTGTAGGCGGTGAACAACTCGTCGCGGAAGGTCCTGCCGGGCGCATCGAACACCACGGCGATGCGCTGCGGCGCGTGCTCCTTCACGAGCTTGGCGACCATGTTGAGCACGCCGAGCAGGGCCCCGGTCGGCTCGCTGCGCGAATTGGTGAGCGGCGGCAGGGCGTGAAACGCCCGGTACAGATAGGAGGAGCCGTCGACGAGGGCCAGATCCGCGGATTCGCTCATGCCCCAGTATAGCCAATGACGGCGCGCCTCCCGGGGCCGCCGGCACCGATGCGCCTAGGGCGGCGCGGCGCTGTCGCCCGCCTTCTTCTGCGCGGGCTTGCGCGGCGCTGCGGCCGGCGTCGCCGCCGGCGCCGTGACCGAGGTCTCGGTGGGCGGATGAGTCACCACCGCGCCGTTCTGCTGCGGCAGATAGAGCGGCCCCTTGAAGCCGCAGGCGGCGCAGCCCAACAGCGCAGCGGCGGCGGCGATGACGAGGCGCGTGTTCATGGCGGGCTCAGGGCGCCGCGCCGCCCAACCACCGCCATGGTCAGGCGCGCGATGAACGTGAGGCGCTCGCGCGCGTCGCGGATTTCGATGCCCCACACCTGACTGCGATGCCCGATGTGGAAGGGACGGGCCGTGGCGATGACGCGGCCGCTGCTCACCGGGCGCAGGTGATTGGCGTTGAGCTCCTGACCCAGGCACAGATAGCGCTCCGGATCGACGCACAGGTTCGCCGCCACGCTGCCGACGGTCTCGGCCAGTGCGGCAGACACGCCGCCGTGCAGGACGCCGTAGGGCTGATGGACCTCGGGCGTGACCTCGAGTGCGGCGCGCAGGTAATCCGGGCCGATGTCTGTCAGCCGGATGCCGATGCGCTCGGCGAATCCGCCGCGGGGGAGTTGGCCGAGCGACTCGGGCGTGATGTCCGCGAACCAAATGCTCATGAGGGACGATTCTAGCGGGTCGGCGGCCGGGGCGTCTCGGGCCATTCCGCCGGCGCGCCGCTCGTGGCACCCTTCAGGACCGGCGCGCACGGCCCGTGGGATCGCATCACCATGAAGCTCTATACCTATTACCGCAGCTCCGCCGCGTACCGCGTGCGGATTGCGCTCAACCTCAAGGGCATCGCCTACGAGTCCGTGCCCGTGGATCTGAAGCCCGGTGCGCACCGCCGGCCGGATTATCTCGCGGTGAACCCGCAGGGCCTCGTGCCGGCGCTCGTGGACGGCGCGCAGCCGCTCAGCCAGTCGCTCGCCATCATCGAGTACCTGGAGGAAACGCACCCGCAGCCTGCCCTGCTGCCGCGCGCGCCGCTCGAGCGCGCCCGGGTGCGCTCACTCGCGCTCGCGATCGCCTGCGATCTGCACCCGATCAACAACCTGCGAGTGTTGAATTATCTGCGCGCGCCGCTCGGGATCGACGAGGGCGCCGTCAACGACTGGTATCGGCACTGGGTCGCGCAGGTCTTCCAGGGGCTCGAGGCGCAGGCTCAGCGCAGCAGCGACGGGCGGCATCTCGCCGGCGGACAGGTCACGCTCGCTGATGTGTGCCTGGTGCCGCAGCTGTTCAATGCGCGGCGCTTCAACTGCGACCTCGCGCCGTACCCGATGCTGACGGCCGTCGGGGCGCACCTCGAATCGCTGCCCGCCTTCGCGCGCGCCGCGCCCGGCGTGCAGCCGGATGCCCCCTGAGCTTCTCAGCCGCCCGTTTCGCGCGCTGCAGGCTCGAACAGCTCGGCCTTCAGGCGGAACGTGGCGGAGATGTCCTCATCGCCGTGGCCGCGGGCGATGAGCTCGGCGTATTCGCCCAGCATGCGCTCGACCACCGGGAGCGACACGCCGAAGCGCGCCGCCATGTCACGGCAGATGGTCAGATCCTTCGCGTGCAGGCGCACCCGGAAGCCGGCGGGGTAGCTGCCGCGCACCATGTTGGGCGCGCGATGCACGAAGTACCAGC
>JAJYLP010000078.1 GCA_021787615.1 Pseudomonadota bacterium
CGAGGGTGAGGGCCTTCAGCGAGGATTGCTGCGCCTGCAGGGTGTCGACCGCGGCGAGCACATTGAAGTAGGCCGTCGCGGTGCGCAGGATCAGGCTCTGGGCCGCCGCCTCGTAGTTCGCCTGCGCCTGGGCCACCTGCTTGTCGGCGGCCTTGAGGTTCATCCAGTCGGTCCAGGAGAACAGGTTCTCCGTCAGGTCCAGGCTCCACTGCTTGGCGTCGCTGTTGGCGGTGAAGGGCAGGCTGTAGGAGTAGAGGTTGCCGCTTGCGGTCGAGCCGATCTGGCCGCTGGTGCCGGCCGAATGGTCCCAGGTCTTCCCCGCAGTGGCGGTGATTTGGGGCAGCAGCACCGCCCAGGCCTCCGGGCGCGCCTCGCGCGCGGCCATGTAGATGGCGTAGGCCTGCCGGAAGGTCGGGTCGTGCAGCCGCGCATCGTGATAGACCTGCAGGAAGTTCCTGGCCGAGGCGACAAGCGGCAGCGCGAGCGCAAGCCCGCCGCCGATCAGCGCCATGCGCAGGGTGAACCTGCCGTGGCGGCGAAGCCGTCGCACTGAGCGTCTGAAACCGTGCGAAGCAATGCGGTTCAACTCGTCCATCCTCCCTCCCATGTTTCCGGCGGTGTCACTTGAGGAGCTCGACGCCATTTCGGGCGGTTCGCGTATCTTCCGGTCAGCCGGTCCGAAGCGGTGCGCTGCGGCAAGCACTGACGCGGTTGAAGAGCGATGGCCGGATGTCAGTCCATGGCGGATCGAATCAGACGGTGCGTGTGGCCACGGACGGCGGGATCCGCGCCGCACGCCGGGCCGGCTGCCAGGCGGCGAGCTCCCCCACGACCGCCAGTGCGACAATGCCCACGAGGAGATAGGCGAGATTCAGGCGCGGCAGCGCGTAGTGGGTCGTGAGCCACTCGCCGATCACCAGCGCGAGGATGGCGCCGAGCAGGGCTCCGCCTGCGAGGATGATGGCGTTCTCCAGGAGAAAGTGCGTCACGACGTCGCGCCGTCGCGCGCCGAGCGCCCGGTGGGTGCCGATCTGGCGGGTGCGGCTGCCGACGTTGAAGGTGGTCAGGCCGAAGATGCCGAGGCAGCACACGCCCAGCATGAGCGCGGTGACGAGCGTCAGGAGAATCGCCACGTTACGGTTGCTGGAGTCCATCAGGCTGTTCGCCGTCGCGAAAGTCTGCGTATACACGATCACGCCATAGCGGTGCGAGGCGGCGATGTGCTTTTTGGCCGCGCGCAGAATCGCATCGCGTCTGCCGGGCTGGGTGCGGACCAGCAGCATGTAGTAGTTGCCTTGTCCGGGCAACCTGGGGTAGATGATGGTGTTGTAGACCGGTGAGCCGAGCTGCGGTCCCATGAAATTGCGCGCGATGCCGATGATGGTCTTGGGCACGGCGCCGTAGATCGTCTTGCCGAGCGCGTTGCCGTGCGGAAAGAGCGCGTGTGCGAGCGCCTGGGTCACGATGGCTTCGGAGGCGGATGGTGCGATCTTGCCCGGCACGTACGGGACGATTTCATCCGGCCGGAAGTTGCGGCCGGCAATCAGAGGCACATCCAGCGTCTTGATGCCCTCGATGTCCATCGAGATTTCCGCGCTCGGGACGAAGCGGCCGCGATGCCCGGGCTGCAGCCAAACGGTGGTGTCCCCGCCGTTGCCGGTCAGCGGGACGCCATCGGCAACCGTGGCCGCGGCGACGCCGGGCAGGCTGCGCAGATAGGCGAGGTCCTCGGTTTCGGCCGCGCCGGCGTTGAATTGCTTGGCTGAGCCGGACACCGCGATGGTGAAGGTGTCGCGCGTATTGATGCCGGTGGGTTGTTCGATCTTGACGACGCGCTGGTGCACGATCCAAGCGGCGTTGACGAGGACCGCGAGCGTGATCGAGACCTGCAGCCCAACCAGCAGCGCGCCGGTAGGGTTGCGCTTGATTGCAGACAGCACAGGCCGGATGTTCAGAATCATCGGTTCACCGGGTGAGGAAAGGGCTCATTGGCTCTTCAGGTACCTCGCCGGGGCGACCCGTCCGATGCGCCAGGCGGGATACAGTCCGGCGACAAGCGTGGACAGCGCCGCGAGCGCCAGCGCCCAGGCGATGCCGATGAGGTCGAAGTGCGCCACCTTGCCATAGGCGCTGTAGCTGTGAGCGTAAAGGGCGCGTACCCCGGCGAGGCCACCGAGTCCGAGAAGGAGACCGAAGGCCGATCCCACCAGCGCGAGCATCGCGACCTCGACCAAGTGCTGGGCGAAGATCTGGCGGCGGGTCGCGCCGAGTGCGCGCCGTACGCCCGCGATCGGCGCGCCGCGCAGGAACTTGGCGAGCAGGATGCCGACGGTATTGATGAGACAGACCGCGAGGAACGCAAAGGCGAGCCGCAGCAGCAGGCGACTGCTGTTGCTGACGATGTGATGGAGCCTCAGCCACTGGCTCACTTTCCAGAGGTGATTGTTGCGCGGGCGCTGAAATCGCCCCATGGTGCGCTGCTGGGCCCAGTAGGCGTTCATGAAATCGAGGAAGCGCTGGCGCTGGGCGCGGGTCGGCAGCTCGACCCACATGAGGATCCACACGCAGTTCGAGCCGAGCAGTTCCCGGTAGGTGTTCACGGCGGCCCAGCAACTCATACTGCCATTCGGGAACAGATGCAGCGCCGGGCCCCATTTGAACGGCACGAAAGCGCGTGCGGGCCGGCCGAAGTTGCCGCCTCCGCCGCCGGTGAGGTCATCGAACCTCGGCTGCGGATCCCAGTGATTGAGCACGCCGACGATCCGGAAGCGCAGGTGGTTCCAGAGGATGGTGTGTCCGACGCTGTTGCGGCCGTCAAATAATTTCTCGTTCTCGCGCCGGCTGAGCACGATCACCGGCTCCGGCCCCTGGTCGGCGGCCGCGCTCCACGGGCCGCCGTATTCAAACGGCACGTCGAACATGTGGAAGAAGCCGGCATTGGTGATCCGCGTCATGGTCCACACCGGTGCGGCCTGGCCGGGCGCGCCGGACAGCGTCCCCGTCACGAAGCTGAGCAGGGCCTTGCGCTTGGGGATGTCCGAGCCGTAGAGGTACGTTGCGTCGCGATAGGTGAGCTGGCCCGGTGCGCGATTGGGGTGCGGCGGATCGTACGGTTGGTGCGGATCCCACGAGTCCATGGTGACCGCATACAGCACGTTGTTCTTCCACCAGATGGGGTTGCGCCCCATGGCGTGGTGCACGGTCAATGTGACGATGCAGGCGGCGATGCCGAAGGCGATCGCGCCGACCATGAGCGCGGTGAGGCCGGGTGTGCGGCGGAAGCTCTTGAAGGCGAGGCGGGTGTAATAGCCGAGCATGGGCGTGCCTTCTGGACTCAGTCCGCGGCGCTCTCCGCCCGCGGCTGCGGCGAGTGAGCCTGCGAGGGCGAGTCGAGCACCACGCCGTCGACGATGTGAATGTTGCGCTCGGCTCGCCGCGCGAGCTCCGCATCGTGGGTGACGAGCACGACGGTGGTGCCCATGCCGTTGATCTTCTCGAGCAGGTCCATGATCTGGCGTGCCATGAGCGAGTCGAGGTTACCGGTGGGCTCATCGGCGAGGATCAGCGCCGGGTCTCCCGCGATGGCCCGTGCGATGGCCACGCGCTGCTGTTGTCCGCCGGAGAGCTGGGAGGGCAGGTGCTTCATGCGGGCCGCGAGGCCGACGAGCTCGAGGCTGCTCTCGATGCGCTTGCGCCGCTCGGCGGCCTTCATGCGCCGGTAGCGCAGTGGCACATCGACGTTGTCGAAGATGTCGAGGTCCGGAATGAGGTTGAAGCTCTGGAAGATGAAGCCGATCTTCTCGTTGCGGATGCGCGAGCGGGCATCATCGGAGAGGCGGCTCACATCGCGACCGTCGAGCTCGTAGGTGCCCGTATCGAAGGTCTCGAGCAGGCCCGCGATGTTGAGGAAGGTGGTCTTCCCTGAGCCCGACGGCCCGCTCACGGCGACGAACTCACCCTCCTTGACCTCGAGCGACAGCTCGCGCAGCGCGTAGGTCTCGATGAGCTCGGTCCGGTAGATCTTGCTGATGTTCTGCATCCGGAGCATGGCGGCCTCGCTGTGGGTCATTTCGAGAGCTTCACTTCAGGTGCGCCGTGGAGCCTCTCGGGATTGGAGATCACGACCGTCTCACCGGCAGTGAGCCCCTGGAGCACTTCGATTTCCGAGATGGAGGCGGCGCCGAAGGTCACGGGAACCCGCACGGCCTTGTCACCGCGCACGACGTAGAGGAAGCGTGTCTGGGGGCTGATGTACGCGCCGCGGTCCATGTAGAGCACGTTGTCGTGCTGGCCCAGGATGATGCGCACGGAGGCCTGCTCGTTCTGGCGCAGCCCGGGCGGCGGCGCGCCGTCGAAGCGCAACCGGCCGGTGACCCAGCCGTTGCGCACCGCCGGGGCGATGTCGGTGACCACCCCCTTGACGGTCTGCCCGCCGAGTGTGATCTGGGCGGGGACTCCCGGGCTGATGCCGCCGGCGAGCGACTCTGCAACCTGGAACTGGATCGCGAGCGCCGACAGATCCACCACTGTCACCAACGGGACGTTCTCGGCAACATACGTCTCATCCGGTTGCGCGAGGTCGGCGACGAGGCCGGTGACCGGCGAGCGCACCTGCAGGGCGTCCATCCGGCTGCGCAGCTCCGCGACGCGCAGGGACTGCGCGTCGCGCGCGAGCGTGCGGGTGCGCAGGTCGAGCAGGATTTGCCGCTGTGCCAGGTGCGCGTTGTTGCGCGCGTGCTCGAAGTTCAGCCGCGCGATGGAATAGGTGTCGTAGGCGCCCTCGTAGCGCTCCTCGCTGATCACGTGGACCTTCCAAGCGGACTGCGCGCGCTGCAAATCGCGCAGCTCGGCGTTCATGCGCACGGCATCGAGATTGGCCTCCTGCTGGCTGGTGAGCAGCTGCTCCTGCAGCTTCACCCGCTCCTCGGCGAGGGAGGCATTCATGCTCTTGAGCTTGGCGAGCTCTCGCTGGTACTCGTTGTGCAGCAGCGGGCTGTCGACCACCGCCAGCACCTGCCCCTTGGTGACATGATCGCCGGCGTGGACCACATAGTGGACCGTCCCGGCGGCGGTGGCGAACAGCGTCGGGCTGATGGCCGCGATCACCGTGCCGCGGGCGGCCACGTCCTGAACAAATTGTCCGCGCGTGACGGTGGTCGTCTCGAGGCGGCTCATCGAGATCACGTTGCCGGACTGCGACCAGTCGTATACGAGCCAGACGGCGCCGACCGTCAGGACCGCCAGGGCAGCGGCCGCCCACAGCGTGTTACGGCGGCGATACCAGGGCGGCTGTTCGGCGGCGGCAACGTCCTGCGCAGACGTGCTGCGGATGGGGGCGAGCGCGGCTTGGCGGTCGGCTTCGGATCGTGGAGGTTTGAGGTCGAGGATGCTCATAGCGTTTCAGCCACGTTATTGCACGGGCTGTGCCAATCGCCGCGTGGACCGGCAACTTGCTGATTGACAAGGAGAACTCACTCTGTGGCGCGGCTGCGGCCGCGTCCGCGATTGTCCGTTGGGCGGACAGCGGACACTTGGCGGACGGACATGAGCGTAGGCCGCGATGATTTGGCGCTCGGGACCGATAGGGCCTATGCTGTAGCCCTGTCGCGTCGGCAGGCCGTGGGGCCCGCCGATAAAGGGGGGGGCACAGTCTGGTGCCGCATTTCGCGCACGGAGCCATTTTTTGAAGTAGGAGGACCCATGGCGACTCGACGTAACGATCCGACCCCTGCGCCCAAAACCGAACCGACCGCCGCGCCCAAGGCGCCCGCCCGCCGTGCACAGCAGGCGAAGCCCAAAGCGAATTCCGCAGCCGCCGCCGTGACCGTGGCCGAAGATGTCCGCCGCGCGATGATCGCCGAGGCGGCCTACTTTCACGCCGAGCGCCGCGGCTTCGCGCCGGGCGATGAAGTGCAGGATTGGCTGAAAGCGGAAGCCGAAGTCGACGCGCTGCTCACCAGTGCGGCGCACGGGAATCGGCCTCAGTAGCCCTCAACGGCTGAAACACGGGGCGCCGCTGGCTGCCGGCGGCGTCTCCCTTGTCGTCAGCGCTGCGCCCTCACATCGCATCGTTGCCATCGGCCACTTCGCCCCTCGAGCGGGTGGTGCTCGGCGGAGTGAGCTCGTGCCGCAAATTCGACTCGAACACACACGCCATGAAATGACGTGATGTCCGCGTGGTAAACACGATGTCCGAATATGCGTCTCGTGTGACGTTTCGATAACACGCTGTTCTTTGACGTCTAGAATCAACATGAATCAACCTGAAGAGGGTTGAAAACCGGCCGAGAAATTGCAGAAAGTCGCACTGACACAGGCATGCCCCAGCCGTAGACTCCGTGCGGGTGGCCGCGACGAGAGGTGAGTCATGCGGACCGGAGAAGAGATTCGCGCGGCGATCATGCGCCTGACGCTCGCGGAGCGGGCGCGGTTGGCGGATTGGCTGGCTGGGAAGATGCGCGAGGGTGAAGAGCCGCCGTCCGTCGGGGAGGCCCGCGCGGCATATGCGCTGTCGGAATTGCATATGACGCTCGAGGAGTACTGGGCCTTCGAGGCGGCCAGTTCACAGCGCCATGAGTTTCTGAACGGCGCCGTCTACGCAATGTCAGGCGCAAGCGTGGCGCATAATCAGATCACGTTTCGGTTGGCGCAGGCCCTCTCGAAGCGGCTGCGCGGCGGTCCCCGCCAGGTGTTTCTCTCGGACCTGAAGCTGCGGCTCGAATTGGGCGAAGATCAGATCATCTACTATCCGGATGTCATGGTCGCCTGCCATCCCGAGCACTGGGGCCGTGACTTCATCGCCGATCCCATGCTGGTCGCGGAGGTGCTGTCACCTTCGACGCGGCATATCGATCAGCGCGAGAAGTCGCTGAACTATCAGCGCAGCCCATCGATCAAGGAGTATGTGATTCTCTCTCAGGGCGAGTGCTGTGCGCTCGTGCATTGCCGCGAGCAGCATTGGCGGGCGCAGCGGCTTGAGGGTGCGGAAGCCATGCTCGAGTTGCACTCGCTCGGGGTGTCGCTGTCGCTCGGCGAGATCTACGACGGCGTGCGATTCGCTGAGCCGCCGCTGTCCGCGGCGGAATGACCTCGCGAGACCTGAGCGACGGTCATCGAACGCTCAGTTGAGGACCATCGAGAGCCGCCGGCGGTAATCGGAGACCATCGTCGGACGGTCCGCCGCGAGCTCGAGCACCGACAGGAAGGTCTGTCGGGCCGCGCCGTCGTTGTACTGACGGTTGCGCTTGATGACCTCGAGCAGCTCATCGAGCGCCTTCTCGAGCTCCCCGTCAGCGATGTAGCGCTGCGCGAGCGCCGAGCGCGCCTTGAGGTCGCTCCCGTTGGCCGCAACCTGCGCGCGCAGCGTGGCCAGATCCGGAAGCGCGGCCGCCTCACGCAGGCCCGCGAGGCGGACCTTGAGCGCCGCGTAGCGTGTCTCCGCCTGACCTCGGACGCCGAGGCCGGCGAGAGCGCGGTCGGCGTCCTGAAGTTGCTCCTGATCGGGCCCGCCGGGCAGGCGGTTCAGCAGCACATCGGCAAGATCGAGCCGCGCCTCGTCGTTCTCGGGGTCCGCGCCGATGACCGTGCGCAGCGCCGCGAGCGCGCCGGCAAAATCGCCCTCACCAATCAGCTTGTGCGCGCGGCGCCGCTCGGCTTCGGCCGAGCCCGGCAGCAGCCGGTCGAGAAATGCACGCACCTGGCTCTCCGGCAGCGCGCCGATGAATCCGTCGACGGGGTTGCCGTCGGCGAAAGCGAGCACGTAGGGGATGCTGCGCACCATGAACTGCTGCGAGAGCTCCGGGCTCTCGTCGGAGTTGATCTTGACCAGCTTGAACCGTCCGCCGTAGGCCTCCTCGAGCCGCTCGAGCACCGGTCCGAGGGCGCGGCACGGCCCGCACCACGGCGCCCAGAAGTCCACCAGGACGGGGACCTTGCGGGAGGCCTCGATGACTTCGTGCTCAAAGTTGCTCAGGTTGACTTCGATCATGATCCGTCTCCGTGCAGGCTCGTTCCGTAATCGGGGCGCCGGCGGCGGATTTCAACCGCGGGCGCGCCCGCGCCGGCGTTGCCTGGGCCGGTGCGCGCGGCAGCTGCACGACGATGCATCCCTCGCCGGGCACGAAGCGCGCATCGCCGCCGTGGCTGCGCGCCACCTGGCGCACGATCGCGAGCCCGAGGCCGGAGCCCGGGGCCTGGGCATTGAGGCGGTGAAAACGCTCGAACACTGACTCTTCCTGTCCCCGCGGCACTCCGTTGCCCTGGTCGCGCACCTCGATGCTGAGCATCCCGTCGGCCGCCGGGGCGGCGATGACGCGCACGCTGACCGCCCCCTGGCCGTGCACCAGGGCATTGTCGAGCAGATTGCGCACCATGTCCCGCAAGTCATCGGCGCGCCCGCGGATGCGCGCGACATCCGGCATGTGCACCTCGAGGCGCCGGCCCTGCGCCTCCATCAGCGGCAGCACCTGGGCGGCAGCCTCGCGGATCAGCCGCGACAGGTTCACGAGCGGCAAGTGCCCGTCGCTTCGCTCATGGGACAGCGATTCCTTGCGGGCGAGATCGATCAGCTGATCGACGAGTCGGCCCATCTGGCTCAGCTCGCGCTCGACCGCCGGCCAGTCCGTGCTGCCGGTCAGGCGGGCGCGCTGCAGCCGCAGATTGAGCACGGCGAGCGGCGTGCGCAGCTCGTGGGCCGCATCGGCCGTGAGACGCCGCTCGACGGCATAGGCGCGCGAAAGGCGATCGAGCGCGCCGTTGACCGCCTCGACCAGCGGTTGGATCTCCCGCGGCAGGCCTCCCGCCGAGATGCGCAGATCCGGCTGACGCGGGCCGACCCGCGCCGCTTCGCGCGAGGCGCGTTGGATCGGCTGCAGGCTCCAGCCGCTGATGAGCCACATGAGACCGAGGGCGAGCACGGCAAAGACGATGAGCACCGAGACGTGTTCGGAGTCTTCCTCGAACAGACTGTCGACGAGCGTGTCGCGGCTCATGCCCCGGCGCGCCACGACGACGGTGCGCCCGCCCGCAGCGCGCGCCGCCACGATCGGCTGCTTGCCCGCGCCGACCCCGATGAACTCCACCGGACCGACCGAGCCGCGCGCATCGACCGGAATGTAGGGCAGGGGATGGGGGAGATTGGCCGACCAGGCGAGGGGGCGGTGATCAGCGCCGAACACCGTGAAGGTGAACTGCCGGGAGGGGTCGGCGTAGACCTGCCGCCAGTCTGCGGGCAGGCGTACCTGCACGGCGCCCGCCCGCTCGAAGCGCAGCGCGTCGATGAGCTCGCGGGCCTGGTTCTGCAGCGTGCGCGCGTGCAGCCCGGCGATGACGTCGTGCACTTCCAGGCGGTAGGAGGCGAAGGAGGCCGCCAGTCCGAGCGCGAACAGCGCGAACATCACCCCGAGCAGGCGCAGGCGCAGGCTGTGCGAGCCGCTCATCGCGCCTCGGCCTCGATCAGGCGATAGCCGATGCCCCACTTGGTCTCGATCGAGAGCGCGGCGTGCGCGCTGGAGAGCTTGCGGCGCAGGCGCGAGACGGCTGCCTCGAGCGCGTTGGCGCTGCCGGCGTCCTCGAGCGCGTACAGCCGGTCCTCCAGCCGGTCCTTGGTGATCACCTGGCCCGGAACCCGCAGCAGCTCCTCGAGCAGCGCCGCCTCGCGGCGCGTGAGATCGAGCGGCTTGCCGAACGCGGTGGCCTCGCGCGTGACGGTGTCGAAGGTGACGCCGCCGAGGGTGTAGCGGGTCTCGCGTCGGCTGCCGGCGCGGCGCAGGACCGCGCGCAGACGCGCTTCGAGCTCGAGCAGGTTGAAGGGCTTGACGATGTAGTCATCGGCGCCGGAGTTCAACCCGAGCAGCCGGTCGTCCACGCCGTCGCGCGCCGTGACGATGATGGCGGGCACATCGGCTTGCGCAGCGCGCAGAGCGGCGAGCAGCTGCATGCCGTCCGTGTCCGGCAGACCCAGATCCAGTACCACCGCATCGATGGGGGCGATGCGCGCGGCCGCGAGCGCCCGTTCCCCGCGGTCGACCGCATCGACCGCGAAGCCGCGCTCGCGCAGATGATCGGCGATCATCTCGCGGATGGCCTGGTGATCCTCGACGAGCAATATTCGCATGGCGCTCGCGTCTGCCGGGGGGGATTCGTACCATACATATTATCCGCGCGGGGCCCGTCGGGTGCTCGTCAGGACTTGGTCAGCAATGGCTGGCAATGTGTGCGCGCCGGCCGCGCAGCGGTTCCGGCCCCACGGGCATTGGTCTGGAGAAACGGAAGAAGCGATGTACCGGATTGGCGGTTGTGGCCCCGCTGCGGCCCGATGGACCCGCACTGGAGCCCGCCGGCCGGGGTGGGCGCCTCTTGCCCGCGGACGGCTGGCGGGCCTCGGCGCCCTGGCGGCGGCGGCGCTGATCGGCGGCTGCGCCACGTACCACGCCCTGCCGCTCGCCCGTGGCCCGAACCTCGCCTCGGGCCTCGCCGGCCTGCGCACCGCGGTGCCGCCGCTGCGGCCGGGCGATGCCCCGCGGCGCATTGATGTCGCCAGGCCGCTCAAGATCGATGACATCGGCCTGCTCGCAGTGCTCAACGACCCGACGCTGCGCACGGAGCCGGCGATCCTGGCCGAGGCCCAGGCGGGCCTGCTGCAGGCCTCCCTGCTGCCGAACCCTTCGGCGGGAGTGGTCTTCGAGCCGCTGCTCGGCGGGGCCGCCGGCATCACGACCTCCTGGACGGCGACTCTCTCGGAAAGCGTCAATGCCATCCTCACCTACCACACGCGGGTGAAGTCGGCGCACTTCGCGCTCGAGCAGGTCAACGCGGATCTGCTCTGGCGGGAGTGGCGGACGGCGCAGCAGGCGCGCGTGCTCGCGCTCGATCTGTACTGGGGCCGGGATGCGATTCGCGCCAGCCGGCACGAGGTGCGGCTGCTCGATGTGGAAGCGCGGGCGGCGCGCGCCGCCGCCGCGACCGGCAGTCTCGATCTGACCGCCCTTGCGCCGATCCTCGCGGCCAAGGCGGCGGCCGACCAGACGCTCGCCAGCCTGACGCTCGCGCAGCTGCGCGCCTGGCAGGCGCTCGATGCGATGCTCGGACTTGAGCCCACTGTGCGCTTCGCCATCGCCGCGCCGGTGCTGCCGCCGATGCCGTCCCTGCGGTCCCTGGTCACGCACCTGCCCGAGCGCCGGCCCGACCTGGTGGCGCTGCGGCTCGGGTATCGCTCCGCGGACGAGAACGTGCGTACCGCGATCATCGGCCAGTTCCCCGCTTTCGTGCTGGGAGGGCAGTGGGACCAGGACAACACCAATGTGCGCAACGGCGGCCCCACCGCGACGTTCGATCTGCCGATCTTCGACCGCAACCAGGGACAGATTGCCGCGGCGCGCGCCACTCGGCAGGTGCTGCACGCGCAATATCAGGCTCGGCTGGATGCGGCGGTCGGCACCGTGCGCGGGCTGCTCGCGCAGATCCATCGGCTGAGCCGCGATCTGCGTCAGGCACGGCGCGCCACGGCTGCGGCCGCCCGCCTGGCCCGCTCGGCACGGCGCGCCTTTGCTCACGGGGACATCGATGAGCGGGCCTTCACCGATTATCTGACCGCCTCGCTGCAGCGGCGGCTCGAGGTCGACACGCTCGAGAGCACCCTGGGGCAGGCGCGCATCGCCATGACCGTGGAGCTGGGAGTCGGACTGCCGCGGGTCCGCATGGTTCCGGCCGCACAGAAGTGAAGAGGACAGCATGAGCCGCCGAATGATTGCCTGGATCGTTTCTCTCGCCCTTGCCGTTGCCGTGCTGCCGCGGTCGGCCCTGGCGGCGGGAGCGTCGGCGCCGACGGTACTGGCCACATTGACCCCGCTGCGCCAGGGGAGCCTGCCGCACGTGGTGATCGCCTACGGCACGGTGCAGCCGAGCAACACCGGCGGCCGGGCGCTGATGGCCGCCGAGTCCGCAGTCGTCGGGACCGTGTACGTGCGGGTCGGCGAGCGCGTTCGCGCCGGCGCGCCCCTCGTGCAGGTCCTGCCGAGCCCGCAGTCGGGCGCCGCCTACCATCAGGCGCTCTCGGCGCTGAAAGTGGCGCGGGCGCTGCTCAGCGGCACGCGCAAGCTCTATGGCCTGCACCTGGCAACCAACCAGCAGCTTGTTGCAGCGGAGAGATCCGAACTGGATGCCGAGGAGAACCTCGCGGCCCTTAGGGCCGCCGGCGCCGGCGGCCCGGATGTGCTGCGTGCGCCGTTTCCGGCGGTGGTCACGGCGCTCACCGCCGAGACGGGCAGCATCGTGAGCCAGGGCTCGCCGCTCGCCACGCTCGCCTCGCCCGCTCGGCTGGTGCTCGCCGCCGGGGTCGTGCCGGGGCAGGCGCTGAGCATATCCGTGGGCAATCCGGCCGTGGTCGAGGCGACCGGTTCCGATCAGTGGGTGCGCGGGAGCGTCGCGATGCGCGGGGCGGCGAGTGCCCCCAACTCGGGACTCGTGCCCGTGCAGATCGCACTGCCGGCCGGAAAATTCATGCCGGGCGAGGTCGCCAAGGCGCGCATCACCACCGCGCAGGTGCACGGCTTTCTCGTGCCGCATGCGGCGCTCCTGGTCAATGACCGGGGCGCGCCCTACGTGGTGCAGGCCGTCAACGGCATTGCGCACAAGGTGCCGGTGCGCGTGCTGGATGAGTATGCCGATCAGGACATCATCGCCGGGGCGCTCGATCCGCACGCGCCGGTGGTGCTCGCCGGCGATTACCAGCTCGAGAACGGCATGCAGATCCGGGTCGCGATGCCCGGCGAAGCGGGGACGGCGCAGTGAGTTTCGCCGATTGGGTCGAGCGGCACCGCCGCTCGCTCCTCACCATCGCCTTTGCGCTCGCGCTCGCGGGCGTGTACGCGGCGATCTCGCTGCCCGTGGGGCTGTTCCCGGTCACGAGTTTCCCGCGCATCCGCATCGAGGTGAGCACCGGCAGCATGCCGGCGCGGCAGATGCTGATCGACGTGACCGAGCCGCTCGAGCAGGTCACGCGCGCCATCCCGGGGGCCGAGGACGTCAGCTCGACGACCTCGCGCGGCGCAGCGCAGATCTACGTGGATTTCCCCTGGGGATCGAACATGACGCAGGCGTTGCTGGCGGTCGATGCCGCCCTCGCCCAGGAGCTGCCGACGCTGCCAAAGGGCACCAGCTACGTGGTCATTCAGATGAGCCCGACGATCATCATGCCGTTCGTCTCCTATGCGCTCATCTCCAGGTCCGTGCCGCCGACGGCGCTGCGTCAGCTCGCTCTCTATCAGATCACCCCGCTCCTCACCGGCATCCCCGGCGTGCGCCGGGTCGGGGTGCTCGGCGGCCAGACGCCCGAAGTGCAGGTGTCGGTCGATGAGGAGAAGCTGCGCGCCTACGGACTGACGCTCGCCCAGGTGTCGCGGGCGCTTGCCCAGACCAACGTCGTGCACGCGGTCGGGCGGCTCGAGGACAACGACCTTCTGTACCTGACGATCAACGACAACGCCTTCACCTCCCTGAGCTCGGTGCGCCGGGTGGCGCTGCCCACCGCCTCGGGCGGCATCGTGCGGCTCGGGGACATCGCCAAGATCAGCATGGGAACCGTGCCGCAGTGGCTGCTCGTCGATGACAACGGCAAGCCGGCGGTCACTTTCGATGTGTACCAGCAGGACACCGCCGACTCGATCACGCTGGCGCGCGAGGTCAAGCAGCGCCTGGCGTCGTTCATGCAGACGCAGCCGAAGTCGATTCACCTCTACAAGTGGTACGACCAGACCCAGATGGTCGGCTCCTCGATCGCTGCGCTCGAGGAGGCGATCCTGATCGGGCTGGTGTTTGCAGCGCTGGTGCTGCTGGCGTTCCTGCGCAACTGGCGGGTCACCCTGGTGGCGATGATGGTGGTGCCGCTGTCGGTGCTGATCACGGTGCTGCTGCTGTCGCTGCTCGGCATGACCTTCAACATCATGACGTTGGGCGGTATCGCTGCGGCGATCGGGCTGCTCATCGATGATGTCATCGTCATGATCGAGCACATCGCCCGGCGCGCCGGAGTGCCGGGGCTGGAGAACCCCCACCAGAGCGTGCTCGCCGCGGCGCGCGAGTTTCTCTCTCCGCTGCTCGGCTCGAGCCTGGCCACCATCATCATCTTCATCCCGCTCGCCTTCCTCTCGGGCATCACCGGCGCGTTCTTCAAGTTCCTCTCGCTGACGATGGCCTCGGCGCTGATCATCTCGCTGATCCTCAGCGCCTTCGCCGTGCCGCTGCTGGCGCGCGGCCTGATCGACTTCAAGACCTTCCACGACCCTTCCCACGGGAAGCAGACTCGCCTGAAGCGCATCCACGGACGCACCCTCGGGAGGCTGTTCGATCGGCCGGCGCTGCTCGTGCCGGCGCTGCTCGCGCTCGTGCTCGTCGGCTACATCGCCTACCTCAACGTCGGCAGCGGGTTCCTGCCGCGCATGGACGAGGGCGGGTTCGTGCTCGACTATCAGGCGGCGCCCGGCACGTCGCTGACGGAGACCAACCGGGAGCTCGAGGAGATCGAGGGCATTCTGCACAAGGATCCCTACGTCTACACCTTCTCGCGGCGCACGGGCGCGGGTCTCGGGGGCGATCTCAACGAGTCGTATCAAGGCGATTTCTTCGTGCGGCTCATTCCGGCCGCCAAACGACCTGACATCTGGTCGGTGATGGACGAGATCACCCGGAAGGTGACGCGGGATGTGCCCGGCATCCAGTTCGATACCCACCAGCTGATGAGCGACATGATCGGCGACATGGTCGGGCGGCGCCAGCCGGTGGTGATCTCCTTGAGCGCGAAGAATCCGACCGTGCTCGGCTCGGTCGCAGTCCGCGTCGCGAATGCCATCCGCAAGGTGCCCGGCATCGAGCCGGCTTCGGTCAACGACGGCGTGGTGCCGGCCGGCGATGCGCTCAACATCCACGTCAACCCGGCGGCGGCGGCCATGGAGGGGCTGACCGTGGCGGACGTGGAGAACCAGGTCTATCACTACCTGCATGGCGCGGTGGTGACGCGCTACCTCGGCACCGTGCAGGACATCGGCGTGCGGCTGTGGCTGAGCCCGCCCGAGCGGCGCATCTATCGCAGCCAGCTCGGCGACCTGCCGATCCGCGCGGCCAGCGGCAGGGTGCTGCGGCTCGCGACGGTCGCGAAGGTGCAGTTCGTGGCCGGTCAGCCGGAGCTCACCCGCGACAATCTGGCGCAGATCGTGGCGGTGACCGCGCAGACCGGCGGCGGCTACGCCCTCAGCACGACCATCTCCGGCGTCAAGGCGGCGCTCGCCAAGCCGGGGCTGCTGCCCCCGGGGGTGATGTACGCCTTGGGCGGTCAGTACAAGCAGGAGCAGCTCGCCGTGCACGGGATGATCCGCGTATTCGGCGCAGCGCTCGTGGCGGAGCTCATTCTGCTGCTGTTCCTCTACGAGCGGTTCGTGATTCCGGTCGTCATCATGCTGAGCTCGCTCATCTCCACCGGCGCGGTGTTCATCGGACTGTGGGTGACAGGGGTCGAGCTCAACATTACCGCCATGATGGGCATGGTGATGATCGTCGGCATCTCGACCGAGATGGCGATCTTCTACGTCTCGGAATACCAGATGCTCTCGAAGACCCTGCCGCGCCGTCAGGCGCTCTACGAGGCGGCGCTGAATCGGCTGCGGCCGATCACCATGAGCACGCTGGCGATGATCCTGGCGCTGGTGCCGCTCGGCGCGGCCATCAGCGGCTCGGGCGATCAGATGCTCCAGCCGCTCGCCATCGCGATCATCGCCGGCGCCGTGGTGCAGCTGCCGCTGGTGCTGGTGGTGATGCCCGTGGTCCTGTGGCTCACCGAGCGCCTCGAGCGCTCGCCGGCCTGAGACGGGCGGCTCAGCTCAGCGCGACCCACCGATCGCCGCGGCGCCGCGCGCGTCCGTCCGCTTCGAGCTTCAGCAGGTGCGCAAGCAGCGAGCGCGCGGC
>JAJYLP010000165.1 GCA_021787615.1 Pseudomonadota bacterium
GATCGGGCCGAGCTGCGGGAAATTGACCTGGCCGTTGCGCGCGACGGTGAGCTGATAGTTCTGGTTCTGATTGCCGTAGAGCTGGATATCGAGCACATCGCCGGGACCGACCTGATAGTTCGAGGGCACCGGCACGTTGCTCAACGGGTTGAGCGTCAGATAGGTCGATGCCTCCTGCTGGAAGATATCGTAGCCGTACGGCTTCAACGCTCCCTCACCGGTCTTCTTCAGGGGCAGGAAGGTCACGCGGACTTGCAGGTTCTGAAAAGCCGGCACCACGGATAAGCGCAGCGTCGCCTCGGCCGGCGTCAGTCCGAGCACTGAAATGGGTGCGAACCCCGGTAGATCGAGCATCCCATTACGGGTGAGCTGGTAGGGGTCATGATCGCGGATCGAGCGCATCATGGCGTTAAGGCGCGCCTTCTCGCCCGGGCTGAGCGCATTCAGCGGGGCGGGTATCTCCTGCACCTCGTCCGCCGGCAACCCGTACGTGTTCATCGGAATGTCGGCAATCGGCACGATCTTCTGCACACCGCCCGCGACTCCACCTTGCAGCGCACTCAACGGCAGGCTCTGGGCTGCGCCAGCCGCCCCCTGGGTGGAGACCGCCTGCAGCTGAGGCGACGGCGGCGGCAGCTGCACGCCGATCTGGATGATCACCCAGTCCCCGCCTTTGAGCTCCGGGATGACCGGCTTTTGCGTGAGCGCCTGGCGCTTGGCCTGAACCGCCTGCTGCTGTTCGAGCTGCTGCAACTCCGACTGCGTCATGAGACCCGATGGCTGCAGCAGCGTGCTGCCGAGCGGCGATGTGCCGCCAAGGCGGCCCATGATCGCCTGCTGCTGCGAGGAGGACAGGCTGTGCAACAAGGCGAGCCCCGTCGCAGAGTTCAGCGCCGACTGCGCGGAGGAAACGGCGGAAAACCCCAATCCCAGAATCACCAGCAGCGGGCCGGCCAGCGGCCCCAGTCGTCGCAGCAAGCGCATCCAATACCCTTTTTTCGCTAATGCCTGGCAACGCACGGCCGGCCCCCCGGTTGTCCGCCGGATGCCCGGGATGAAATTCCCCGGTCCGCCCATGCTGAAGGCGGGATTGTAGCGGGGTACGGCGCGATCCGGGAGCCGAATCGCGGGGACCGGTGCGGAGCGCTTTGATCGAGACCCGCGCCTCGGGACTGTCGTCACGTCGCGTCCCACGCCTGCACGCAGCCCACAACCGCCCGCGCAATGGCGAGCGAGGCAGTGAGTCCCGGCGACTCGATGCCGTAAAGATTGATCAGACGCGGGATGCCGTGCTGCCGCGGCCCCTGCATGACAAAATCCGCTGCGGGCTCGCCTGGACCTGTGATCTTGGGGCGAATGCCGGCATACGCGGGCTGCAGGCACGAGTCCGGCAAGGCAGGCCAGTAACGGCGAATCGCCTCATAAAAGCGCGCCGACCGCAGCGGATCGACCACGAAGTCCGGCTGCTCGACCCACTCGACGTCCGGCCCGAAGCGGGCCCGGCCCGCCAGATCGAGCGTCAGATGCACGCCCAGGCCACCGGGCTCAGGCACCGGGTAAATCAGACGTTCGAAGGGCGCCGACCCGCGGAGACTGAAATAGCTTCCCTTCGCGTAATGCAGCGGTGGAATGAGCGGCGGCGCAACGCCGAGCCGGCGCGCGACCTCCTGCGCGCCGAGACCGGCACTGTTGATCACCATCGAGGCGGTCACGCTGACCGTCTCATCGGCTGCTCCGGCCTGGATTCGGATCAATCCGCGCTCTGCGCGTCCGCCAATGAGCGGAGCCCGGCACACGACCGAGCCGCCCGCCTGCTCGATCTCGCCCTGCAGCGAGAGCATCAGGCCGTGGCTGTCGACGATGCCGCTCGAGGGCGAGTGCAGCGCGGCCACGCACCTCAGCGCCGGCTCCAGTTCTCGCGCTTCAGCCGCCTCGAGCCAGCGCAGATCCGTCACACCGTTTGCATGCGCCGCCGATTCGATCTGCCTCAGCCGGGGCCGCTGCGCATCATCCGTGGCGACGATGAGCTTGCCGCAGCGGCGATGCTCGACACCGTGCCGCGCGCAGTACTCGTAGAGCAGCTGGCGCCCCTCGACGCACCATCGCGCCTTGGCCGAGCCCTGCGGATCGTAAATCCCCGCATGGATCACCTCGCTGCTGCGCGAGCTGATGCCCGTGCCGATGGCTTCCTCCGCTTCGAGCACGAGCACGTCGCGGCCGGATCGGGCGAGCGCTCGGGCAATCGCGAGACCGACGACGCCCGCCCCCACGACAACGCACTCTATGCACTCAGCCATGATCGATGTGATCTCGTCATTCGCCGATCAGAACGAACCGCAAGAGCATGCGCCCGGCAGCTGCACATGGCCGAGCCACCCTACCGATAGTGCGTCTCGATCCAGCGCTGATAGCTGCCGTCCATGACCGACCGCCACCACCACTCGTTCTCGAGATACCAGCGGAACGTCTCGCGCAGCCCCTGCTCCAGGGTGACCTCAGCCTTGTAGCCGAGCTCACGCGCGGCCTTGCGGCAATCGATGGCATAGCGCCGATCGTGCCCGGGACGATCCTTGACGAAGCGGATGAGACTTGCGCTTCCCTGCCCGCGTGCCGGCGGCGCCTCCGGGAAGCGCTTCGCGAGATCCTCGCGTTCGCCGAATGCCTCATCCGCCACCGCGCAGAGCGTCTCGACGAGCGTAAGGTTCTCGCTCTCGGCTCCCCCGCCGATGTTGTAGACCTCGCCCGGCCGACCCTTGGCCAGGATGCACTCGATCCCGCGGCAGTGATCCGAGACGTGCAGCCAGTCGCGCACGTTGCGCCCGTCGCCATAGATCGGCAGCTCCCGGCCGTGCAGCAGGTTCACGATCGTGAGCGGAATCAGCTTCTCCGGGAAATGAAACGGCCCGTAGTTGTTCGAGCAGTTGCTGATCGTGGTCGTGAGCCCGTAGGTGTGGTGATAGGCGCGCACCAGATGGTCGGAAGCGGCCTTGCTCGCCGAATACGGGGAATTCGGGGCATAGGGCGTGGATTCGGTGAAGGCCGGATCCTCCGGACCCAGCGAGCCGTACACCTCGTCGGTCGAGACGTGGTGGAAGCGATGGGCGGGCACGCCGCGCTCCTCGAGCCACACGGTGCGGGCGGCCTTGAGCATCGAGTGCGTGCCCTGGACATTGGTCTCGATGAAGGC
>JAJYLP010000079.1 GCA_021787615.1 Pseudomonadota bacterium
GTCAAGATGGTGCACAACGGCATCGAGTACGGCGTGATGGCCGCCTATGCCGAGGGCCTGAGTGTGCTGCAGAGCGCCGATGTCGGGCTGCGCGAGCGGCAGGCGGACGCGGAGAGCGCCCCACTCGAGCATCCGCGCCTCTTCCAGTACCGCTTCGATATCGCGGCGATCACCGAAGTGTGGCGGCACGGCAGCATCATTTCCTCGCGGCTGCTGGATCTGACGGCGCGCGCGCTGGCCGCAGATCCTTCACTCTCGAGCTTCAGCGGCCGGGTGTCGGACTCCGGCGAGGGGCGCTGGACGGTGCAGGCCGCGATCGAGATGGGCGTGCCGGCGCAGGTGTTGAGCGCGGCGCTGTGCGCCCGCTTCGCCTCGCGCGGCAAGGGCGAGTTCGCCGACAAGGTGCTCGCGGCGATGCGCCTCGCCTTCGGCGGGCACGGCGAGCGCAAAGGCTGAGGCCGCGGGCGCGGCGCCCGCGGCCGATCTAGTGCACCGCCGCGGGCGTGGTGAGGTTGCCGATCATGGGCAGCACACCGCGGCCGCCCACCACCTCGGGCAGTCGGCCGTTCCACTTGGCGATGGCCTCCTGCTGGATGAGCTCGGGGGTCAGGGTCGCCTGCAGCAGTTTCTGCGCCGCGGACTGCGCGGTCGCCTCGACGATCTTCTGCTGCGCCACGACCTTCGCCTTCTGCAGCTCGTACTGCGCCTGCAGCGCGCGCTGCTGCGCCACCTGCTTCTCCTCGATGGCCGCCGCGAATTGCCGGCTGAAGTGGAAGTCGGTGATGTTCACCGCGTCGACCACCACCCGGAAGGGCTCGAGCGCCTTGCGGATCTGGATTTCGATCTGATTGCGCACCTGGTCGCGCTCGACGATCAGATCCTCCGCGTTGTAATGCGCGGTGACGGCCTTGATGGCATTGCTGATCGCCGGGCGGATGACTTTGTCCATCAGCTGCGACTCGGTGCCGATCTGCTGGTACACCCACTCGGCGTCGCCCGGGAGGATGTGCCAGTTGGTGGCCACGGTGCTCGACACATCCTGCAGGTCACGGCTGGCGGCGGTCTCGGTCGACTGGGAGTTCTGCACCTGGACGTTCATGCGGGCGACCGTCTGCATGAACGGCACCTTCAGATGCAGGCCGGGGTCGAGCACGCCGGGCTGCACGGCGCCGAAGGTCATGAGCACGCCGCGCTCGCCGGGGCCAATCTGCACGAACGCGCCGCCGAGGATGATCAGCACTACGATGACCACCACGCCGATGACGATCAGGCGAGTGTTCGACAGCGGCAGGTCGGGTCTGCGGGCGTTCATTGCAGCACCGAGAGGATCTGCTCGCGCCGTTCCCACAGCGCGCCGATATCGCCCGCCTGCAGCGCCTGCGGAATCTGCGTCGCTGCCGCCGCGCCCTCGTGCAGGGCGAGCACCGCATCACGCAGCCCCATCACCGCCACGACCAGCTCGCTGTCGGCTGCGACGAGCGCATCGAGCGTTGCACGCTCGTTGCGATGCCGCTGATGAATGCGGTCCATCTCGGGCACGGCCGCGTTGCGCACGGCGGTCTCCAGCGTCTCGATCTGCTGTGCGGCGCGCTGCAGCGCCTGGGCCGCGGCGACGGCGGCCGCATCGGGGAAGGGGTGTTCGCGGGTCGGCGCGGGCAGATGCTCGCGGCGGAACTGCGCCTCGAGCTCCCGCACGTGGCTGCGGGACTCTCCGAGCAGCTCGCTCACTTTGCCGCGGATCAGCAGGTCATCGGCGCGCAGCTGATTCTCTTTGCGGTAGAAGTTGTAGCCCCAGCCGTAGAACAGGTTGGAGAGAACCTGTTTGACCGGACCGGCCGAGTCGATGGGATTGGCAGTGGTTTTCAGTTCCATAGGAGGCTCTCGGGCAGGGCGCTGCCCGCCGCGAGGCGGGCAGCGCGGTCTATGCGGATCAGCTGCCGGACTTCGTGCTTCCGCCGGCCGGCTGCAGCGCGCCGCCCACGGGGAAGGTGCCCATGGTCGCCCCGCCGATGAAGAACGGCTCGCCGACCGCGGCGTTCGGTGCCGAGACCAGTCCCTTCTCGGCCATCTTGAGCGCAACGTAGTAGCGCACCGCCTCGATCTCCGAGAGGCCGAAGGCGCGCAGCGAGATCAGCTCGCGCATGCGCTCGTCCTTGGGCAGGATCAGCACCTTGGCGTCATTCAGCGTCACGCCATATACGCCGAGGAAGCTCGCCAGGTGCTCCTTGACGAGCTCCACGATCTCGTGGATGTGCTCGTTGACCTTCTCCATCGGCGTCACCTGCACGACTTGATTGATCGCCTGCTCGACCACGGGCCCCGCGTAGCTCGCCACCTCGTCGGTGCCGATGAAGTGCTTGGCGAAGGGCATGTGCGTGATCAGCTTCAGCGCGTCCTCCTTGGTGTCGACGTGCACGTAGTACTCGACCTGGTACTGCATTTCGGCCATCTCGGCCGAGGTGGCGACCCCGGCGCTGCGCACCAGGAGCTTGGCGCGGTTGACATACAGCACCTCGTACTGCCACGGCGACTGGCCGCCGAAGAATCCCGTCACGAAGCTGCCGAGCAGCGGCTTGTCGGGCGTTTGAATGGGGTATTGCCCGGTGTCATATACCCCGAGCACCGCACCGCGCGACTTCAGCACCGCGAAGTGATTCGCCTCGACGGTGAGCAGGCTGCCGGAAACCAGGCTCTGATCGGGGTAGTGGAAGGCGAGGACGTTCGGTCCCATCACGTCCGTGCCGTCGTTGTTCAGCGTCGAGACAACCTGTCGGGTCAATGCCATCGTCCATCTCCTGTGTCAGGCGAGCGTAGAGCGCGGAAGCTGCCGTGCGCATCTCCCGCGCTCAGCGTCGTGTTGGATGTTCTTCGTTCCGTGCTTTCGATCGGCGAGCGGGCCGGTCAACGGCACCGGGGGCGCATTGTAATCCATCCGCCCGGCCCGCGCCGCTGTCGCGTTGGAAACGTTGCGCGCCCGGGCTCGCTCTGCGCGGCCGCGCGGTGCTGCCGGGACGGGCGCACCCGCTCGGCTGCACGCTTCCCGCAGCCGAACCGGACGGCTGCGGGCAGTGCAAGGGGCCAACGGCTCGATCGCAGCGCGGCACCCAATGCCGCTCACCGGATTGAGGAACAATACGCGACGAATTGCGTAAAGCGGATCGCAAGCCCGGTGTCATCCGGCGGCGATCCCGGCCCCAGTCCCGCAGCCCAAGCGGCGCGGCGCTCGCGCCGGATGCGGTCGAGGGATTCCGCAGCAGGTCCGAGGCGCTCAAGCGCTCCCGGCACGATGACTCTCGAAGGAGAACGCCCCTGAGGGAGGTCCTGCCCGCGTTGGCGCTGCCGCCGATCGCACCGGAGACGGAGAGTCTCGCCGGCCGATGCGAAACTTTGCGCCTGCCCGATGGGTCCTACTCGGGGGTACGTTGCGACTGCGGCGGGGCGTTGCGGCGGTATGTGTACCCTGGCGTGCATCGCGGCGCAGCGCTCGAGGCCGATCCAGTGCGCTGAGGCGCCGGCCGCGAATTGCGCGGCCGACTCGCTGAATCGGCCGTCGGTGCGCATCTTTGCTCATGCGGCGACGGCATGCCGGCAGCGCATCTGCCGGGCCGGCCGGTGCCGCGATCGCTCGCGCGCTCACCGTCATGGGCCGCCCGCGCAGCGCTGCCGTCAAGCGGGTATTATGATGATTCTTTAATCCACGGCATTTTCGGGCAACCCGTGCGCCCGCTCGGCGCACCCGGCGGCTGGGCCGCACGCGGTCCGGTCACGCGCCGGGGGGCTGCCCGCGCAGATCCGACACCGATGAGGGCAGTGGCATGAAGTTGGGATCGATGATGCGCTGGGCACTGTGCGCCGCCGTGCTGGCCGCCGGGCCGGCGCTGGCAAGCGGGGCGACCTCGGTCACCCGGGCGACACTCGGCAATGGGCTCAGGGTCGTGATCGTGCGCGATCCGCTCGCGCCCGTGGTGTCGGTGCAGACGAACTACCTCGTCGGCTCCGATGAGGCGCCCTCGGGCTTTCCGGGCATGGCGCACGCGACCGAGCACATGATGTTCCGCGGCAGCCCGGGACTCACCGCCAATCAGCTGGCCGCCGTGACCGCCAACATGGGCGGGGCGTTCGACGCCGAGACGGCCAACAGCGTCACGAAGTACTTCTTCGTCGTGCCGGCGCACGATCTCGGCGTCGTGCTGCACATCGCCTCGATCCGCATGCGCGGCGCGGACATGGCGCAGAAGCAGTGGGCGCTCGAGCGCGGCGCGATCGAGCAGGAGGTCGCGCATGACCTCTCCAGCCCGAGCTTCAAGTTCTATACCGAGCTGGTGGCGCACCTGTTCGCCGGCACGCCCTATGCGCACACGCCGCTCGGCACGCGGCCGTCGTTCAACGCGACCACGGCCGCGATGCTCAAGCGCTTCCATGATGCCTGGTACGCGCCGAACAACGCGATTCTGGTGATCGCCGGCGACGTCGATCCCGCGGCGACGCTGGCGCAGGTCAAGCGCCTCTTCGGCGGCATCCCGCGCCATGCGCTGCCGCCGCGTCCCGCGTATCACTTCCGGCCGGTGAGCGCCGAGACGCTGCGCCTGCCCACCGACAGCCCCTACGGCTCGGTGTACATCGTGTACCGCATGCCCGGCACGCGCAGCCGGCAATACGCCACCGCGCTGGTGCTCGCCGATGCGCTCGCCTCCAAGCGCGCGCCGCTGTTCGGCATGGGGATGGACGGTACCGCACTCTACGGAACGTTCTTCGCCGAGCAGCTGCCCAGAGCCGGTCTCGGCGCGGCGGTGGGTATCTTCCCGCGCGGTGGCGCACCTGCGCCGGTGCTCAAGCGCATGCAGGCGATTCTTGCCGAGGCGGTGCGCCAGGGGGTGGATCCGGCGCTGGTGCAGGCGGCCAAGCGCCAGGCCATCGCCCGGCTGGAGTTCGCGAAGAACTCGGTCAATGGCCTGGCGGACGCCTGGTCGCGGGCACTGACGGTCGACGGGCTGTCCTCGCCCGAGGCGATCAAGGCCTCGATCGAGGCGGTCACGCCCGCCGAGGTCGACGCGCTGGCGCGCCGGGTGTTCAACCCCGCGCATGCCTTCACCGCCGTGCTCACCCCGCAGAGCTCGGGCAAGCCGGTGACCAGCAAGGGGTTCGGGGGCCCGGAGAGCTTCGCCGCCAATCCGACCAAGCCGGTGAAGCTGCCGGCGTGGGCCGCGCGGGCGTTCAAGCGCCTGCCCGAGCCGCGCTCGCAGCTGCATCCCTGGAGCACCACGCTGCCGAACGGCCTGAAGCTCGTGGTGCAGCCGGAGTCGGTGAGCGACACCGTGCAGGTGGTCGGCCTGGTGGAAACCAACTCGGACCTCGAGTCCCCGCCCGGCGAGAAGGGCGTGAGCGATGTGCTCGAGGGGATGTTCGAGTTCGGCACGACACACCTGAACCGCCTGCAGTTCCAGGCGGCCCTCGATGCCATCACCGCCCAGGAGAGCGCCGGCCCGGAGTTCTCGCTCGCGGTGCCGGCGAAGTACTTCGAGCGCGGGATGGAGCTGCTCGCCGCGAACGAGCTGCATCCGGCGCTGACGCCGCAGGCCTTCACGATCGTGCAGCGCCAGCAGGCCGGCAACTGGCGCGGGCAGATCGGCTCGCCCGGGTTTCTCAATGACATCGGGCTGCAGCGCCTGCTGGTGCCCGCGGGCGATCCGTCGCTGCGCTATCCCAAGCCGCACAACATCATGGCCCTCTCCCTCGCCAAGGTCAGAGCCTACTACGGGCGGGTCTACCGGCCGGACATGACCACGATCGTCGTGGTCGGCAAGGTGAGCCCGGCCGAGGCGATGTGGGTGGTGGCGAAGGCCTTCGGCGGCTGGCTCGCCGAGGGCCCCAGGCCCGCGGTGCACTACGGAGCGGTGCCGCTCAACAAGCCGGGCAGTCTCCACACGCCCGACCAGAGCGCGGTGCAGGACAGCGTGCAGCTCGTCGAGACGGTTCCGGCGACGCGCGACAGTCCCGAGCGCTATGCGCTGCGGGTCGGCAACCAGGTCCTCGGCGGCGGCTTCTACGCCTCATGGCTGTACCGCGATCTGCGTGAGAAGTCCGGTTTGGTGTATTACGTCAGCACGGGCTTCGCGCTCGGCAAGCACCGCGGCGAGTACACGGTGAGCTATGGCTGCGACCCGGATCATGTGTATGCCGCGCGCACGCTGATCCTGAAGGACCTCAGGCGCATGCAGCACGGCGTGCTCACGCCGACTGACCTTGACCGCGCCAAGGGCATCCTGCTGCGCGGCATTCCCTTGAGCGAGTCGAGCTTCGGGGCGATTGGCGGGCAGCTGCTGACCTATGCCTCGCGGGGCAAGCCCCTCGATGAGAACGTGATCGCGGGCCGGCGCTATCGCGCGCTGACGGCCGCCGAGGTGCAGCACGCGTTCCGCAAGGCGATCCGTCTGAACGGATTCGTGATGGCCGTGAAGGGCCCTGCGCCCACCCGCTAGGCCGCCATCGCACAGAACCGCGGGAGCGGAACCGCGCCTTCCGCTCCCGCTTGCCGCGCTTACGCGCCGCGCTCGGCCGCCTGTTCCACCCAGATCTCCACGCCCGCGCAGCCCCGGACCGCCTGCACGGCGATCACGCCGGGGTCGTCGCGCTCGAGTCCGGCGATCGCCGCTTCCTTGCCGGTGCCGGCGACGACGAACAGCGGCTCGGGAATGTGGGCGATGAACTGCGGGGTGACGCTGACGCCGGACAGGCCGTCGGGGCGGCTCACCGCCAGGGCGAGCCTGCCGCCCGCGCGCGCGAGGTCATCGCTCCTGAACAGCGAGGCCGTGTGCCCGTCGGCGCCGAGTCCGAGCAGGCCGAGCGTGACCGCGACGCCCTGATCGAGCAGCGCGCGCAGCCTGCGCTCATAGTCGAGCGCGGCGGCCTCGAGCGGCAGCTCGGTGCGCACCCGCAGCACCTGCTCCTCGGGCAGCTCGAGCGCATCGAGCAGCGGCCGTGAGGCGTGGTAGTTGCTGAGCTCGGAATCGGCCGGGACATAGCGGTCGTCGGAAAACAGCACATGCAGTCTGCCGCGCAGCGCCGCACCCGAGTGTTGCAGGCGCGCGCCGAGCTGCCGGTACGCCGGCAGCGGCGTGTGTCCGCCGGAGAGCATGATGGCCGCGCCGCCGGCGGCGGCCGCGGCCGAGATGGCCTGCTCGAGCCGCGCCGCGAGCGCGGTATCGAGCTCGGGGCGGGTCTGGAATCTGCGGATGTGGACTTTGTGCATGGGCCGTCCTGAATGCATGGGAATCCCGGCCATGGTAGCGCAGGTGCCGCGCCGCTCAGTTGGGTTGCTCCTTCACCTGCACCGTCACGGTGAGCTGTTTCGTGCCGCGCTGCACGCGCACCTGCAGCGTCGAGCCCGGTTTCTGGCGGGCGATCTGCACGCGCGCATCCTCGGCCGAGTGCACGGCCGCGCCGCCGAGGGCGAGCAGCAGGTCGCCGGGCTTCAGGCCCGCCTTCTGCGCGGGGCTGCCGACGTACATATTGGCGATGACCACCCCGCCGTGGGCGAGCCCGAGCTGGCTCGCCTGGGTGGCGGAGATGTCCTGCGGCACGATGCCGATCCAGCCGCGGATCACCTTGCCGTACTTGATGATGTCGTGCAGCACCCCGCGCACCATGTCGACCGGGATCGCAAAGCCGATGCCCTCGACCCCGAGGTTCTTGGCGGCGATCGCGGTGTTGATGCCGATCAGCTGCCCGTTGGAGTTCACGAGCGCGCCGCCGGAGTTGCCGAAATTGATCGGCGCGTCCGTCTGGATGAAATCATCGAACGCGGAGATGCCCAGATCCTCGCGGCCCGTGGCGCTGACGATCCCGTTGGTCACCGTCTGCGACAGGCCGAGCGGGTTGCCGATCGCGAGCACCACGTCCCCGACGCGCACGTCATTGGACTGCCCGAAGGCGATGACCGGCAGGTGCGGCAGGCTGATCTGCAGCACCGCGAGGTCCGTGTCCGGATCGACGCCGACGATGCGCGGCACGGCGATGCGCCCGTCGGCGAGCTGCACGCGGATGGAGGCGGCGTTGGCGATGACGTGATAGTTCGTGACGATGTGGCCCTGCTTGTCGACGATCACGCCCGAACCCAGGGTGCGCTCGATGCGCTGGCGATAAAGCGGCAGCACGTTGCCGAACAGCTCGCCGAAATTCCCGAAGAACGGATTGACCTGCTCGGTCACCACCCGCGCGGTGTAGATGTTCACCACCGCCGGTGCGGCGCGCTCGACCGCGCTCGCGTAGCTGAGGACCGGCGGCTCGCGCCGCGCGGGCGCCGGCGCCGGGGCGGGCGCAAAGGGGCGGCTCGCCGCAGGGGCGGGGGGAGGGGCGCCGATCAGGCTCGGATGCAGCGCCACGATCACGAACGCGAGCGCCAGCCCGCCGACCACCGATCCGGCGATGAACGTCAAACCCCGGCCCAGTCGCTGCAGCATCTCTTGACGGTCTCCGTATGATGTCCCGTGCCCGCCCCGGCCCGCCCGGCCGGTCCCGAGGCGCGCCGGCGCCGATGCGCACAAGCCTCCAGAGGCGCCGGCGGCGGCAGGAGAGGGTTTGTGTATAATGCACCCACTCCCGATGAGGCGGAAACTGTCACGAGTCGCTCGTCGTGGTGTGCAAGAAGAAAGCGGGCGCGGCGCTGCGCTCGGTGAATCCGAGCGGAAATTGGGAGGTTCTTCCGATGACCGAATGCGTTCTGGCGGCCGGCGGGTCAATCCGCCCGGGTGGGGGTGCCTGATGAGTGCGGACACTCCCGACTCGACGCGCGCCGATGCGGCCGCGGCCAAGGGGGGCCTGTGGGCCTGGATCAATAGGCGCCTGCCGGTCGAATCGTTCATTTCCCAGGAGCTGACCGGCTACTTCGCGCCGAAGAACTTCAACTTCTGGTACTTCTTCGGCTCCCTCGCCATGCTGGTGCTGGTGATGCAGATCGTCACCGGCATCTTCCTCACGATGTTCTACCAGCCGGGCGACGCCTTCGGCTCCGTCCAGTTCATCATGCGCGAGGTGCAGTGGGGCTGGCTGGTGCGCTACATGCACTCGACCGGCGCCTCGTTCTTCTTCATCGTCGTCTACCTGCACATGTTCCGCGGCATGCTGTACGGCTCGTACCGCCAGCCGCGCGAGCTGCTCTGGCTGATCGGCATGCTGGTGTACGTGGCGCTGATGGCCGAGGCGTTCATGGGCTACGTGCTGCCCTGGGGCAACATGTCGTTCTGGGGCGCGCAGGTCATCATCAACCTGTTCGGCACGATCCCCGGCATCGGGCCCGGGCTCACGCAGTGGATCCGCGGCGATTACGGCATCTCGCGCTTCACCCTCAATCGGCTCTTCGCGCTGCACGTGGCCGCCGTGCCGATCGTGCTGCTGCTGCTGGTGGTGCTGCACCTGGTGGCGCTGCATCAGGTCGGCTCGAACAACCCCGATGGCATCGAGATCCGCGATCATCTGGGCCAGGACGGCAAGCCGCTCGACGGCATCCCCTTCCATCCGTATTACACGGTCAAGGACATCTTCGGGGTCGGGGTGTTCTTCATCCTGTTCGCGGCGGTGGTGTTCTTCGTGCCCACCTTCCACGGGCTGTTCCTTGAGCCGGCGAACTTCACGCCGCACAATCCGCTCTCGACGCCGGCGGACATCCATCCGGTGTGGTACTTCACGCCCTACTACGCCATCCTGCGCGCGGTGCCGAGCAAGGGCTTCGGCGCGCTGTTCCTGCTGCTCGCCATGGTCTCGCTGTTCCTGCTGCCCTGGCTCGACCGCTCGCCGGTGAAATCCATCCGCTACAAGGGGTGGATGTCGCGCCTCGCGCTCGCGGTGTTCGTGGTGAGCTTCGTCGGCCTGGGCTACCTCGGCATGCAGCCGGTCGAGCCGCTCTACGTCATCCTCGCGCGGGTCTTCGCCATCGGCTACTTCGCGTTCTTCTGGCTGATGCCGTTCTATACGCGCTGGGAGCGGGTCAAGCCCGTGCCCGAAAGGGTGGTCTACCATGCGCACTAATCGTCACGGCTGGGCGAGGGTGCTGCTCGGCGCGGCGCTGGCGATGGGGCTGGCCGGCCTCGGGCAGGCCGCCGACTCGGGTGCCACGTACGGGGCGCACTGGAAGAGCTGGCAGGCGCATGCCAACGTCTCGGATCTGGCCTCCCTGCAGCGCGGCGCGCGGGACTTCGTCGGCTACTGCCTCAGTTGTCATTCGCTGCGCTACGAGCGCTGGTCCCGTCTCGGCAAGGATCTGAAGATCCCGCCGGCGATGCTCGAGAAGTACCTGATCCCGCCGGGGGAAGCGCCGCAGGACTACATGCTCTCGCCGATGACGGCGGATGCGGAGAAATGGTTCGGCAAGCAGCCGCCGGACCTCTCGCTGATCGCCCGCTACCGGGGCACCAATTACCTGTACCGCTACCTGAGGACGTTCTACGTGGACTCGGGGCGGGCGACGGGGGTGAACAACCTCGTGTATCCGTCGGTGGCCATGCCCGATGTGCTCTCCTCGCTCGAGGGCCTGAAGATCGCCGTGTACCGCACGGTCGAGGAGCCGGGGCCGCACGGCACCACCCTGAAGCGGCAGGTGTTCGAGCACTTCAAGCAGATCGCCCCGGGCAGCATGACGCCGCAGCAGTTCGACCGGTTCGTTCACGACACGGTCAATTTTCTCGACTACGTGGGTGACCCGCAGCGGGTCGAGCGTCACCGCGTCGGGGTGTGGGTGATCCTGTTCCTGATCGTGTTCACCTGGCTCGCCTGGCTGCTGTATCGCGAGTACTGGAAGGACGTGCGCTAGAGGGCGCGCGAGCCTTCGGCCGCACCGCCGGATGCGGCAATGGGCGCCGCCCCGGTGCGGTAAGATGACCGCAAGGCCCTATGGCCGGCGGGAGCGGTATCGTGTCGAGCCGACGATCCATCATGACGCTGTTCTCCGCGCCGGCAGATCCCTGGAGCCACCGCACCAGGATCGTGCTGGCCGAGAAGGGCATCGACATCGAGATCGTCAGCGTCGCCCCGGGGAGCCTGCCGGAGGATCTGCTCGACCTGAACCCCTATCATTCGCTGCCCACCCTGGTGGACCGCGATCTCGTTCTGTACGACTCGCGGGTGATCATCGAGTATCTCGATGAGCGCTTCCCGCACCCGCCGTTGATGCCGGCCGATCCGGTCACGCGGGCGCAGTTCCGCCTGGCGCTTTATCGCATAGAGCGCGACTGGTACAGTCTGCTCGGGCAGCTCGAGCGCGAAGAGGACCGGCGGCAGCTGCCGAAGCTGAGAAAGATCCTCCTCGATACGATCGTGCAGGGGGTCGAGCTGTTCCAGCTGAAGCCCTTCTTTCTCTCCGATGAGTTTTCGCTGGTTGATGCCACGCTCGCCCCGGTGCTGTGGCGTCTGGCGCACCATCAGATCGAGCTGCCGTCGAAGGCCCAGCCCATCATCAAATACGAGAACCGCATCTTCGCGCGGCCGGCGTTCGCGCGCGCCCTCTCGGATGTGGAGCGCGCAATGCGGCGCTAGGGAGTCCCTGTGATGCTCAAAGCCCCTCCCAAGCGGCCGTACCTGCTGCGCGCAATGCACCAATGGATCACCGACAGCGGCCATACGCCGCACGTGATCGTCGATGCGGGGCGCGCCGGGCAGGACATCCCGCACGCGTACGTGCAGGACGGCAAGCTGGTGCTGAACTTGAGCTACAGCGCCACCCAGCGGCTGAAGATCGACAACGACGTCGTCGAGTTCGACGCCCGCTTCGCAGGGGTGATCCACCACGTGCGCATTCCGGTGGGCGCGGTGATGGGCGTGTATGCGCGCGAGACCGGCGAAGGGATGATGTTTCCGGATCAGGATACGGGCCCCGCGCCGCCGGAGCCGCCCGCGCCGGCCCCCGCGCCCGCCGATGACGGCGGCGGCGCGAAGCGCCCGCAGCTGCGGGTGGTGAAGTGAGCACACCCTTTGCAGGCGGCCGCCCATTCTGCTATTCAGCATAGCGGGGAGCCGGCCGGGCAATCGCTGCTCCGACCCGTCATAGGGGCGGAGGGGAGGAAAGTCCGGGCTCCGGCGGATCAGGGTGCCAGGTAACGCCTGGGGGGCCACGTCGGCGGGGCGCAAGCTTCGTGCGTCGCGCGCTCACGGAAAGTGCAACAGAGAGTAGACCGCCCAAGCCCTCGCTCAGGCTCCTTCGGGACCTCGGCGCAGGGACGGCAAGGGTGAAACGGTGCGGTAAGAGCGCACCGCGGTCCTGGCAACAGGACCGGCACGGCAAACCCCACCTGGAGCAAGGCCAAATAGGGGAGCAGCGGGTACCGGAAACGGGGCCCGCGGCGCCGATCCGCGCGCGCTTCCGGGTAGGCTGCTAGAGGTCCACGGCGACGTGGATCGTAGAGGAATGATTGCCCGCGGGACTCGCCTCTCACCGGGGTGGGTTGCCGCGACAGAACCCGGCTTACAGGCCGGCTCCCCTTTTTTTACGGGCTTCGCCCGGGATCGAACGCGGTTCGCTGCAGGCGAGCCCCGTCCATCGAGCGGCGCTGAGGCGCCGCAAGACCGTCATTGCGTCTTGGCGTGCTGCAGGGCGAGCGCGTAGGCGGCGCTGCGGCTCGCACCGGTCAGTTGGGCCGCCACGGCGGCGGCGCGGCCCGGGGGCAGCTCCTTGACCAGCAATTCCACCGCGCGGCGCAGCAGCGCCTCGTCGATGGCCCGTGCCTCAGCCGGGGCCCCTTGCACGACCACGGTGAGCTCGCCGCGACGGAAGTTCTCATCTTCGGCAGCCCGGTGCGCGAGCTCGCCGAGCGTGCCCCGGTAGACCGTCTCGTGCGCCTTGGTCAGTTCACGAGCCACGCTCGCGCGCCGATCGGCGCCAAAGGCGGCCGCGAGGTCGGCGAGCATCGCGCCGATCCGATGCGGCGCCTCGAAGAAGACGAGCGTGCGCGGCTCGCTGGCGAGGCGCGCAAGCTCGGCGCGCCGCTCGCGCTCGCGCGCCGGCAGGAAGCCCTCGAAGCAGAAGCGGCTGACTGGCAGCGCGGCGCACGCCAGCGCGGTCGTGATCGCGCACGGCCCCGGTATGGCTTCGATCGGGACGCCGGCATCGGCCGCGGCGCGCACCAGTTCGTAGCCGGGATCCGACAGCAGCGGCGTGCCGGCGTCGCTCACCAGCGCCAGCGTCTCTCCGGCGGCGAGGCGCGCGAGCACCTGAGGCACGCGCTGCGTCTCATTGTGCGTGTGCAGCGACACGAGTGGCCGGGAGATTCCGAGCGCGCTCAACAGCGCCATCGTGTGGCGCGTGTCCTCCGCCACGACCGCATCAGCGCTCTCGAGTGCATGCCGGGCGCGTGCGCTGACATCGCCCAGGTTGCCGATCGGCGTCGCCACGACCCGTAACCGCCCCTCTACCTTCTCCACCACTATAATCTCCGCTGCGCACCGGAACGGCGGGCGTAATCTTGGCTCCAAACGGACGGATAGTGAAAGGGTTCTCCACCATGCAGCGAACGATCCTGGTTGCCGCGCTCGCCGTGACCGCCGCCCTGTTCGCCGGCTGCGTGAGCGCGCCGCTCGCGCCCGCACCGGCTCCCCGAACGGCCCGCGTGCCGGTGGCGTCGCGTCCGGTTCAACGTGCGCCGCGGCTTGTGCAGCCCTCACGCACGCTGGCCCACACGAGCATCGCGCTGCTGCTGCCCGAGACCGGCCCGCTGCGCAGCGCAGCGCGCAGCGTTCGCGACGGATTTCTGACCGCGTTCTACCAGCTGCCGCCGAGCGAGCGGCCGCAGGTGCGTGTGTACGACACGGCCGGGACGGCTTCGATCGCCGGTGTCATTGCGCGAGCGAGCCGGGCGGGCGCCGACTTCATCATCGGGCCGCTGGTGCGCTCCAATGTGGCCGCCGCAGCGGCCGACACGGCGCCGCATCCGCCGATCCTCGCCTTGAATTTCCTGCCGCAGGGAGCGCAGGCGCCGGCGCAGTTCTTCCAGTTCGCGCTGTCCCCGACGGCCGAGGCGCGCCTGGTGGCCAAGCGCGTGCTCGCCGACGGCCATCGGCTGGGCGTCGCCATCGTGCCGTCGAACTCGTGGGGCACGCGGGTGCTCAATGCGTTCGCGCAGCAGTTCGAGGCCGGTGGCGGCAAGCTGCTCGCCACGACGCAGATCGATGTGTCCGAGAGCGATTACTCCGGGCCGATCGAGCGGGTGCTGCTCATCCGCCAGAGCCGCGAGCGGCTGCAGCGTCTGGAAGCGCTGCTCGGCGTGCCGCTCACGTTCGTGCCGCGGCGCCGTGCGGACATCCAGTTCATTTTCGCGCCGGCGCGGGCCAGCACCGAGCGGATGCTTGAGCCGCAGCTGCGTTTCTACTACGCCAACGGCGTGCCGACCTACTCGACCTCGGATGCCTTCGAGCCCAATCGGGCCGCGAACCAGGACCTCGACGGGCTGCGCTTTCTCGACATGCCGTGGATGCTCGGGGACCCCCTTGCCAATGCCGTGCGCGCGGTCGCCGACCGCGCCTGGCCGGCCGGCGGGCCGGACCGGGGCCGGCTGTTCGCGTTCGGCTTCGATGCCTATCACCTGGCGATGGCGCTGTTCGTGCGGCACGTGCCGCCGGGCTCGCTCGATCTGAACGGGTTGACGGGGCGGCTGCGCGTCGAGGCCGACGGCCGGGTGCACCGTTCCCTGATCTGGGCGCGGCTGCAGGGCGGTGAGATCAAGATCCTGCCGAGTGAGTGAGGCCGCCGTGTCCCGCAGGCATCGGTGCGATCAAACACGGCCCCGCGGCGCGGGCGCATGGCGCGAGGTTCATCTAATCCAATGGATAAGCTTCAACTCACAAGTTTCTGATTAAAAAGCGTAATGACGAAAATCCAGATGTTGGAGAGGCTGATCGGTTCGACATAACTCAACGCAATGTGACGTTTTTCTCGCTAATTCAATTGACATAGCGCACCCGCGATTCCTATAGTGGTAAGAAGTGGGACGGAGTGGGAGAGGATGGGTCACGTCCTCGCACGGAGTCCATGTTTCGCGGCGCTACCAAAATCACCCTGGACGACAAAGGCCGGATGGTCATGCCCACCCGTTATCGGGCGCAGATCATCGAGCGTGCCGAGGGAAAACTGGTGGTCACCGTCGATCGGGACCGCTGCCTGCTCATTTATCCCCTGCCCGAGTGGGACCTGATCGAGTCGAAGCTGATGAGCCTGCCAACGCTGCACGCGCAGGCGCGTCGCCTGCAGCGGCTCATGGTCGGCCATGCGACCGATCTGGAGCTCGACGCCCATGGGCGGATTCTGCTGCCGCCGGAGCTGCGCGAGTTCGCCGGCCTCGAGCGGCTTGGAATGCTGATCGGTCAGGGCAACCGGTTCGAGTTGTGGAACGAGTCGCGCTGGGGCGAGCGGCTCGATGAGTGGCTGAAGACGGAGGAGGCCACGACGGATCTGCCCTCGGAGCTCGACTCGCTGTCGCTGTAAGGCGCCGCGGGCGGCCGAGCGGACAGCGGCGCGGGGGAGGGACTTCAGCGTGCGCAATGGCATGGCGCAGCGCAATGAGGCCGGCGCGGCATGGGGCTGCCGGGCGGAGCGTGCGGGCGGGATGGGCGCGGGAGCGCGCCGCGGCGGGTCGCGGGAGCGTGGGTGGTTCGAGTTTCCAGAGCTGGGCGCGGCCCATGAGTAGAGCACTGCGGGGGGTCGTTCGCGGCCGCTTGGGTCGTGGTTGAGCACGTTCCCGTGCTCGAGCGCGAGGCGGTCGAGGCGTTGGCCCCCGAGGCGGACGGCTACTATGTCGATGCGACGTTCGGGCGAGGCGGTCATACGGCACTTCTACTCG
>JAJYLP010000080.1 GCA_021787615.1 Pseudomonadota bacterium
GCGCGAGTGCACGGCTCGGGCTCGGTCAATGACCTCGCGGTCGTGATCGACGGCAGCGGCAGCGTGCACCTGGGACAGCTGACCGAGCAGCGGGCCCGCGTCGACATCAACGGCGCCGGACGGGTCGCCGTGGCGCCGACCGACAGCGTGTCGGTGCACATCCGCGGGGCGGGCGATGTGCGGCTGCATTCCAATCCCCCGCACGTGTCCTCCCATATCGAAGGCGCCGGTGAGGTGACCCGCGTGACCCCCGGCTGAATCCGCTGGTGGCATCCCCATCGCATTTGCGGCGGCCGGGTCACGATTTGACGGACGTGGCCCGGCCCTTTTTTTCAGGCCGCGCGCATCGAGCGCCGGCGGCGGGTGCTAGCTGCCAAGCTGACGCTCGAGCTGGGTCCGGGAAAACAGGCCGCGCACGCTGGTGCCGCCCTGCTCGGTGCGCTCGAGCACCACGACGTGCGTCGTCGTGCGCCGGGCCTTGAACAGGGCCGCGATTTCCTGCACGCGCGCACCGTTCACCGCCTCCCACTCGAGCGTGGGCACACGCTCCCAGGGGGTCATGATGTGGCCGACTTGAATCTCATCGTGGCGCGTGAAACCGGAGTCGTTGAGGAACTGCAGCGGCCGCTCGCCCTGGATGTCGTACGAGGTGATTAGGCCGATGACCTTCTCGCCCCGTGTCACCAGCAGCGCGCGCACACCGGCGACCATCATGTCGCGCAGCGCGTCATCGATGAGACGCTCGGCCGCGACGAGCACGGGTGTCTGAACGGTGAAGTCAGTCATGACGCGCGCCGCCGGGTCCGTCGGCGCTACGCGTCTCTTGGCTGCGCTCGGCCGTCGCGGCGCTTCGCTCGCCGCGTGCGCCGGCTCGACGGTCAGCGAGTCACCGGGACGTGCGATGAATATGTGCTCGTCACTGTCGGATTCTCTCTCAAACATCATTTCCCTCCCTCCGGCCCGCAGGACGTGCGCGCATCGCGCCGCCGTGCACGGCGTTGGGCAGTGCCCGGGCGGGGTCATTCTGCGCCTGCGCAGGGCACCTGCGCGTCCCTCATGCGAGAGACAGGGGCGCCGCGCGGTGTCAACTGTCTTTGACCATCGCGGCGCGCAGAGTTCCGGCGACGCCGCGGCGTACCGCGCAGGTGTCAGGACGGCGCGCCCGGCGGGCGCCCCAAAAAAACAAGGCCGCGTGAGTGCTCACGCGGCCCTGCCTCCCCCCTCGACCCGTGCCGGGCTCTGGTCTGCCGGCGCAATCCCCTGCCCGATTCCGCGCGCGCCATCCCGCGCCGCAACATCGTGCTCTCATAGGGCGATGTTGCTTCGATGGTATCGTCCCTGCACGCTCAGTCAAGCGATTTGGGCGTGTCGTTGCGCGAACGCAACAATTACGGACACGCCGCGCCCCGGCGGGCGCGCAGCCGGGCGCGAAAGCGCTCCCAGTCGAAGGCCGCTCCGGGGTCGCTCTTGCGACCCGGCGCGATGTCGCTGTGGCCGGCGATGTGCTCGCTCGAGAGCGAGGGATAGGTGGCGAGCAGCAGTGCCGTGAGCTCGGCCAGACTGTCGTACTGGGCCTCGGTGTACGGCGTGGTGTCCGTCCCCTCGAGCTCGAGGCCGATCGAGAAATCATTGCAGGCGGTGCGCCCGCGGTACGCCGACTGTCCCGCATGCCAGGCGCGCCGGCCGAAGCCCACGTACTGCGTGAGGGCGCCGTCGCGCCGCACCAGCGCGTGCGCCGAGACCCTCAGGCCCGCAACATCGCGCAGACGCGCCGGCGCATCGGCCGGAATGTTGCCGGTGAACAGCCGGTCGATCCACGGACCGCCGAATTCCCCCGGCGGCAGGCTGATGCCGTGAATGACGATGAGTTCCGCAGCCGCGCCCCCGGGGCGCGCGTCGCAATGCGGCGAGAGCACTTGGCGGACCCCGGCCAGCAGGCCGGTGGCGGCGTCAATCTCGAGTGATCGGATTAGGGTGCACAAGCGGGGCTCGGCGCGGGCGCTCGGGCCCGCAGCGGCGGGGGCGCGTCCCGCCTTCGCGGCCGATCATGCCACAATCGCCGCATGCGAACCGACAATGCCGCCTACGTCGAGCGCGATCTGGCGCACGTCTGGCATCCGTGCACCCAGATGAAGGATCACGAGCACGTGCCGCTCATCCCCATCCGCCGCGGCGAGGGCGCGTGGCTCGAGGACTTCGAGGGCAAGCGCTACCTGGATGCCATCAGCTCCTGGTGGGTCAACCTCTTCGGCCACGCCAATCCGCGCATCAATGCCGCGGTGCGCGCGCAGCTCGAGCGGCTCGAGCAGGTGATCCTCGCCGGCTTCACGCACGAGCCGGTGATCCGCCTCTCCGAGGCGCTCACCGCGGTGGCCCCGGCGGGGCTGACCCGCTGCTTCTACGCGGACAACGGCTCCTCGGCGGTCGAAGTGGCGGTGAAGATGAGCTTTCACTACTGGCGCAACGTCGGCCGCGGCGAGAAGCGCCGCTTCATCACGCTCTCCAACAGTTATCACGGCGAGACGCTCGGCGCGCTCGCCGTGGGCAACGTGGAGCTCTACAAGGACATCTACCAGCCGCTGCTCATGGACGTCATCACCGTGCCGTCGCCCGATTGCTACGAGCGCGACAGCGGGGAGAGCTGGGCTGAGCACACGCGGCGCAAATTCGTGCACATGGAGGCCGCCCTGCAGCGGCACGCTCACGAGACCGCCGCGGTGATCCTCGAGCCGCTGGTGCAGTGCGCCGGGGGCATGCGCATGTACGACCCGGTGTACCTGACGCTGCTGCGCGCGGCGTGCGACCGGCATCAGGTGCACCTGATCGCCGATGAGATCGCCGTCGGCTTCGGCCGCACCGGCACGATGTTCGCGTGCGAGCAGGCCGGCATCCGGCCGGATCTGATGTGCCTCTCCAAGGGACTGACCGCCGGCTACCTGCCGCTCTCGGCGGTGCTCACCACCGAGCCGGTGTACGCGGCGTTCTATGACGAGTACGTCACGCTCAACGCGTTTCTGCACTCGCACAGCTTCACCGGCAACCCGCTCGCCTGCAGCGCGGCGCTCGCCTGCCTGGAGATCTTCCGCAGCGACGGGGTGCTCGAGCGCAACCGCGCCCTGAGCGCGCGGCTCGGCGAGCGCGCCCGCGCGCTGCAGGACCATCCCCATGTCGCGGAAGTGCGCCAGCGCGGCATGATCGTCGCGGCCGAGCTGGTCCGCGACAAGGCCGCGCGCGAGCCGTACCCGTGGCAGCAGCGGCGCGGGCTGGCGATCTACCGGCACGCGCTCTCGCGCGGGGTTCTGCTGCGCCCCGTGGGCAACGTGGTGTACTTCATGCCCCCCTATGTCATCACCCCAGAGGAGATCGATCTGATGGTCGAGGTGGCGCGCGAGGGGATCGAGCTCGCCACGTGCGCCTGAGGAGAGTGCATGTGCCCGGGCCGCTCGGCCCGGGGGCGCGCTGCACCGTTGCCGGGGAGACGGCCGGGCACATCGTGCGCGTGCTGCGGCTCGGGGTGGGGGCCGAGCTCGTCGTGTTCGACGGCACGGGCGGGGAGTACGCGGGCCGCATCGAGGCGCTGCGCAAGGGCGAGGTCGTGGTGGCCCTCGGCGAGCGGCGCGAAGGTCGCGCCGAATCGCCGCTGCGCCTGACCCTGGCACAGGGCGTCTCGCGCGGCGAGCGCATGGATTGGGTCGTGCAGAAGGCGGTCGAGCTCGGGGCCGCGCGCATCGTGCCGGTGCTGACCGAGCGCAGCGTCGTGCGCCTCGATGCCGCTCAGGCGCACAACCGGCAGCGCCACTGGCAGCGCATTGCGGTGGCCGCCTGCGAGCAGAGCGGGCGCAGCCGCGTGCCGCAGGTCGCCGCGCCGCTCGCCCTCGAAGCCTTTCTCGCGGCGCTGCCGGACGGCGGACTGAGAGTCCTTCCCAGCCCGCACGGCGCCGCGGGGCTCGCGGCGCTGCCGCCGGCCGCCCGCGAGGCGCTCGTGCTCATCGGACCGGAGGGCGGGCTTGCCGAGAGCGAAGCACGCGGCGCGCTGGCGCGGGGGTTCCAGCCCCTGCGGCTCGGCCCGCGCGTGCTGCGCACCGAGACGGCGGCCGTGGTCGCGCTGGCGCTGCTGCAGCAGCGCTTCGGCGACCTCTGACGGCGCGCTCAGGGCTGCAGCCGGATGACCTTCCAGGGCTCGGGGCGGAAGCTCCCGTGGGATCCACTCAGGCCCCGGGTCCACAGCAGCCGGTCGTGGATGCGCGCCGCGCCCTCCACCCAGAGCTCGACGGATTCGGCCCAGAGCCGGTAACCGCCCCAATGCGCCGGCCTCGGGATCACGCCGGTGAACGGCGCCTCGGGCGCGCAGGCGCCCGGCACCGGCGCGCCGAAGCGTGCCGCCGCCGCAGCGAGCGCGCGCTCGAGCGCCTGGCGCGACTCGGCCGGATCGCTCTGCGCGCTGGCCCACGCGCCGAGGCGGCTCTGCCAGGGGCGGGAGGCGAAGTACGCGTCGCTGTCGGCGGACGGCGCCCGCACCACCGCTCCCTCGATGCGCACTTGGCGGTGCAGCGCGTCCCAGTGGAAGACGGCCGCCGCCCGGCCGGCCGCGGCGAGCTCGCGCCCCTTGCGGGAGTGGTAGTTGGTGTAGAAGACGAGGTAGCCGGGCTCGGCGCACACGCCCTTGCACAGCACGACGCGCGCCGAGGGGCGTCCTTCGGCGTCGCACGTGGCCAGCACCATGGCGTTCGGATTGGGTTGCACCCGCTGGTCCCGGGCTTGCTCGAGCCAGCGCTCGAGGACGGCGAGCGGGTCGGCCGGCGGGGTGCCGCCGGACAGTTCATTGGGCGTGAACATGGGCCCCATGGTACGGGATTGGGGCGCGGGGCGGCAGCCGCGAAATTTGACTTGCGATGGCCGCCCCGGCTCGATACAAGGAAAAGGCTGCCGCACGGCGCACCTTTCGGAAAGCCCTGCATGACCCGGGACGATGTGACATTGGATGATTTGCGCCGCCGGCTCACCGAGCTTGACCGCCAGTTCATCGAGCTCGCCGCCGAGCGCAAGGCACTCAGTGCGGACGTGGCGCGGGTGAAGCGCGCCACCGGCCGGCCCACCCGCGATTATGGCCGCGAGCGCGACGTCATCATGGCCGCACGCAACGCTGCGGCCGAGCTCGGTGTCTCACCGGCGCTCGCCGAGGAGCTGCTGCGCCTTCTGATCCGCTCGTCGCTCACCACGCAGGAGCAGGCGAGCGTGGCTGCGCACGGCGCCGGCTCGGGACGCCGCGCGCTCGTGATCGGCGGCGGCGGCAAGATGGGGCGCTGGTTCGTCCAGTTCTTGAGCTCGCAGGGCTTCGCCGTCGAGGTGGCCGACCCGCAGGGCGGCGCGGACGGCGTGCCGCGCATGGCCGACTGGCACGGCAGCGACCTGGGGCACGACTGCATCGTGCTCGCCACGCCGCTCGCGGCGACTGACGCCATCCTGCGCGATCTGGCTCTGCGCCGCCCCCCGGGCATCATCTTCGATGTCGGCTCGCTCAAATCGCCGCTGCGTGCCGGATTGCTGGCGCTGAAGTCACACGGCTGCCGGGTGACCTCGGTGCACCCGATGTTCGGACCGGACACCGAGCTGCTCTCGGGGCGGCACGTCATCTTCGTTGACCTCGGTCACGCCGAGGCGCTGGCGGCGGCGCGCGAGCTGTTCGCCCCCACCATGGCCGAGCAGGTGGTGATGAGTCTCGATGATCACGACCGGCTGATCGCCTACGTGCTGGGGCTGTCGCACGCCGTGAACATCGCCTTCTTCACCGCGCTCGCGGAAAGCGGCGAGGCGGCGCCGAAGCTGGCGCGCATGTCGAGCACCACGTTCGATGCGCAGCTCGACGTGGCCGCGTGCGTGGCGCAGGAGAGCCCCGACCTTTACTACGAGATCCAGAGCCTCAATGATTACGGCGCCGAGTCGCTCGAGGCGCTGGTGAAGTCCGTCGAGCGCCTGCGCACGGCCGTGCTGTCGGGCGATTACGATACGTTCGTGGCTCTGATGCGCCAGGGCCGCGATTATCTCGAGGACCGCCGTACGGTCACCGAGCGGCGCGCCTGAGGGTATGAACGCCATGGGCGGACCGGGAGCAGACAGCGGCGCGGCCGCGGACATCATCGATGCGGACGGCTTTCGGGCCAACGTCGGCATCGTGCTCATGCGCCGCGACGGCGATGTGTTTCTTGGCCGCCGGGCCGGCGGCAGGGGCTGGCAGTTCCCGCAGGGCGGCATCCGCGATGGCGAGAGCCTCGAGGCGGCTGTCTACCGCGAACTGCACGAGGAGGTCGGCCTCGGCGCGCAGGACGTCGAGCTCCTGGGGCGCACCGCGCGGTGGTTGCGCTACCGCTTGCCGGCACGCTATATCCGGCGCAACCGGCATCCGCTGTGCATCGGCCAGAAACAGCGCTGGTTCCTGCTGCGGCTGCGCCGCGAGGTGGCGACATTTGATTTCGAGAGCACCGCGGAACCGGAGTTCGACGAGTGGCGCTGGACGGACTTCTGGGAGCCGGCGCGCGAAGTGATCTATTTCAAGCGCAAGGTCTACCAGCGGGCGCTCATCGAGCTTGCGCCCGTGGCCTTTCCGACGGGACAGCCGGCATTGCCGGACTGGTGGGACGTGCTGACACAGCGGCCCCGCTCGTCCGCCACGGAGATGGACTGAGACACGTGAATAGCCAGAACCCCCTCTCCGATCCCGAGGCTCACGGCGGACTGCGGCATCGGCCTGCTTTCAAGGTAGGGCTTGCGCTCGGCGCCCTGGCGCTGCTCTACGTGGCGTTCGAGATCGGCCGCAGTTCCGCCGGCTACAGCGTCTTCGCGGCGATGCACGAGCAGGACGTGCTGCACAACGAGATCGCACTGCTCAAGCGCGACAACCGCGCGCTGCAGGTCCGCGTCGTGGAGCTGCAGACGCTGAACGCCGGCCATGCGCACGCGGAGCGGATGGTCACCCGGACCATCGCGCAGCTGCAGGCCCAGATCGCGCGGCAGAGTGAGAAGCTGGCGTTTTATCGCGGCGTGGTCGCCCAGGGCGCGCCCCCGATCGGTCTGCGAGTCGGGGAAGTGCTGCTGTCGCCCGGCAAGCGCCCGCTGCACTATCGCGTCGACATCTCGCTGCTGCGAACCGACCGCCCCGACGGCGAGGTGAGCGGCACGGTGAGCTTGACCGCCGACGGCCGCGGCCCCGGCGGGACGACGCTCGGCAATCAGGCGCTGCTTGGCAAGCCCACGCTGCAATACCGCTTCCGCTATTACCAGGAATTCAAGGAAGATCTGGTGCTGCCGCCGGGGTTCAGCCCCGCGCACCTGACGGTGACGGTGCGCTCGGGCCACCCGAACGTCGCGCCGCTGATCCAGACCTACCCGTGGAGCGCCGTATCGGTGCCGTGAGCGCTGCGGTTAACCCCCGGGAGGGGTTTTGACCTCGGCGCCGGCAGATCCTAGACTGTTCACATGAACACTACTGAAGTCACTTCGGACGCCGCGCTCATTTTCACCGACGCGGCCGCGCGCAAGGTCGGGGACCTGATCCGCGGCGAGGGCAACCCCAACCTCATGCTGCGGGTGTTCGTGCAGGGCGGCGGCTGCTCGGGCCTGCAGTACGGGTTCGAGTTCGACGAGCAGGCGCAGGACGGGGATACCTGCATCGAGAACCAGGGCGTGAAGCTGTTGGTCGACCCGATGAGCGTGCAGTACCTGATGGGGGCCGAAATCGACTACCGCGACGGGCTCGACGGCGCGCAGTTCGTGATCCGCAACCCCAACGCCACGACCACCTGCGGCTGCGGTTCCTCGTTCTCCGCCTGAGCCGGCGGCAAGCCGCGTGCGTCCGGCCGCGTCCCGCGCAACCCGCACGCCCCGCAGACCCGCCCGCATCCGCCCCGATGTTCTCGCGGCGGTCGACCTGGGCTCCAACAGCTTCCACATGGTCGTGGCGAGGTATTCCCACGGCCAGCTGGTCATCATCGATCGGCTGCGCGAGATGGTGCGCCTCGCCTCCGGCGTGGAGGAGAACGGCCAGATCGACCGTGCGGTCGCCGAGAGCGCGATCGCCTGCCTGGAGCGCTTCGGACAGCGCCTGCGGGCCATGCGTGCCGCTAGCGTGCGCGCCGTCGGCACCAGCGCGCTGCGGCTGGCGCACCGCAAACACTCGTTTCTGCTGCGCGCGCGCGAGGCGCTCGGCCATCCCATAGAGATCATCTCGGGCCGGGAGGAGGCGCGGCTGATCTACGCGGGCGTCGCCACCAATCTGCCGCAGGAGCAGGGCCGGCGCCTGATCGTCGACATCGGCGGCGGCAGCACCGAGCTCATCATCGGCCAGGGGCTGCGGCCGCTCGAGCTCGAGAGCCTGCGCGTCGGGTGCGTGCTGTTGAGCGAGCGGTTCTTCGCCGACGGCAAGATCTCCGCCAAGCGCATGGCCGCAGCGCGGCTGGCCGCACGGCTGCAGCTCGCCCCGGTGCGCAACGCCTTCCGGCGGCGCGGCTGGCAGCACTGCGCCGGCAGCTCGGGCACGGTGCGCGCCATCGGCGATGCCATCCGCGAGCTGACCCCCCGCGCCGCGCTCATCACCCCCGGCGGACTCGAGCGCCTCGTGGATGCGGTGGTGTCCGCGGGGCACACGCGGACGCTGCGCTTCGCGGCGGTCACCGAGGATCGCCGCCCGGTGTTCCCAGGGGGGCTCGCCATACTCGCGGAGGTGTTCGCGGTCCTCGGCCTGAAGGAGATGCGCATCGCCGACGGCGCGCTGCGCGAGGGGCTGCTTTACGACATGGTCGGGCGCAACACGGACGAGGATGCCCGCGAGCGCACCGTGCGCAGCATGCAGCTGCGCTATCACGTCGACACCGAACAGGCCGAGCGCGTGGCGGCCACGGCGCTGAAATTCCTGGCGGCAGTCCGCTCGGCATGGAAGCTGCGCGCCGAGCCGGCGGCCGACCTGATGTTGAAATGGGCGGCGCGGCTGCACGAGGTCGGCCTCGACGTCGCCCACAGCGGGTATCACCGCCACGGCGCCTACCTGCTGGAGAATGCCGACATGCCGGGGTTCTCCCGCGGCGAGCAGAGCCTGCTCGCGCGCGTCGTCGGCGCGCACCGGCGCAAGCTCTCGCGCGAGGGCCTCGCCGAGCTGGTGCCGCCCTGGGATCGTGATGCGCTCTACCTGATCGTGCTGCTGCGGCTCGCCGTGCTGCTGCACCGCGGGCGCGAGCGCGGCGCGCTGCCGCCGGTCAAGCTGACCGCGCGCGCCGGATCGCTGCAGCTCGCCTTCCCGTCGCGCTGGCTCGCAAATCACCCGCTGACGCAGGCCGATCTGCGCCAGGAGGTGCAGTATCTGACCGCGGCGGGGTTGTCTCTGCGGGTGACGCGCCGCCGCCGCTGAGCCGCGTGGGCGCTCAGTCGCCGTCCGCGGGGCCGAACAGCGTCCCGGCGGCATTGGCTGCGAGCAGCTCGCCCTGCACGCTGATCCGTGTCTCGTCCGTGGCGCACAGGCGCTCGTAGCGGCCCTCGGGCAGCAGCCGCCAGGCCTGCGAGTTGTCAGCCAGCGCGAGCCGCAGATCCTCGAGGATGCGCTGGCGGTGCGAGGGCCGCTCGATCGGGAATGCCACCTCGACGCGGTGGAAGAAGTTGCGCTCCATCCAGTCCGCGCTCGAGCAGTAGATCTCGCCATCGCCACCGTTCTCGAAGTAGAACACGCGCGAGTGCTCGAGGAAGCGGCCGACGATCGAGCACACCTCAATGTTCTCCGACACCCCGGGCACGCCCGGGCGCAGCGCGCACACGCCGCGCACGATCAGATCGATCTTCACGCCGGCGCGCGAAGCTCGATAGAGCGCCTCGATCGTCTGCTGCTCGACCAGTGCGTTCATCTTGGCGATGATGCGCGCCGGCTTTCCGGCGCGCGCGTGAGCGCTCTCGCGCTCGATCTTCGCGAGCATCGCCTCGTGCAGGCCGAACGGGGATTGCACCAGGCGCTGAAGGTGCGGCGTGCGGGTGAGGCTCGTCAGCTCGTGAAACAGCTCGTGCACGTCCTGGCCGAATTCGTCGCGGCAGGTAAACAGCCCGTAGTCGGTGTACTGCCGGGCGGTGCGCGGATGGTAGTTGCCGGTGCCGAGGTGGCAGTAGCGGCGGATGCCGCCGGGCTCGCGCCGCACCACCATGGCGAGCTTGGCATGGGTCTTGTAGCCGACCACCCCGTACATCACGTGCGCGCCGGCTTCCTGCAGCCGGTTCGACAGCTCGATATTCGCCTCCTCGTCGAAGCGCGCGCGCAGCTCGATGATCACCGTCACGTCCTTGCCGGCATTGGCCGCGGCGACCAGCGCGTCGACGATCGGCGAGTCGCTCCCCGTGCGGTACAGCGTCTGCTTGATCGCAAGCACCTGCGGGTCGGCGGCCGCCTGGCGCAGAAAATCCATCACCGGTGTGAAGCTCTGGTAGGGATGATGCAGCAGCACATCTTTCTGGCGGATCGCCGCGAACAGGTCGCCGCCGCCGGCGAGGCGCCGCGGCAATCCCGGTGTGAACGCCGGGTACTTCAGGTCCGGGCGGGGCACGAGCTCGTACACGGCCGAGAGACGGTTGAGATTGACCGGTCCGCTCATGCGGTAGGTCTCGAGTTCCCCGAGCGCGAACTGGCGCTGCAGGAACTGCACGATGTCCGCCGGACAGTCGCTCGAGGTCTCCAGGCGCACTGCCGCGCCGTAGCGCCGGTGGGCGAGCTCGCCCTCGAGCGCGCGGCGCAGATCGTCGATCTCCTCCTCGTCGACGAACAGGTCGCTGTTGCGCGTCAGGCGGAACTGGTAGCAGCCGAGCACGCGGATGCCGGGGAACAGCCGCTGCACGAAGGCCTGCACGATGCCGGTGAGCAGCACCAGCGTGCGCTGCGTCTCCTCGGTCGGCACCGGCACGACGCGCGGCAGCGAGCGCGGCGCCTGCACGATGGCCAGCTCGCTGTCGCGCCCGAACGCATCGCGTCCCTCGAGGCGCACGATGAAGTTCAGGCTCTTGTTCTGGATGCGCGGGAAGGGGCGCGCCGGATCGAGGCCGAGCGGGCTCAGCACCGGCTCGACTTCGAGCTCGAAATAACCCTCGAGCCAGCTGCGCGCCGGCTCGCTCCAGTCGGTGTGTCCGAGCAGCCGGATGCCGCGTTCGGCGAGCTGCGGCAGCAACAGCTCGTTGAGGCAGCGGTACTGCTCGCTCACCAGGCGCGCGGCGCGCTCGTGGATGGCGCCGAGCTGCTCCTCGATCGACAGGCCGTCGGCGGCGAGCAACCCCGAGCCGAGCTCCTGCAGCTGCTTCAGTCCGGCCACCCGGATCTCGAAGAACTCATCGAGGTTGCCCGAGGCGATGCACAGGAAGCGCAGCCGCTCGAGCAGCGGCACGGACTCGTCGCAGGCCTGGGCGAGGACCCGCTGGTTGAACTCCAGCAGGGACAGCTCGCGGTTGATGTAGAGTCGCGGCGACTTCAGATCCTGGGCGTCCATTGGCCGAAGTAAAGCAGACTTCGCCGGGGCGCGCATGCGCGGGCGTGACGGGCCCCGGGGGGACGGTCCGGCTCGATTCCAGCCGGACCGTCCGTTCGCATACACTTGGGCCGCGGCCGAGCAGGCCCGCGCGACCTGGATGGCCCGTTTCACGCCCATGACCGCCGACGAACAACTGCCCGAACTCGAGCGCGGCGCCCACGAGGTGCTGCTCATCGCCGACCTCACCCGCAAGCTCGAGCGCGGTGCGCCGCTGCGCGTCAAGGCGGGGTTCGATCCGACCGCGCCGGATCTGCACCTCGGCCACACGGTGCTGCTCAATAAGATGCGGCAGTTTCAGCAATTCGGCCACGAGGTGATCTTCCTGATCGGTGATTTCACCGGGCTGATCGGCGATCCCACGGGGCGCAACCAGACGCGCCCGCCGCTCACCCCCGAGGAGGTGCAGGCGAATGCCCGCACCTACGAGCAGCAGGTGTTCAAGATTCTCGATGCCGAGCGCACCCGGGTGGAATTCAACTCGCGGTGGCTGGGGGCGCTCGGCGCGGCCGATTTCGTGCGACTGGCGGCGCATTACACCGTGGCACGCATGCTCGAGCGGGACGATTTCGCCAAGCGCTACAAGAGCGGTCAGCCGATCGCCATCCATGAATTCCTCTATCCGCTCGCCCAGGGGTACGACTCGGTGGCGCTCAAGGCCGACGTCGAGCTCGGCGGCACGGACCAGAAGTTCAACCTGCTGGTCGGCCGGCAGTTGCAAAGCGCCTACGGTCAGGAGCCGCAGGTGGTGCTCACGGTGCCCCTGCTGGAAGGCACCGACGGCGCCAACAAGATGTCCAAATCCCTGGGCAATTACATCGGCATCGCCGAGCCGCCCGGGGAGATGTTCGGCAAGGTGATGTCGATCTCCGACACGCTGATGTGGCGCTATTACGAGCTGCTCTCGTTCCGGCCAATTCGGGATATCGAAGCGCTCAAGCGGGCGGTCGCCGAAGGGCGAAATCCGCGTGACGTCAAGCTCGAGCTTGCGCACGAGCTGGTCGCGCGCTTTCACGGCGCCGCGGCCGCTGGAGAGGCCGAGCGGGAGTTCGTTGCACGCGTGAGCGAGCGGGCCGTGCCGGCCGATCTGCCGCCGAAGCGCCTGCCGGTGGATGCCGGTGGCCTGCGGCTGCCCAATCTGCTCAAGGCGGCCGGGCTTGCCTCGAGCACTTCGGAGGCAAACCGCAAGATCGAGGAGGGCGCGGTGCGCATCGATGGCGAGCGGGTCACCGACCGCGCGCTCACGCTCAAGGCGGGGGCCGACGTGGTGCTGCAGCTCGGGTCCCGGCGCTTTGCCAGGGTCAAGCTTGAGCTTGGCAGCTGAGGCACACGGTACGGTTCGGGCGCCCGCCGGACCACGGGCACCGCGGAGATTGCCTCGTGGGTGGGACGAGCGGCGGATTGCGGCCCTGCCGCGCCACTCGTGAACGCCATAACGCATTGAGTCCGCTTGCGTTCGTGGGCGGGCGTGGATGCCCATCCCAGCGCGGGACGGTGCCCCGCCAGTGCCTGCTGTCCGACCCCTGCACGAAATGATTGCAATGCGTTGACAAGGCCTCAATCAGGGCTATACTGCGCGCCCCTCGCAGCCACCGGCCACCGCGCCGGCGGATGCGGTGGGCACTGGGGAATCAGTGAAAAAAGAAGGTTGACGGGCGCGAGACGACGGATATACTGCCCGCCCCTTCGAGAGCGAGAGCGCCGCCGCAAGCGTGGCCTTTTGACTCGAAATCCGCGCGCCAGCCGTGCGGCTGATCTTTAAAAATTTGGCAGGTAATTTGTGTGGGGACTCGTGTCAATGAGCCTTTGGCGCTTAAGACCGAGTGACCAAAATGTCCAGCAGTAACTGGAGCCATTTTGGATCCACTCTGACTTTGTTGATTCTCAAAATCTTCAAGTGAAGAGTTTGATCCTGGCTCAGATTGAACGCTGGCGGCGTGCCTAACACATGCAAGTCGAGCGGTAACGCGGGAGCAATCCTGGCGACGAGCGGCGAACGGGTGAGTAATACTTCGGAATCTACCCACGGGTGGGGAATAACCAACCGAAAGGTTGGCTAATACCGCATAAGTCCTACGGGGGAAAGCGGGGGATCGTAAGACCTCGCGCCGGTGGATGAGCCGAAGTCGGATTAGCTAGTTGGTAGGGTAACGGCCTACCAAGGCGACGATCCGTAGCTGGTCTGAGAGGACGACCAGCCACACTGGGACTGAGACACGGCCCAGACTCCTACGGGAGGCAGCAGTGGGGAATATTGGACAATGGGGGAAACCCTGATCCAGCGACGCCGCGTGTGTGAAGAAGGCCTGCGGGTTGTAAAGCACTTTTAGTGGGGATGAAAAGCCTGGAGCTAATACCTCCGGGTCTTGACCTAACCCACAGAAAAAGCACCGGCTAACTCTGTGCCAGCAGCCGCGGTAATACAGAGGGTGCGAGCGTTAATCGGAATTACTGGGCGTAAAGCGTGCGTAGACGGTCGCGCAAGTCGGGTGTGAAAGCCCCGGGCTCAACCTGGGAATTGCATTCGAGACTGCACGGCTAGGGTGCGGAAGAGGGAAGCGGAATTTCCGGTGTAGCGGTGAAATGCGTAGATATCGGAAGGAACACCAGTGGCGAAAGCGGCTTCCTGGTCCGACACCGACGTTCAGGCACGAAAGCGTGGGGAGCAAACAGGATTAGATACCCTGGTAGTCCACGCCATAAACGATGAGAACTAGACGTTGGAGGGGTCAGCCTTTCAGTGTCGCAGCTAACGCGTTAAGTTCTCCGCCTGGGGAGTACGGCCGCAAGGTTGAAACTCAAAGGAATTGACGGGGACCCGCACAAGCGGTGGAGCATGTGGTTTAATTCGATGCAACGCGAAGAACCTTACCTGGCCTTGACATCCCGGGAACCCTGCAGAGATGCGGGGGTGCCGCAAGGAACCCGGAGACAGGTGCTGCATGGCTGTCGTCAGCTCGTGTCGTGAGATGTTGGGTTAAGTCCCGCAACGAGCGCAACCCTTGTCCTTAGTTGCCACCATTAAGTTGGGCACTCTAAGGAGACCGCCGGTGACAAACCGGAGGAAGGTGGGGATGACGTCAAGTCATCATGGCCTTTATGGCCAGGGCTACACACGTGCTACAATGGTAGATACAGAGGGAAGCCAACCGGCGACGGGGAGCCAATCCCAGAAAATCTATCGTAGTCCGGATTGGAGTCTGCAACTCGACTCCATGAAGTCGGAATCGCTAGTAATCGCAGATCAGCATTGCTGCGGTGAATACGTTCCCGGGTCTTGTACACACCGCCCGTCACACCATGGGAGTTGACTGCACCAGAAGCAGGTAGCCTGACCGCAAGGAGGGCGCCTACCACGGTGTGGTCAATGACTGGGGTGAAGTCGTAACAAGGTAGCCGTACGGGAACGTGCGGCTGGATCACCTCCTTTCAAGAGACCGCGTCCGAGGATTCAGAGGCGCGAGTCCCCAGCACAAATTACCTGCCCGAGCAATGGGGCGGCGGCCCAGCGCACTGTGACCAGGGCTGCAGAGCATATGGGTCTGTAGCTCAGTTAGTTAGAGCGCACCCCTGATAAGGGTGAGGTCGGAGGTGCAACTCCTCCCAGACCCACCAGGACGACGCGGTGACGCGTATTACCAGGCGGGGCCATAGCTCAGCTGGGAGAGCGTCTGGTTTGCAACCAGAAGGTCGCCGGTTCGATCCCGGCTGGCTCCACCACTGCCGAGACCGCCCCCGCCGCGACGCGCGATGATGCGAGCCCGTCTTTAAGGGCGGACTCGCCTGATCGCGCGGCAGCAGTGCCGCGTGCTCTTTAACAATCCGGTAAGTTTTGTTTTGACGCTAAGTTTTCAAGCGAATGATTGATTCTCAAGCTTGAAAATGTCGCGTTCGCAATGTGAACCAGCTCCATATCCCCAGACTCCTTGGGGTTATATGGTCAAGCGAGTAAGCGCATATGGCGGATGCCTTGGCGGTAGAAGGCGATGAAGGACGTGGTAGCCTGCGATAAGCGTCGGCGAGCTGGCAAACGAGCTTTGACCCGACGATTTCCGAATGGGGAAACCCACCCTGGC
>JAJYLP010000081.1 GCA_021787615.1 Pseudomonadota bacterium
CGCGCCGCCGCTGGCGCGGCGGCTGGCGCGCGCCGAGCAGTGGCGCGGCGCGCGCTTTCTCGATTGGCTGCCCGGCGGGCAGATGCTCATCGAGGCGCACACGGGCCGACGCATCGTGCTCGCGCGCCTCGCCGCCCCGGCCGCCCAGCCGACCGAAGTGCTCGGCCTCACCGAAGGGATCGGCCGTGCGCTCGCGCCGCGCGTCGGCCAGGATCTGCTCTACCCGCAGCGCGTGGGCGGCGCGACGCACTGGCTGCTGCGCGAGGGGACGGGCCCCGACCGCCCGTTCGCCGCCGGCCAGACGTTGAGCGGAGTGCCCGTCTGGTCCGCCGACGGCCGGCAGGTCGCGTTTCTCGGGGCGGCGCCCGGCGGCGCGAGCGAGGCCGTCTACATCGACAGTGTCGCGGACGGCGGGATTGCGCGTCTGGTCGTCGGCGCGCTCGCCGGCCGGTGGCAGCTGCTCGACTGGTCGCGCGACGGACAGCAACTGCTGCTCGCGCACGATGAGGGCCCGGATGACGAATCCCTCTACACGGCGCGCACGAGCGACGGCGCGCTCACGCGCCTGGCGCTTTCGCCGTCGCGTATCGCGGCGGCCCGGTTCGCGCCGGGCAGCGCCGCGCTCTACGTCATTTCGAATCAGGGCGGCGAGTACCAGCAGCTGCTGCGCCTGAATGCCCTCACGGGCCGCATTCGCACGCTCTCCGTCGATCTGCCCTGGGATGTCGAGCGCTTCGCCGCCAGCCCCGACGGGCGCTATCTCGCCTACACCGTCAATGTGGATGGGCAGAGCCGCCTGCACGTGCGCAACCTCCGCCTGAAGCTCGATGTCGCGGTCCCCTGGCTGCAGGACGGGGTCATCGACGACCTGCATTTCGACTCCGGCCACCGCCTGGCGTTCACGTTCCAGTCCAGCCGTCAGCCGCCCGCGATCTATGTGTACGACGCCGCCAAAGGGCTGATGCGCCGCTGGCGCGCGGGCGCCGCCGGCCCGTTGGGATCGATCGGGCCGGCGCGGGCGCGGCTGGTGCACTACCCGACCTGGGACCGGCTCGACGGCCACTGGCGCATGCTCTCGGCCTACATCTATCTGCCGCCGGGATCGGGCCCCGCGCCCGTGCTGATCGTGCTGCACTCGGGCGCGCCGGGACAGTTTCGGCCCCGCTGGCGGCCGTTCCTGCAGTTCGTGGCCAACGCGCTCGGCTACGCGGTCATTGCGCCGAACGTGCGCGGCTCCTCGGGATACGGCCGCAGTTTCCGCACGCTGGTCGAGGGCACGCACCGCGACGATGCCGTGCGCGACATCGGCTCGCTGATGGTCTGGATCAGCATGCAGCCGGGGTTCGATGTGCATCGCATCGTGCTCATGGGCCGCGGCTACGGCGGCTGGCTCGCGGTCAACTGCCTGGCCACCTTCGACGGCCATCTGCTCGGGGCGATCGACGTCAACGGCATCTCGAGCCTCGATGACTACGTCGCCCGCGCGCCCGCGGCCGAGCGCGTCTTCCGCGCGGCCGAGATCGGTGATCCTGGGGACCCGTCGGTGTCGAGCTTCCTGCGCCAGATTTCCCCGCTCGGGGAGGTGAGGCGGATCCGCGCCCCGCTGCTGATCGTGCAGGGGCCGGCCGGGGATGCGGTGCGCGCCGCCGACGCGCAGCAGCTGGCCGATCTGCTGCGCTTCCACGGCCAGCCGGTCGAGATGCTCACCGTGGCCGAGGCCGGGCGGCGCTTCGCAGCGCCTGCCGCGCGGCGCGCGCTCGACACCGCCGCCGCGCGGTTCCTGCTGGCGCTGAAGTCCCATCGGGCCAAGTGAGCCCGGTGCGTGCGCGGCGCCGCGGACGGCTCAGGCGGAAGTATCGGGTCAGTGGGGCTAGCCATGCCGGGCGCCTGTTGTTCTGCAGCGCTCCTTTGAGAAGCCATTGGTCAACCTGGTCAAGCGCCGCATGCCCATCCGCATGGTGAGGTTCTGGCGCTCGAGGTAGGGGGTGCTTGCGGCCGCCATATCGGGATTCCCCATGATCGTCGTCGGCGTGGCGCCAAGGCAGATCCATGCGCTGTATTTGCCCTCCGGGCCCTTATGCGGCGCATCGCCGCACAGTCTCACCCGCGTGGCGTAATCAATGCAGCTGACCCACTACCTAGGCGGGCGGTGCCGGGGCGAACGCGACGGTGACGGTGAGGCCGCGCCCCTCCGGGCCTGCGCCCAGCTCGATGCGCGCGCCGTGCGCGTCGGCGATCGCCTTGACGATGGCGAGCCCGAGGCCGCTGCCGGGGACGAGCGCGCCGGGCTGGCGGTAGAAGCGGTCGAAGACGCGCGTGCGCTCTTCGGGCGCGATCCCCGGGCCGTTGTCCGCGACCCTCAGGCGCACCTGTCCGTCATCCGCTTGCGCGTGCATGACCGACACGTCGACCTGGCCGCCGCGCGGCGTGTAGCGCACGGCGTTGTCCACCAGATTGCGCACCAGCGTCGCGATCGACTCGGGATCCCCGAGAATCACCGCCGGCTCGGCATCGGCGATGCCCAGATCGATGTGGCGCGCGTCCGCGAGCGGCACCAGCTCGGCGATCACCTCGCGCGAGAGCTCATCGAGCGCGATGCGCCCGTGCTGCGGCTCGGCGCGCGGCTCCTGGCGGGCGAGCGAGAGCAGCTGCTCGACGAGCCGGATCGAGCGCTGGACGCCGGCCGAGAGCCGCTCCATGGCCTCGGCGCGCTCGCAGTCCGAGCCGGCGCGCGCCAGCGCGTCGAGCTGCAGATGCAGCGCCGTGAGCGGCGTGCGCAGCTCGTGCGCGGCGTCGGCCACGAACGCGCGCTCGCGGTCGAGCGCCGCGGAGAGGCGCCCCAGCAGGTCATTCAGCGCCGCGACCAGCGGCTGCACCTCATCGGGCAGCTGCGCGCGCGGCAGCGGCTCGAGCGCGCTCACCCGGCGGGCCTTGACCGAGCCGGCCAGGCGCTTCAGCGGCAGCAGCGTATGCCCGACCACAAACCAGACCAGGATCCCGAGAACGGGCACCGCGAGTGCAAACGGCACCAGCGTCGGAATCGCCAGCTTCAGGGCCTGCTGGCGGCGCACGCGCATCAGCTGCGCCACCTGGATGACCCGTGTGGGCGAGGCGACGCCGTAGACGCGCCAGCGCCCCTCGCTGGTCTTGACGGTCGAGAAGCCGATGGTCGCGAAGTTGGGCAGCACCGTGTGCGGCGGCGCCCAGATGCGCTGGCCGTCGATGGTCCAGACCTGCACCACGAAACCGTACTCCGCCGCGCGCGAGGGGATCTCCAGCGGGGCGAGGTACTCCACGGGCTGATCGCGCAGCAGCAGCGCCATCTGCTCGAGGTGGTAGTCGAAGTAACGGTCCGCCTGCTTCAGCGCGTTGTGATACTCGACCAGGCCGCCGCACAGGCCCACGACGGCGATGCCGCCGAGCAGCCACGCCAGCAGGCGCGCGCGCAGCGAGCTCAGCGTCATGAAGGCCGCACCCGGTAGCCGACGCCGCGCACGGTGAGGATGAAATCCGTGCCCAGCTTGCGGCGCAGGCCATGTACGTGCACCTCGACGGCGTTGCTTTCGATTTCCTCTCCCCAGCCGTAGAGCCGCTGCTCGATGCGGGCGCGCGAGTGGATGGTGCCGGGGCGCTCCATCAGCAGCTGCAGCAGCGCGAATTCCTTCGGCGAGAGCGCGATGTCCTGCCCGCCGCGCGCCACCGTGTGCGCGGCGGGATTGAGGATCACGCCGAGGTGCTCGATCGCGGGGGTGGGCTGGCCCGATTTGCGCCGCAGCAGCGCGCGGATGCGCGCGGCGAGCTCGTTCAGATCGAACGGCTTGACCAGGTAGTCGTCGGCGCCGGCATCCAGGCCCTGCACGCGGTCCGAGACCGCATCGCGCGCGGTGAGAATGATCACCGGCACCGCATCGCCGCGCGAGCGCAGGTCGCTCAGCACCGCCAGGCCCGCCTTGCCGGGCAGCCCCAGATCGAGCAGCAGCAGGTCGAAGGTATCGGTCTTGAGCACTTGCTCGGCGGTTTGCCCGTCGTGGACCCAGTCCACGGTGAACCCGTCGCGCCGCAACCCGGCGCGGATCGCCTCGCCGATCATGGCGTCATCTTCCACGAGCAGCAGTCTCACGGCACAGCCTCGCCCGGCGCGCTCGCGCGCGCAATTTTTTCACCGCGCGGCCCCCGCCTCTGCCACAATCGGTCCCGTTCGAGGCCGCTCGACCCATGAGTTCCTCCCACCCGCCGCACGGGGCGCCCGGCGCCCAGGGCCCCGTTCCCACGCTCGTCCACGCCGCCGCCGCGCTCGGCGTCGCGCTGACGGAGCACGATGCGCTGCGGCTGTTGCAGCTGCTGGAGGAGTTGGCCCGCTGGAACCGCCGCTTCAACCTGACGGCCATCACGGATCCGGCGGACATGGTAACGCATCACTTGCTCGACAGTCTGGCGGTGCACCGCTATCTGCATGGCGCCCGCATCGCCGATGTCGGCACGGGCGCGGGGTTCCCGGGTCTGCCGCTCGCGCTCGCCAACCCCGAGCGGCGCTTCACGCTGATCGATTCGAACGGCAAGAAGGTCCGCTTCGTCTCTCATGCCGCGCACGCGCTCGGCCTGGTGAATGTCGAGGTCGTCCAGGCTCGCATCGAGACGCTGCGGCCCGACGTCCCGTTCGACACCGTCCTGGCTCGCGCGTTCGCGGCGCTGCCGGCGCTGATCGGCCTCGCTGCGCCGCTCTGTGGTCCGGCGACGCGCATCCTCGCCCTGAAGGGCAAGTGGCCGAAGGCGGAGCTCGATGCGCTGCCGCCGGGCTGGCAGGCCGAGACCATTCCTCTTGCCGTGCCGGGGCTCGCCGAGGACCGCTGTCTCATCATTCTCAGCGCGGCGAGCCCTTCGGAGCGCCCGTCAGCGGCAGCGCCGTGGTCTCCTTGATGACCGACAGCGCGATGAAGGAGTGCACCGACTGCACGCCCGGGAAGCGCGAGAGCTGATCGAGGAAGAACGCCTCGTACGATTTGATGTCGCGGCAGGCGATGCGCAGCAGAAAGTCCGTCTCGCCCATGAGCGTGTAGCACTCGAGGATTTCGGGGTGCTGGCGCACTGCCTGCTCGAACCTCAGCAGCGCATCGCGCCCGTGCCCGGCGAGCTTCACCTGAGAGAACACCAGGACGTTCAGGCCCACCTTCTCGCGATCGAGCAGCGCCACTCTTTTGCGGATCACGCCGGACTCCTCCAGGCGGCTCATGCGCCGCCAGCAGGTCGAGGTGGTCATGCCCAGCCGCTCGGCGAGCTCGGCGGCCGAGAGGTTGCCGTGCTCCTGGACCAGGTCCAGGATGCGCACGTCGCTGCGGTCGAGTTCGGTCTGCATAAAATATCCCGTCAAATGGACCCTGAATGGAATGAATGATTCATCTGGACGGCCGACAGAGCAAGCTTTGTGACGCGCCGTGCATCCCTCGGGCGTAAGGTGACCCCGCCCGGGCGCAGGCCCGAGACCTCTGGAGCGAGCCGATGGATCTGTTCACTTTGCCGGATTTCGATGGCCACGAGCAGGTGGTGTTCGGTCACGAGCGCGCCACGGGGCTGCGCGCGATCATCGCGATTCATTCCACCGCGCTGGGGCCTGCCGCCGGGGGCTGCAGGATGTGGGACTATCCCTCCAGCGACGAGGCGCTCACCGACGCGCTGCGTCTGTCGCGCGGCATGAGCTACAAGAACGCCATGGCGGAGCTCGCCTTCGGCGGGGGCAAGGCGGTGATCCTCGGCGATGCGCGCGCGCACAAGACCCCGGCGCTGTTCCAGGCCTTCGGCCGGCTGGTCGATGCGCTCGGCGGGCGGTACATCACCGCCGAGGACGTCGGCACCACCACCGCCGACATGCAGCAGGTGGCCGGGCAGACGCACTTCGTGAGCGGCCTGGCGCGCGCAACCGGCGAGGTCGGCGGGGATCCGGGCCCGAAGACCGCGCTCGGGGTGTTCCTCGGGATCCGCTCGGCGGTGCGCTTTCAGCTGGGGCGCGCCCTCGAGGGGCTGACCGTCGCCGTGCAGGGGCTCGGCGGGGTGGGGCATCCGCTGTGCCGGCTGCTCGCCGCCGACGGGGCCCGGCTCAAAGTGGCCGACGCCCGCCCCGAGCTCCTCGCGCAGGTGCGCGAGGAGCTGAACGCGACTGCCGTTGCGGTCGATGGCATTCTCGAGGAGGAGGCGGACGTGCTGGCGCCGTGCGCGCTCGGCGCCGTCCTCAACGAGCAGTCCATCCCGCGGCTGCGCGTGCGGGTGATCGCCGGGGCGGCGAACAACCAGCTGGCGCGGGAAGGCGACGGCGAGGCCCTCATGAGGGCCGGCATCCTGTATGCCCCGGACTACGTGATCAATGCCGGCGGCATCATCAACGTGGCGCACGAGTACTACGGCGGCTCCTCCGAGGCCGCGGTGCGCGCGGCGATCGAGAAGATTCCCGAGCGTCTGACCCTGATTTTCGAGCGCGCCCGCCGCGAGTCGCTGCCGACCAGCACCGTCGCCGATCAGATGGCGCGCGAGCGGCTGCGGGCCGGCCGCGCCGGCTGAGGGCCTCCCCGCGCGGGCGCAGCGGCCGCGGCGCGGGGCGGGGCGGCGGTGAAGTACACTGTCGCCCTCATGAAGCGCGTCATCGCGATTGCCAACCAGAAAGGCGGCGTGGGCAAGACCACGACGGCGGTCAATCTGGCCGCCTCCCTCGCGGCCACGCGCCGGCGCGTGCTGCTAGTCGACATCGACCCGCAGGGCAACGCGACCATGGGCAGCGGGGTCGACAAGTCGCAGCTCGAGCGCGGCACTTGCGAGGTGCTGCTCGAGGAAGCGGGGCTGCGCGAGGCCTTGCGCACGGTCGAGCAGGGCGGCTACGCGCTGCTGCCGACCAATCAGGATCTCACCGCCGCGGAAGTGCGCCTGCTGGGGTTGACCGTGGGCCGAGAGACCCGCCTGCGCCAGGCGCTCGCGCCGGTGCGCGACGCCTACGACGTCATTCTCATCGACTGCCCGCCCGCGCTGAACATGCTCACCGTCAACGCGCTGGTGGCCGCTGACAGCGTCCTCATCCCCATGCAGTGCGAGTACTACGCCCTCGAGGGGCTCTCGGCGCTGCTCGGCACCATCGAACAGATCCGCGCGGCGGTCAACCCGCCGCTCGAGATCGAGGGCATCCTGCGCACCATGTTCGATCCGCGGAACAACCTCGCCAACGAGGTGAGCGCCCAGCTGACCATGCATTTCGGCGAGAAGGTGTTCCGTACCGTCATCCCGCGCAACATCCGCCTGGCCGAGGCGCCCTCCTTCGGGCGCCCGGTGCTGTTGCACGACAAGGAGTCGCGCGGCGCGCTCGCCTACCTGGCGCTGGCCGGGGAGATGATCCGGCGCGGGGAGGGCGGGCCGCGGGGCGAGGAGCCCGGCGGCGATCTGCCGGGGGGCGCGCCGCCCGGCGAGGAACGCGGGGACGAGGCGTCCGCCGCGGGCGCACGCCCGGCGGCTGCGCCTGCAGGCCGGCCCGCAACGGACGCTGTGGGCGGGGCATCGGCGGGTCCGTCCGCGGCACGCGCCGAGCAGGGGGGCTCGACGCCATGACCCAGAAGAAGCCGACCCTCGGACGGGGGCTCGCGGACCTGCTCGGCGCGGGCGTGCGCACCGCCGCGCCGGCGCCTGCGGGGGCGGCCGCGCCGGGCGAGGATGAGCTGACGCGGCTGCCGCTCGATGTGCTGCAGCGGGGCAAGTACCAGCCGCGCACCGACATGCATCCGGAGTCCCTCGAGGAGCTGGCCGGCTCCATCAAGGCGCAGGGCGTGGTGCAGCCCATCGTGGTGCGCCCGCTGGCGGGCGCGCCCGGGGCGTCCCCCCGCTACGAAATCATCGCCGGGGAGCGGCGCTGGCGCGCCGCGCAGCTGGCAGGGCTCGCGGACATTCCGGCCATCGTGCGGCGCATTCCGGACGAGGCGGCGATCGCCATCGCGCTGATCGAGAACATCCAGCGCGAGAACCTCAATCCGCTCGAGGAGGCGCGCGCGCTGCAGCGCCTGATCAGCGAGTTCGAGCTCACGCACGCGCAGGCCGCCGAGGCGGTGGGGCGCTCGCGGGCCGGGGTGAGCAACCTGCTGCGCCTGCTCGAGCTGCCCGCCGAGGTGTGCGAGCTGATCGAGCGGCGCCGCATCGAGATGGGCCATGCGCGGGCGCTGCTCGGCCTGGCGCAGCGGACCGAGCAGCGTCAGGCGGCCGCGCAAGTGGTGGCGAAGGGGCTCTCGGTGCGCGAGACCGAGGCGCTGGTGCGGCGCATGCTGCGGCCGGCGGCCGCCGCCGCGCCCAAGGCTCGCCCAGCCGATCCTGACGTGCGCCGGCTCGAGCAGCAGCTCTCCGAGAAGCTCGGTGCGCGGGTGGCGATCCAGCAAGGGGCGGCGGGCAAGGGCTCGCTCATCGTCACCTACAACACCCTCGACGAGCTGGACGGTATCCTCGCCCATATCCATTAGGATATTCCCGGATGCGCATCCGGACGATTACGGAGGGCGCTTTCCGTGGAAATTTCACACAATTCTCACAGGCTTAGACCGCGCGCGGATGGAGTAGACTCCCCCGGACCCGGTCAATATAATCGCGCGGCTTTTTCGGTCCGCCGGGTGCGTGCACCCGCGGGCTGGACGGTGTCCGGCGCACGGCGTTACGCCGCGAGTGAGAATTCGGTGACCGTGATCGACCTGCCCCATGCGCGGCGGCTGGCTTTCGGCGTCGTGCTGGGCCAGCTGGCCGCAACGGTGATGGCCGGATTGCTCGCTTGGGCGATCTCCGGGCCGCTTGCGGCATTCTCGGCTCTCCTCGGCGGAGGCATCGGGACGGCGGCGAGCCTGATTCTGGCGCTCGTCGGCTTCAGCCGGCGGGCCGTGGACGCCGAGCGCGCGCTGCGGTCTTTTTACGGGGGGGAGGCGCTGAAGCTCCTCGTCGTGGTCGGGCTGTTCGTGGCGGCCTTCAAATTGACGAAGGTCGCGCCACTGGCGATGTTCGCGGCCTTCGCCGCGACCTTTTTCGTGTACTGGATCGCGCTTGCCGCCGCCCTGTGGCCGGGTGGCCGCGCGCGCAACCAGAAGATCATCGACCCGGCGTCGTCCGATACGGCCGACGCCACGCACACAGCGAGAGATTGAGGTTCATGGCAGCAGCGGAGCCGCAGATCGGTGAGTACATCGAGCACCACCTCACCTTTCTGACCAACAAGCCGCAGAACACGCTCGTCAACTTCACCGTCATCAACTATGACACGGTGTTCTTTTCCGTGTTGCTCGCGGTCCTGTTCGCCGGCAGTTTCTACCTGGTCGCGCGCCGGGCGTCGGCCAGCACCACGAGCGTGCCGCGCGGCTTTCAGAGCTTCGTCGAGATGCTCGTCGACTGGGTCGACTCGCAGGTCAAGGACGTTTACCACGGCACCAATCCGCTGATCGCGCCGCTCGCGCTGACGATCTTCTGCTGGGTGTACCTGTTCAACTTCATGGACCTGGTGCCGGTCGATCTGCTGCCGGACATCGGCGGGGCCATGGGCCTGGCGCACCTGAAGGTCGTGCCGAGCACCGACTTGAACGGCGTGTTCGGCCTGTCGCTCACGGTGTTCATCCTGATGATCTTCTACAGCATCAAGATGAAGGGTCCGCTCGGCTTTCTCGCCGAGCTCACGCTGCATCCGTTTCGCGTCAAGAACATCTTCGTGCAGATTCCGCTCTCGATCGTCAATCTGCTGCTCGAGACGGTGACGCTGATCGCCCGCCCGCTGTCGCTCGCGCTGCGACTGTTCGGCAACATCTTCGCCGGCGAGATGATCTTCGTGCTGCTCGCGCTGCTGACCCTGGTGCACGGCTACGCCGGGCTCGAGACCTTCTCCGGCTGGGGGCTGCTGCTGCTGCAGGCGGTGCTCACCTTCGCCTGGGGGGTGTTTCACCTGCTGATCATCACGATTCAGGCGTTCATCTTCATGGTGCTGACCATCGTCTACCTGGCGATGGCGCACGAACATCACTGACCGGCCACTGTTCCCAGACGCATTCATCCTCGAGGAGATTTGAATGGAAAACGTTGCACTGATCCAAGCCATGACCGTGCTCGCCGTGGGCATCATCTTCGGCATGGGCGCGCTCGGCACCGCCATCGGTTTCGGCATTCTCGGCGGCCGCTTCATCGAAGGCTCGGCCCGCCAGCCCGAGCTGATGCCGGCCCTGCAGGTCAAGATGTTCCTGGTGGCCGGACTGCTCGATGCCGTCGCCATGATCGGCATCGGCTTCGCGCTGTTCTTCACCTTCGCGAACCCGTTCCTCGCCGCGCTGCCCGGCGTGGCGCATTGAGCGGCTCGCAAGCCACAGGCAGAACGCTCCCCGGGAGGAGGCGATCGTGCACATCAACCTGACGCTCCTCGTGCAGATGGCGGTATTCGCCGTGCTCATCTGGTTCACGATGAAGTTCGTGTGGCCGATGATTCTCGGCCCGATGCAGGAACGCGAGCGGCGGATCGCGCAGGGTCTCGCGGCGGCCAACAAGGGCGAGGAAGAGCTCAGGGGAGCCCGCGCCGGCGCCGAGTCGATTCTGAGCGAGGCGCGCGCGCGCGCCGGCGTCATCGTCGATCACGCGCAGCGCAGCGCCAACGAGATCCTCGAGCAGGCCCGCAGCGCCGCCACGCAGGAGGGCCAGCGCCTGGTGGCCGCCGCGCAGCAGCAGATCGAGCTCGAAGCCGCGCGGGCGAAGGAGCAGCTGCGCCAGCAGGTCGGGGCGATCGCCGTCGCGGCCGCCTCGAAGCTGCTCGAGCGCGAGATCGACGCGCGCGCCCACGAGGCGCTGCTCAACGAGTTTGCCGCGCAGCTGTAGGCGGAGGAACCGATGCCGGACAAGAGCACCATCGCCAGGCCCTATGCCAAAGCCGCGTTCGCGGCGGCCGACGGCCGCCTCGGCGAGTGGTCCGCGGCGCTGCGCCGGGCGGCTGCCGTGGTCACCGATGCGCGCGTCGCGGCCCTGCTCGACAATCCGCGCGTCACGCCGGAGCAGCTCGCCGAGCTGATCTGCTCGATCGCCGATCCGCAACTCGATGCGGCGAGGCGCAACTTCATCCGCACGCTCGCGGACAACCACCGCCTCAGGTGCCTGCCGGAGGTCGCCGCGCGCTTCGATGAGCTCAAGGCCGAGGCCGAGGGAACCATCGAGGTCGAAGTCACTTCGGCAACTCCGCTCACCGACGCGCAGCGGCGCTCGCTCGCGAGCGCGCTCGAGCGGCGCCTGCGGCGCACCGTACGACTGCGCTGTGCGCTCGATCCGACGCTGATCGGCGGCGCGAGCGTGCGCGCCGGCGACCTCGTCATCGACGGCTCGCTGCGCAGCCGACTCGAGCGCATCCGGCATCAGCTGACCGCGTAAGCCATTTTCCGGGGAAACACTGTTATGGCCATCAAGGCATCCGAAATCAGCGATCTGATCAAGCAGCGGATCGAGAGCTTCAAGTCCGCCACCGAGGCGCGCGATGTCGGCACCATCGTGTCGGTGACCGACGGCATCACGCGCATCCACGGGCTGGCGGATGCGCGCTACGGCGAGATGCTCGAGTATCCGGGCAACGTGTTCGGCCTGGCGCTGAACCTCGAGCAGGACTCGGTGGGCGCGGTGGTGCTCGGGGAGTACAAGCACCTGCGCGAGGGCGACACCGTCAAGACCACCGGGCGCATTCTCGAGGTGCCGGTCGGGCCGGAGCTGCTCGGCCGCGTGGTCGACTCGCTCGGACAGCCGATCGACGGCAAGGGGCCGATCGAGGCCAAGCGCACCGCACCGATCGAGCGGGTCGCCCCGGGCGTGATCTACCGCAAGTCGGTCAGCCAGCCGGTGCAGACCGGCTACAAGGCCATCGACGCCATGGTGCCGATCGGCCGCGGCCAGCGCGAGCTGATCATCGGCGACCGCCAGACCGGCAAAACGGCGCTCGCGGTGGACACTATCATCAATCAGAAGGACTCCGGGGTTAAGTGCATCTACGTGGCGATCGGCCAGAAGCAGTCGACGATCGCCAGCGTCGTGCGCAAGCTCGAGGAGCATGGCGCGCTCGCGCACACCATCATCGTGGCCGCCTCGGCCTCGACTCCCGCCGCCCTGCAGTACATCGCCGCCTACTCCGGCTGCACCATGGGCGAGTACTTCATGGACAACGGCGAGGATGCGCTCATCATCTACGATGACCTCACCAAGCAGGCCTGGGCCTATCGGCAGATCTCGCTGCTGCTGCGTCGCCCGCCGGGGCGCGAGGCGTATCCGGGCGATGTGTTCTACCTGCACTCGAGGCTGCTCGAGCGCAGTGCGCGCGTCAACGAGCAGTACGTCGAGATGCGCACCCAGGGGGCGGTGAAGGGCCGGACCGGCTCGCTTACCGGGCTGCCGATCATCGAGACGCAGGCGGGCGACGTCACCGCGTTCGTACCGACCAACGTCATCTCGATCACCGACGGCCAGATCTTCCTCGAGACCGACCTGTTCAACGCCGGTATCCGGCCGGCCATGAACGCCGGCATCTCGGTGTCGCGCGTCGGCGGCGCCGCACAGACCGACATCATCAAGCGGCTCGGCGGCGGCATCCGCCTGGCGCTGGCGCAGTTCCGCGAGCTCGCCGCGTTCTCGCAGTTCGCCTCCGATCTCGACGAGGCGACCCGCAGGCAGATCGAGCGCGGCCAGCGCGTCACCGAGGTGATGAAGCAGAAGCAGTACGCGCCGATGTCGGTGGCGGAAATGGCGCTGTCCATCTACGCCGTCAATGGCGGCTACATGGACAAGGTGGACATGAAGAAGGTCGTCGCCTTCGAAGCGGCGCTGCAGTCATTCGCCCATTCGAACCACGCGGCCATGCTCGATCGCATCAACCGCGAGCCGAAGTTGAGCAAGGACAACGAGGTGGCGCTGAAGAAGTGCGTCGAGGACTTCATCGCCACCGGGACCTACTGACCGTGCGCACCGGTCGCCAACGCTGAGCGAGTTCCCCGATGCCAGGCACCAAGGAAATCCGCGCCAAGATCACGAGTGTCAAGAACACTCAGAAGATCACGCGCGCCATGCAGATGGTCGCGACCAGCAAGATGCGCCGCGCCCAGGAGCGCATGCGCAGCGCGCGGCCGTACGCGGAGAAGATGCGCAGCGTCATCGGCAATCTCACCGAGGCCAACCCCGATTACCGCAGCCCGTTCCTGCAGGACCGGCCGGCGGTCAAGAGCGTCGGCATCATCGTGGTGTCGACGGACCGCGGCCTCGCGGGCGCGCTGAACGGCAACGTCTTCAAGCAGGCGCTGCTCTTGATGCGCCAGTGGCAGGACAAGGGCGCAACGGTCAAGCTGTGCGTGATCGGCGCCAAGGGCATGGCGTTCTTCCGGCGGCTCGACACGCCGATTGTCGCCAACGCCTCGCACCTCGGCGACCGGCCGCACGTCAAGGACCTCATCGGCGTCGTCAAGGTGATGCTGGATGCGTTCCGGGACGGGGAGATCGACCGGCTGTTCCTGGTCGGCTCGGAATTCGTCAACACCATGACGCAGCGACCCACGGCGGCGCAGCTGCTGCCGGTCGAAGCGGCCCACAGCACGGACCTGCAGGAGCACTGGGACTACATTTACGAGCCCGAGGCCGCGCAGCTCCTCGATGCGCTGCTCGTGCGCTACATCGAGTCCCAGGTGTACCGGGCGGCGGTCGAGAACGTCGCCTCCGAGATGGCCGCGCGCATGGTGGCCATGAAGGCCGCCACGGACAACGCCGGCAAACTCATCAGCGAAATGCAGCTCATTTACAACAAGGCCCGTCAGGCCGCGATCACCAAGGAATTGGCCGAGATCGTGGGCGGCGCGGCCGCGGTCTGAGAGAGATAACATATGGCAAGCATGGCCGAAGGCAAGATCACCCAGATCATCGGCGCCGTCATCGACGTCGAATTCCCGCGCGAGGCCATTCCGCGCGTCTACGACGCGCTGAAGCTCAAGGATCACGATCTGACCCTGGAGGTGCAGCAGGAGCTCGGCGACGGCATCGTGCGCACGATTGCGATGGGCCCCTCGGAAGGGCTGAAGCGCGGTCTCGCCGTCGTGGCGACGGGCGGACCGATTACCGTGCCGGTGGGCAAGGCGACGCTCGGGCGCATCATGGACGTGCTCGGCACTCCGCAGGACAACCGTGGCCCGGTCGAGTCGCCCGACCACCTGCCCATCCACCGGCCACCGCCGTCGTTCGAGGATCAGGCCGGAGGCCAGGAGCTGCTGGTCACGGGCATCAAGGTCATCGATCTGCTGGTGCCGTTCGCCAAGGGCGGCAAGGTGGGCCTGTTCGGCGGCGCCGGCGTCGGCAAGACCGTCAACATGCTCGAGCTGATCAACAACATCGCCAAGCAGTACAGCGGCCTGTCGGTGTTCGCGGGCGTGGGCGAGCGCACCCGCGAGGGCAACGACTTCTATCATGAGATGATCGAATCGGGTGTCATCGATCCTCAGGAGCTGTCCAACTCCAAGGTGGCGATGGTCTACGGCCAGATGAACGAGCCGCCGGGCAACCGCCTGCGCGTGGCGCTGACCGGGCTCACCATGGCCGAGCATTTCCGCGACGGCGTGCGCGAGGACGGCGGCAAGGGCCGCGACGTGCTGCTGTTCATCGACAACATCTACCGCTACACCCTGGCCGGCACCGAAGTGTCGGCGCTGCTCGGGCGCATGCCCTCGGCCGTGGGCTACCAGCCGACGCTCGCCGAGGAGATGGGGGCGCTGCAGGAGCGCATCACCTCGACCAAGACCGGCTCCATCACCTCGATCCAGGCGGTCTACGTGCCGGCGGACGATTTCACCGACCCCTCGCCGGCCACGACCTTCGCGCACCTCGACGCCACGGTCGTGCTCGATCGGCAGATCGCCGCCATGGGCATCTACCCCGCGGTGAGCCCGCTCGACTCGACCAGCCGTCAGCTCGATCCGCTGGTGGTCGGCGAGGAGCATTACAACACCGCCCGCGGCGTGCAGGCGGTGCTGCAGCGCTACAAGGAGCTGCAGGACATCATCGCGATCCTGGGCATGGACGAGCTCTCCGAGGACGACAAGCTCACCGTGTACCGCGCCCGCAAGGTGCAGCGTTTCCTGTCGCAGCCGTTCAACGTCGCCAAGGTGTTCACCGGCCAGGACGGCAAGATCGTCCCGCTGGCCGAGACCATCCGGGGCTTCAAGGGCATCATCAGCGGCGAATTCGATCACCTGCCCGAGCAGGCGTTCTACATGGTCGGCACCATCGACGAAGCGGTGGCCAAGGCCAAGACCCTGCAGTAGGAGCGAGCGCATGGCCGAGCCGCATACCATCCATGTCGATGTCGTCAGCGCCGAGGGGGAGATCTTCTCGGGGCCGGCGACCATGGTGTTCGCGCCGGCCTCGCAGGGCGACATCGGCGTGGCGCCGCGCCATGCGCCGCTGCTGTCGATGCTCAAGCCCGG
>JAJYLP010000166.1 GCA_021787615.1 Pseudomonadota bacterium
GCGAGGCTCGCCGCAAGATCGACGCGCTCGCGCACGTCCTGTTGGAGAAAATGCTGCATCCGCGGCCACAGGCCGATGGCCTGATCAACCCGCGGATCGCTGCCGCGCTGATACGCGCCGATCGCCACCAGATCGCGATGCTGCTGGTACGTCGAGAGCATCTGGCGGAACTGCCGGGCGCTGTCGAAATGCGCCGGCGCGACGATCTCATGCATGGCGCGGCTGACGGACGCCTCGATGTCGATTGCCGGATAATGTCCGCTTTCGGCGATACGCCTCGAGAGCACGATGTGTCCATCGAGGATGGCGCGTGCGGAATCGGCGATCGGATCGTTCTGGTCGTCACCCTCGGTAAGAACCGTGTAGAAGGCGGTGATCGACCCGCAGCCCTGCGGGCCGTTGCCGGCACGCTCGACCAGCTGCGGCATGCGCGCGAACACCGACGGCGGATACCCCTTGGTCGCCGGCGCCTCGCCGATCGCCAACGCAATCTCGCGCTGCGCCTGCGCAAAGCGCGTCAGCGAGTCCATCAACAGCAGAACGCTCGCGCCCTGATCGCGGAAGTACTCGGCAATCGCGGTCGCAAGCCACGCGCCGTGCAGACGTGTCAGCGGCGGCGCGTCGGCGGGCGCGGCCACCACCACAGCGCGCGTGCGATCCTGCGGACCGAGGATGCGCTCGACGAACTCCTTGACCTCGCGGCCGCGCTCGCCGATCAGACCGACCACGATGACCTGCGCGCTGGTGTAGCGCGCCATCATCCCCAGAAGCACGCTCTTGCCGACGCCGCTGCCGGCGAACAGACCGACGCGCTGACCGCGACCGATTGTAAGCAGGGAGTTGATTGCGCGGATGCCGACATCGAGCGGTTCGCTGATTGGCTGGCGCGAGAGCGGATTGATCTGACGGCCGGTCAGGCGCACCGTCTCGGTACAGCCGAGCGGACCGAGCCCATCGAGCGGCTGCGCGTTGCCGTCGACGATCCGGCCAAGCAGCTCGGCGCCGACGTGAACGGTGCCGGCGTGCTGGCGCGGAATGACGCGCGCGTTGGGACCCAGCCCGTGGGCATCGCCGGCGGGCATGAGAAAGAGACGATCGCCAGCGAAACCGACGACCTCCGATTCGATGCGCGCTCCGTTGCCGGCAATCACGTCGCAGTAATCGCCCACTGCGGCCTGGCAGCCGGCCGCCTCGAGCGTCAAACCGACCATACGGGTGAGGGAGCCTTCCAGCGGCGGCGGTTCGGTCTGCTGCACGGCGAGAAGGCTGCGGCGCAGTCCGGCGCGCCAGTTTGCGGCATGCCGCAGTTCGAGCGGCGAATTCAAGAAGTCTCCCCCGGGGCCGTGCGCCCGGCCGTGCGTTCTTCGCCATATGCGTTGGCGGTGATGGCGGCGATACGGCTCTCGAGGCGGGCATCGACGCGGGACGACTCGGCCTGCACGAGACAGCCGCCACGGCTCAACGTCGGATCCTCGACCAGCGTCCAGAGCCGTTCGCCCGCCCCCGCGGACAGATGCTCGCGCACCGTTGCGGCGTCCTCGGGATGCATGTGCACGCGCACCTCGCGGGCGGCGAGCGGCAACTGAGCGAGCGACTCGCGCACGATGGCGATGATCTGTGCGGGCTCAACGCGCAGCTCGCGCCGCGCCAGCTGCTTGCCGACCGCCAGGGCGAGCTGCACCAGTTCTCCCTCGACCTCGGTATCGAGCTGCTCGAGCGGGCGGGCGAGCACCCCCATCACCGCATCGATGCGCCGGATCCGCTCCTCAAGCGCGGCAAGGCGCGCGCGGTTCTCGCCTTGGGCGCGCTCGAGGCCGGCTTGGTAACCACGCGCCTCCGCTTGCTGCAGTGCGTGACGCAACTCGTTGTCCTGGCGGCGCCGTGACTCGGCGAGACCGATGACCGGCCCGCTGACCTCGGGCAGCTGCCAGCGCTCGATCGTCGCGCTGTCGCCCAAACGGGTACGTGGCTCAGACAAACTGCTCTCCTTTTCCGCCGAGAACAATCGTTCCGGCTTCGGCGAGCTTGCGGGCGAGCTTGAGGATTTCCTTCTGTGCGGCCTCGACTTCCGAGAGACGCACAGGGCCCTTGGCCTCCAGATCATCCTTGAGCATCTCGGCAGCGCGCTGCGACATGTTCTTGAAGATCTTCTCCTTCAGCGCCTCATCGGCTCCCTTCAGGGCGAGCAGCAGCTGCTCACTCGGCACCTGGCGCAGCAACTCCTGCATGCCGCGGTCATCGACGTCGATCAGGTTGTCGAAGACGAATACCAGCTCCTCGATTCGAGCCGCGAGCGCCTCGTCGGTCTTCGCGACCTGCTCCATGAGTACAGATTCCTGGCTGGGCTCGAGGAAGTTGATGATGTTCGCGGCTGCCTTGGCGCCGCCGAGCACGGACGTCTTGCCGGTCGTTTTGCCGGCAAACTGCTTCTCGATGATGTCGTCGAGCTCACTCAGCGCGCTCGGCTGCACGCCATCGAGCAGCGCGATACGCGCGACGACCTCCGAACGCACGGCCGAGGGCAGCAGCATCAGCACTTCGGCGGCCTGATCGGCATCGAGATAGGCGAGCACGATGGCGATGGTTTGCGGGTGCTCGAGACGGATCAGCTCCGCGACGGCGCGAGGATCCATCCATTTCAATGCCTCAAGACCTTTCGTGCTACGACCTATGCTGATGCGATCGATGATGCTCTCGGCCTTGTCGACTCCGAGCGCATCGACCAGCACCTTGCGCAGAAACTCATCGGCGCCGACGCCGACGGACGTCTGGCTCTCGACGTTGGCGGTGAACTCCGATATGACGCCCTGCACCTCATCGAGTGAGACGTTGCTGAGACGCGCCATTGCCGCGCCGATGCGCTGCACCTCCTTGGCGCCCATGTGCTTGAGGACCTGCGCCGCCTCGCCCTCGCCGAGCGTGAGCAGCAGGATCGCGGCGCGCTCGGTGCCGGTGCGCGCCTCCTTGGCGTTGCGATCATTCATCGTTGCCCACCCAGCCGCGCACCAGCTGCGCGACGCGCTTGGGATCCTGGCCTACCATGGCCCGTGCGTTGGCAAGCTGCTGCTCGTGCGAGAGCGCCTT
>JAJYLP010000082.1 GCA_021787615.1 Pseudomonadota bacterium
GAGGAATATCTCAGGCTGAAAGTCCTGACTTCAATGCTGCCCCAGATTTGAACCGAAAACGATCAACTTTTACCCACTCGTTTCCACGATGACCCATTTTATACAACACCAAGTGACACCACGCCTCTCTCCGGCGTGCACCAAAGCATTACAACGCAACATGATCTATGTTGTTGCGGCAATCGAGCAGCAGGTGCTCGCGGCGTCTGCGCTCACCAAGCCGTACACGAAGTTCTCGGATGAATTTAAGCCTGCTGAGTTCGAATTGTTCTGTGCGCAGGTGCTTGGCGAGAACGGGTGGGACGCTCGCGTCACCAAAGGCAGCCGGGATCAGGGTGTTGATGTAATCGCGGTAAAGGACGGGCTTCGCGTAGTCGTACAATGCAAGCTCTACACTGGGCCTGTCGGAAACAAGGCGGTCCAAGAGGTCTCGGCGGGACGTGCGCATGAGAAAGCCCATTTCGGCGTCGTCGTCTCGAATAGCAGGTACACGGCCAGCGCCGAGGCGCTGGCAAAGACGAATCGGATTCTTCTCCTGCACTATCGCGACTTGTCGAACCTGTACGGTAATCTCGAACGGTGGTCGGCATCGCCTGCCGCTTGATAAGAACGCTGATTCCCAGTACGGCGGCTCGCCGCCGCTATGTCTCGTTAGATCCTAATTGCCAATTCCTTGAGGATGCCCAATCGTCAGCCGAGACGGGCGAAGTCTCTGCCGCGGCCAACATTTGAGCCCCGATACCGGCCCAGATGTTCGTCAGCATTTTGGACGCGACGCCGAATAGCCCCACAACTCCTCCTGCTGCAACCGACGGCTAGGCGGCTGCCGCTCGCTTGAGTTTCCATCTCTTCGCGAACTCAGCGACGGCACGTTCGCCCTTTGGATGACAGTGCCTATGCACCAATGCACCGTTCTCCAATGTGGTTGGTCCATTTTTTGAATGCTCCTCTACATGATGGATATCAACATCGACCCACGGCACGTCCCCATCGCACTCCTGGCACTTCTTCTGATCTCGGTAATAAATAAGCTCTCGTTCTAACAGGCCATAATTCCGATCGCGATCCTTCAGACGGGGCTTCAACATCTGATACATCTTTTCCACAAAGAACCGGTGACGCCGTTCGATCGTATCGGCACGGTCGGAATTCACCCGCGTCAGCTGCGTATACTTTGTCCAGTAATCGCTCGGAGTGTCGTCATACCGCGTCTGCTTGGCGACGGCCACATGCGCTCGAAATGCGTCGAAAGCTTCAGTGAAATGATCGACCCAGCCTCTTGTGTACTCGTCCCATAGACTGTCTACCAACAGAGCCAAGTGAATAGCTGAACCGCCCCGGGTTTCCCGGAGACTCCATTTCTTGAGAGGATGGGCGGCGCGTTTAAATCCCCTTGCCTAGACGTGACTCCAATCGAGGAGTCCCGATGGCATCGATCACGAACCGTTCTCGCTACACCGTCTCGGTCACGCGCCGATCCGAGCTGACCCGCTCCTTCCCCCACACCGCGAAAGCCCGCGCGACCGAATACAGCGCGACGCTGCGAGCTCAGGGGCTGAAGCCGAAAATACGTCAGGGCACCGATGCGTGGTTCGTGCGCATCGGCGCCGGTCGGCACCGCGCGTCCTTCTCCGCCCGCTCGCTCGATGAAGCACAACACACCGCCAATGAGATCGAAGCTCAGCGCGCTCGCGGATTGATGATCAACTACACAGCCGCGCGCCAAATCACCTGCGCTGAACTCGTGCAACGATACATCGATGCGGAATGCGCGCGTCACAAAGGCTGCGATGTCGAGCGCTAACACCCTCAACAGCTTTCTGACCGCAGACCTCGAACTCGCCGTACCGCGGCTGATCGAGCGGCCAGTCGCCGTCCTTTAACAGCAGGTCGATGAAATAGTCGCGGGTCTCGGCCTCGGGGTAGTCGTGCGTGTCCGGCTGCGCCGCTGCCGCCGGCTTGGACGCTGTCACTTCAGCGCGCAGGCGTTTCAGTTCGTCGTCGTCGAGCAGGGACTTGCCGGCCAACAACGCGGCGAGTTTCTCGTCGCGCTCGCGCCATCTGGCCTCGAGCTGTTGCAGCTGCTCGGCGATTTGCCCACGCCCGGGTGTCGCCTTCGGCAGCGCGCTCGCAGTGAAGGCCAGGCCCGGCGCCGGCCGCGCGGTACGGCCGTAGGTGCGAGCGAGCCAGTAAGTCCCTTGGAAGAGTTCGCGCAGCGCCACTACCGCATCGTCTAGCGGAATCGCCAGATGCCCGCGCACGAGGCGGGTCCTCCCAGGGAGTGTCCCGTCCTCAATACCTGATCGGCCACGGTCACCGGCAGTCCTCACCCCACCTGGGACGGACCGCCGCCCCGGCGGGACAGTTCTCTCATCCTGATTGACGCGCTGCAGTGCCTCCCGCTACGCGCAGCATGAGCCTCACCCGGCGGGCCGGCAGGCCAATTGGTCCCAAAGTCGCCCTCGCGCTCATCCGGTCCGTGAATCCCGCCGCGCAGGCCGCACCAGTACGTCACTTGAAGGCAGCCGGCTGGCCGCAATCCCGCCGATCCTCTTCATGGATCAGGTAAAGACCCGGTCTTCGCGCTGCCCTTGTTCTTCGGTTCGTCCTGTGCGCTCCCAAGCAGCTGCTCCAGCATTCCGGTCGCTCGCGTCACCGCTACGCCAATCAAGGCTTCCTTAACCGGATCCCAGATCTGACGCGCTACACCGTTGTGCCGCTGATCACTCGCCGGAAGCGGGCTGACGGATGCATGACGTTCGGCCGAGGACGCTGCCTGCCCTGGGCTTCTGCTTCGCCTGCCGCTCATGACGGCAAGCAGAGCACCCGCCCCGAACGCCGCCGCCACCATGGTGCCGGGGTGTCTCGCAAAGAGCTGCCTCCAATCGGTTGCCGACTTCACCTTGGCTTCCAACTCGTCGAAATTCGAATGCAGAGCCGCGAACTCGCCTTTGATGCGGGCTTCTATTTTTTCTCTTGTCTCACGCATTCGGGACGCTCCTCAACTCGCCCGATCGTCTTTGCGAACTGATCTGCGTCTCTTCAGGCTCCTCGACCCCGCTGTAATCACCAACGCGGCGCACAACGCCAGGCTGACGGACACGAGCAGTGCCGCAGCCCAGGCGAGCAAGACGTGTGAAAGAGCATGCACGAGCGCGAGGAGCGCAAAGAAGACGGCAAAAATCCCGCTCAGGGCGCCGATTCCCAGCAGCAGCAGGCCCGATTGCCAGGCGCTGATTCTTTCACGTATATCCGCCTTCGCCAGCCGGACCTCTGATCGGGCAATATCCTGGACGTTGCCGGCGATATCCCGAAGAATTTCCGCTACGGATCGCTCTGCCTCAGACATACCCGTCGCCTCACACCTCAATCGCGGGACAACGTACGGGCGAGCAAAAATCCGAGAATCGCAGCTCCGATGAGTGCAGGGACCGGATTGTCCTTCACCAGACGTTTCACATCGGTCATCATGCCTGCCACGTCGTGTTCGCGGATGTATTTCGCCGTGTGATCGAGGGAATCTGCTGCCGCGCCTGCAGCGCGACCGACTCTCGGCCCGCCGGCCCGGGGCTCAGCGTGCGGGCTCGGGCCCGCACCTTGCGAACCTTCGGCGGATGCCTCTCGATTCCCAGCAGGCTTCTCCGCGGCCCCCGGGCCCGGCTTCGATGCCGTGCTTCTCGCTTGAGCAGCGGCATCGAGCCGCTCTTTGCCTACACCGGAGCCCCGGCCTGGGGGTCCCTCCGGCACCGTTGCAGATGTTTCTGAATTCATGTCACCTACTCCTCAGAGACGCATTCCGAGATGTTCCGCGCGTGCGTGGCGCAAGACAGGATCAGGCTCCTCGCGGTACCGCACCAGTGCTTGCCGAACCGTAGATCGGGACTCCGTCAACTCCGAGTTATGCTCTGCGTGGGTTCGCTGTCCGTACGCCGACAGACGCAACCGCCCGCCCCGGCAAGCCCGCGCCGCTGCCGCGCGCCTGCACCCCGGCACGTCGATGCGGTTCGCGAGTGCACTGGTCACCGTCGGCGCAAGCCGTCGAGCGCATGCGGCGCACAGCCCTGGATGCCGCCCCGCTGCGGCATGGCGGCGCTGGCGGCTCTCCGGGGTCCCGTATCGACACGTCCACGCCTTGCGGCCGGAACAGCAAATCCCGAGCCTGAACGCAGTAATGAGCGTGTCGGCGATGTGGTCGTCGCGGGAACCACGTTCACTCTCCGGAGCGCCCGCATGGGTGAGTCTCGCGTGCATACGCTGCGCCGCCTCCGCCTTCGTTGACGAGTTCTTCAGTTGCCAAGCGATTCTGCCGAGGGCGCATCGGCGATAACATACGTAGATAAGTCGCGGATGCGGGGAGGCGAGGGTGAACCTCAGCCTGGCCATTCGTCGACTACCATTTGGATTCAGCGGCTTATGGAAATTCCGACCGGAAGGCTCAGACGCTCTCGCAAGCCAGACCGCATTTCTTCGGGACGCAGGTGTCGCAGGCCCAAACCCTGTCACCCCGACCATCACCAAATGCCTCGAAAGCCAGCGTTCCCGCGCCCACGGCGGCGCGAACGGCACCTTACAATATGCCCGGATCGTGCCACTTCCGTGACACCGGGCGCCGGACCGCACAGGTCTAAAAACCCTCTCTGCACGTGACTCCTGAACTTCAAGGAGTCTCGATGGCTACTTTCATCAACCGCTCGGCGCACACCGGGAGCGTCCCGCGCCACGCGGACCTCACGCGCGTTCTCACACGAGAACGTCGAGCGTGCGCGGTCGAGCGCACCATCCTGGAGAGCTTGCTCACGGACTTGGGCGACGAGTACGTCGAGCGCGCCCAGCCGCGAAAACGCGAACGGGCCGAAGCGCGCGTCGCCGGGTAGGCGTTCACCTTCCGGATAGAACATCGTACGCCGCGCGATGCGCCACAAGGGCTGCTTGCGTATTCCGGACAAAGTGATCATCGATTCCAGGTCATCGTGAACGACCGCAGACAACGACTTGCTCGGCGACAGCGAGCCAGGCGTCGCGCCCGGCGTCCGCCTTCTCCGCTCGTGCTTTGGCGTCAAGTCGTGCGGATCACCAATGTGTTCACGATCAGCTGGAAAGTCTGATCACGCTGCCTTGGAAAACCTGTTCACGCTGAGCCGGAATACGCAGGCTGCTCGAGCTCGGTGACTGCGAACAGCATCCAGCGATGCGACTCGGCACGTTAGTGAAGATCTGCGGGCAGGAAGCCCCGCTCGGGATAGGTCCCGGCGAGATAGAGCACGATCGCGGCGGACTCTGTGAGGACGAAATCCCCATCGACCAGCGCCGGGACCTTTCCCGCGGGATTGACGGCGAGGAATTCCGGACGTCTGTGCCCGCCCGCCTCCAAAGTCACGGCAATGGCCTCGAACTCCACGCCGAGCTCCTGGAGCATCCAGCGAGCGCGGCTCGAGCGGGTGGGAGCGAATTCGTAGAGGATCATGGCGGCCTCCGCCGGCCGTGAGCGCGATGCGACGCCCTATAGGCGCAGGGCGGCGCTCCACATCGACCGGCCTGATCGTGTGGGGGTCGAAGAGGCCGCACCAGGGCTGGTCCGCCTCGCCCTCCCTCGCTCGCGTCGAAGCTTGGCGGCGTGTCAGTTGCCGTCCGGATCCGGCACTGCGCCGCCGGGTGTCAGATGGTCGATGGCTTTCGGCAGATGGGCCGCAAGCTGCTGGCACAGGCTATCGACGGAAAGGCCGTGCTGGGCTGCCAACTTGGCAAGCGTGTCCGGGTCGAGAGCCTGCTTGAGCTGCTCGGCGGACACCGGCAGGTTAGCGCCCTCGCCAATCCAACTCTGGACCGCGCTGCCGAGGCCGCCCTGTTGCAGCTGCTGCACCAGTCCGGCCACGCCGCCGTGCTCGGAGAGGACGCTCTCCACCACGTTTCCGGCGTGGCCACCGATCACATCGCTCAGTAGTCCGTCGAACATTCCCATGGTCATCCCCTGGTTCCGGTCGATCGCGGATGTCCGGGCCGGCCGCGAATGCGCGCCGGCCCGGACCGCCGGGTCATCGTTACTTCTTCAGACACTTGCTCATGAAGGCACGGTGCGCCGCGCCCTTCATGCCCTTTGACTGGCGCGCGCACCGGGCCATCTTCTCCTGCTGGGCGGTCATCTTGTGGCTCTTGGTCATCATCCTGTGGCGCATCGGCATCTTGTGATGCGCCGCCATCCTGCGGTGCATCGACATCTTGTGATGTGTCGCCATCTTGTGATGTGCCGCCATCTTGTGGTGCACCACATGGTGGGTTTTGGCGTGATGATGGTGGTGGGTCTTGGCCATCGCAGCCGGGGCCAGGAACAGGGCACTGGTGGCGGCGAAGGCAGAGATGAGGCGGACGAGCTTGTTCATCGTAAACTCCAGCGGTGTTGAGTGGGCCACGATACGGTCAGAAAATGACTGTAGCATCCGCCATGCCCTGTCGCCACCGCCGTTGCCGAGGCGTGCGCGGGTCGGTCACATCCGGCTGCGGAAAACCGGGTTTGGTCAATTGCCGTTCATATTTCTCCGCAACATGACACGTTTGTAATGTTCCGGGTGCCGTCATCGGCCGCTCGCACACGCCCGGTTCATGGCGTGAGGCGGCCGGATGGGATGGGGTGAGGCTCTCAGACCGTTGGCTCGGTCCAGGTCACCTTCCATTCCCGTACGGACACGGACTTCGCTCTGAACCGCCCCGGATATTCCGGAGAGCTCCGAGTTAATCAATTTTCACCCACCCGTTTCCACGATGATCCCAATTATAGGTTGAACTTTTTACTCATCATGACTGCAGGCGCGACCACGCGCCCGGCCGCGCAGCCTACCGTCCGCAGCCGGCGTGCCGCCACCAGGAAGGCCTGTCCCTTCCATTGTGGATTCTCGCCTGCCGGGCATACCGTTCGCGCTCTGCGGGCGCCTCCAGCGCGCCGAGGAAACCATTGCGATGCCCGCAAGGCAATTGGGCAGCAAAGCCTGTTGCACAAATTCCCCCGGCCGGCCAAGCCCTCGGCGGAAGGCGGGCTGTCCACGGAAGGCTCTCGGCGCATTGAGCCCGACTCATCTCACGCGGAGCCGGACTCGAACCGCAGGGACAGAGCCAATCGCCTCACCCCGACCATTGATGTTGCAGTGTTTTCTTCCCGCCTCGATCAAGTGGTTTATGTTTCCGGCGCCATGGGTTCCAGCTCTGGTTCCACCCTTCGCGGGTAGACAAAAAGTCGTCGCGGCCGGACGAGTGCGAATCTCCGTTGACCTCAGGGTCAGCCCATCGTGGTGTTGCGACTCATCGGGCCTGCGCCTCTCGCGCGGGCGCAGCGGCAAGACGACTGAGCACCTCTCGACATTGCCTATCGATGGCGTCGACCAGAATACCCAGAGCCTCGCCTGCCGCCGTCAGCCCGCGCAAACTCGCGCCGAGCGCTGCGGCCTCATCGGGCAAGACCTGCGTCAGCTCCATGAGCAAACCTCGAAGCTCCTCCGGTGGGTAACGGCAGCTTTGCGCGAGATCGTCGAAGTGTCGCGGTTGGATTTGCCTCAAGCGGTAGTAGTTGTTGATGGGGATTGAATTGCGCCTCATTCTGGGGATAGACGCGCTTTCTGCGTTTTCTGGCATGCGGTTTGCTCAGTCCGATGCACTCTCGCTTCCCGGATTCGCCTGGCCACGGCGGCAGAGATCGGCGAGCCGCCGCAGTCAATCACCGTCCTCATCCGGGATGAACGGGTCCGCAGCAATGCACAGGCCCTCGGCCACCCCGTCGAATAGGCGCCCGATCGGCCCGCCATCTGGCGCCGCCTGCTCCAGGTGGCCGAGCGCCACGACAGCGCCAGATCGCATTCGCCGAAGAACACGGTTCGCGGCTCCTGATGCGCGATCTGCGCGCTGACACCCGCCAGTGCGAGGACTGCGCTGCCCGGCTGCGCAGAACATGGCGCGAACGGCGTTCTCACCAGAGGGACACAACGCTGCCGCTGACTGCAGAACGCTCCGCATCTTGCGCTCAATCTCCCAGACGCCATCAGTTGAGCCCGAAGACGACACCGTCAGCGCTCGCACCGCCCCTGCTGGTCATCTCATGGAGGGTCGCATCGCGGGCCCGAGCGAGTCTGCCATCGTAGGGTTGGGCACCGTCCGCTGTTCGTCCCGTAAGAAGGGCGCAGGACGGTCTCGGCGCTGCCGCGCGTGATCTTGAATATGACACCGTTATTGCTCCCGTCAGCAGGTACCCCGTTCGCGCACGCGCTCGCTTCCGTCCTGCGAGCACTTCAGAGCCGCGCACATTCGGGGCGCCAGGTGCGACACGCGCCACCGGTCAGTACGCCGCGGCTCCCCTACACGTGGTAGTGTGCGGCCTGTCGCGGGTAGCGGCGGACTGGACACCCTGTTCGGCACTCGGCAATACCTCGCTTCAGCCTTAGTTTCGCGACAATTCCGTGCCATTGGTCGGACGCTCAGGGCAATTTTGCGAGACTTCACCCGGGCGCGGACGCATGCTAAGCTACTGATGTTTTTAAGCTTTTTTGGTCATGTCCCGGTAGGCTCCAGGGCGTTCGGGACACAGGTGCGAGTCCTGTGACCGCGACCATCTCATTAAGAGCACTGCATGCCTGTGGCTCTGCATCGGTGTCCCTGTCGCGCTCGCCACGCATCCATCCCAAGGCGAGCTTCGCGGACCCGAAGAACTGCCCCCCGGAGATTAATGAAGATTCCCAAAGGCTTACAGCCGCTGATCGATGACGGCGTCATTGATGAGGTCGTCCGTTCCCTAAAGAGTGGCAAGGAGGCAACGGTCTACCTGGTGCGCGCAGGGGCGCACGTTCGCTGCGCAAAAGTCTATCGAGACATGGCGCAGCGGAGCTTTCAACGGCGAGCGCAATACCAGGAAGGCCGCAAAGTCCGCGGCAGCCGCGAAACACGCGCCATGAGCCGCAGCACGCATTTCGGCCGCAGGGAGCAAGAACAAGAGTGGAAGAACGCCGAAGTCGATGCGCTCTACCGGCTCGTGGCCGCCGGCGTGCGGGTCCCGCGGCCCATCGGGTATTTCAACGACGTATTGGTCATGGAGTTGGTCACGGACGCAGCGGGAAATCCGGCACCGCGGCTGAGCGAGGTGGCGCTTACCCCTGAGGTCGCTCTCGAGCATCACGGCTTTCTCATGCGGCAGATCGCCCGCATGCTCTGCCTCGGACTTATCCATGGAGATCTCTCGGAATTCAACGTCCTGCTTGCGCCGCAAGGCCCGGTCATCATCGACTTTCCCCAAGTCGTCAATGCCGCCGGAAACAACGCCGCCTTCGCGATGCTCGAGCGGGACGTCAACAACATCCGATCCACACTCGGGCGGTTTGCACCGCAACTGCTGCAGACGGAATTCGCGCGGGAAATGTGGTCGCTTTACGAGCAGGGTGAGCTGCACCCGGAGGCTCCCTTGACCGGCGTGGTCGTTCGCAACGAGGCCCCGGCCAACGCCGGCAGCGTCCTGCAGGTGATCGATGACGCACGGGAAGAGGCGATCCGCCGCCGCCTTGGCCGCAATGACGATCCGGGGTACCCCACATGAGCAATGAGCACGAGACGCCCGGCTTTCGCGAGCTGGGCCTGAATGAACCGATTCTCGAGGCGCTGAGGGCGGTCGGCTATGAGACGCCCACTCCGATCCAAGCACAGACCATTCCAGTACTGCTGTCCGGTTCCGACTTGCTGGGGCAGGCGCAGACCGGCACCGGCAAGACGGCGGCCTTCGCGCTGCCGATTCTCGCGCGCATCGATCTGCAGCTTGCCGGCCCGCAAGCCCTCGTGCTCGTGCCGACCCGCGAGCTCGCCATTCAGGTGGCGGAGGCCTTCCAGCGCTATTCGACGCATCTGAAAGGCTTCCACGTGCTGCCCATCTATGGCGGCCAAAGCTACGTGCCGCAGATCAAGGGCCTCAAGCGCGGTGCGCACGTGATCGTCGGCACGCCCGGGCGAATCATGGACCACATGAACCGTGGCGCGCTGAAGCTCGGGTCCGTGCGCTTCATCGTGCTCGATGAAGGCGATGAGATGCTGCAAATGGGCTTCGTCGATGCGATCGAATGGGTATTGGAGCAGGCGCCGCCGCAGCGGCAGATCGCGCTGTTCTCAGCCACCCTGCCCGCGCAGATACGGCGAATCGCGCACAAGCACATGCGCGAGCCCGCACAAATCACCATCCAGAATCGCGCGAGCACGGCGCCGAAGATCCGCCAGCGCTACTGGCTCGTGAGCGGCTTGCACAAGCTCGATGCGCTCACGCGGGTCCTCGAAGCGGAGCGCTTCGAAGCGATGCTGATTTTCGTACGGACGAAGATCGAGACGACCGAGCTCGCCGAGCGGCTCGAGGCACGCGGCTTCAACGTCGCTGCGTTGCATGGGGATATCCCACAGCAGCAGCGCGAACGGACGATCGCCCGTCTGAAGTCGGGGCAAGTCGACATCGTCGTGGCCACCGATGTCGCTGCCCGGGGACTCGACGTTGAGCGGATCTCTCACGTCGTCAATTTCGACATCCCCTACGACGCGCAAACTTACGTTCACCGGATCGGCCGTACCGGCCGCGCCGGGCGCAGCGGGGAGGCGATTCTGTTCGTCGCGCCGCGTGAGCGAAACATGCTGCGCAGCATCGAGCGGGCGACCAAGCAGCCCATCGAGCAGATGCGCTTGCCCAGCGTCGCAGACGTCAACGAGCAGCGCATCGCGAAATTCAAGGAAGCCATCACGAACGCGGTGCAGGGCGGGGAAGGCAAGGTGTTCCAGCCGCTCATCGAGCAGATCGAGCGAGAGCAGAACATTCCCGCGGCCGAGATCGCCGCAGCGCTCGCCAGCCTGTTTCAGGGTCCGACGCCGTTTCTATTGGCGCCCAAACCCGGCACGCCGGGCCAGGACTCCACGGCTGACTGGGTCCATCGCGAATCCGCAAGCGACCATCCCAGCGCCGAAAGTGACACCACGGCGCCGCGCGAGCGCCGTCTGCCCCGCGGCTCCAAGGGTGGCGTGCGATTCGAGACGTTCCGCATCGAGGTCGGCCACGCGCACGGCGTACAGCCCGGAAACATCGTTGGCGCCATAGCGAACGAGGCGGGGCTGGACGGCCGGGACATCGGCCACATCGACATCCGCGAGGACCACAGTCTCGTCGATCTCCCCGCCGGAATGCCGAAGGAGATTTTCGACAATCTGCAGGCTGTACGGGTGCGCGGAACCGAGTTGCGTATCAGCCGCCCGCACTCGAGGTCCGCACATTCCGAGCGGCCCCCGCACCCCGGGCGCCGAGCCCACCCGCCGCATCGCAAGGGCGCAACGCCACGGCACAGCCAGGCACCGAAACGCCGGGGGAAGCCGTCCCGCGGCTAGCGGATGCGCAGCCCGTTGCCGAGCGCATCGCCGCGCGGGGAATCCCGAAACGACGTTCGGCTCGCACCGGGCGGCAGATCGGCCGGGTTTCCTGTCATGCGTCCATGTCCGTCGCGTCATCCCGCACTGCAGCGGCAGCGCCTGACTGTGCAGCGTGGCACGTGGAAGGCTTCACGCAAAACTACAAGTTCGGACGCCCTGGACAGCGCGCGGCTCGACTGACCGGTTGCGGATTACCTGGCACGGCGAGGGTGCGCCGCAGATCGCGCTCGCGCAGCGCGGTCGCGACGTTTGTAAAACGACCGCTGCGCACAGGCAGGTCGCAGCTGCGGATCCCCGATCCAACCCAGCTCATTGCGCAGCGCGCAGCTGCACTCGACGCCGTGCTTCGGACGAATCGTGGCTTGACACTGTGCACCCCAGCGCGCCGCCTCGCCGCCTCACGGACGGTGCGCCATCGGCGACCTACGGGACTTCGCTGCCGCCCGGCCGGCCGGCTCTGTGCGGTGACTCCGCAGCGTCGTCTCCACGGGAGGCGACGCCTTGCGCTGATCGAGCCAACCGCCGATGAAGCCCGCCCGTTCGAGGCCCTCCTTGATGTAGCGGTTGTGCTGCATGAGCTTCCAGATGAGACCGCTGCGCTCATTCTCTATCATGGCAAGGATGGGTCCCTGATCAATCCCGATGAAGTCCCCGTCCACCCATCCGCGCCCCGGGATGACATGCCCGTGCTCAGCGAGCGCGGCATCGGTGAAGCTCGGGTTGAAAGAATCGAGGAAGCCGTACTGCGTGTAGATGATGTCGCCGTACGTGCGCATCAGCGCCACCGTCGAATAGCTCACGACTCGCGGAGCAAAAGGAAGCGAGCCAACCATCGCTGTCGGCGCCAGCGTTCCATCATCGACATCACCGCTCGTGATGCCGCGGGCAGCGTAGGAATGGAATACCCGCATTCCGCCGTGAAAGTCGGCTCGCACGTTTCCTGGTCCGTCACACGCGGTCAAGCCCCATATGTACTTGCTGTAGCCTCTCCAGTAATGCGGATCGTCAATCGCGAACTGCTGCTGCGCCAGCGTGGCCCGCTGTCCATTCTGGAAGTAATTCGATTGGTGACTCGCCATGAAGGGATCGGCGATACCTTGGAAATTGACCCAGATCGCCGTGTATTGATTGGCGAATTGCGGCCCAAAGGCGAGGAAGGTTTCCCCGTCCAGGCTCCGCCATTCTGTCGGGTCGGTGGAGGTCCAGGCCTTCCAGGCATCGCTGCGCAGCCGATGCGTCGGCGACCCCAAGCCGAGGATGTACAGCAGGGAGCCTTCCGAATATCCGTCCCAGGTCGAAGTGTAGAACCCAGTGTCTGGCATCCACCCCATGCGCACGCGGGGGTCGCCTTGCTCCGTCCATCGCCAGTCCACGTTCCGATACAACTGGTCGGCAAAACGCCGCACGCTGCGCTCCACCGGAGTATCTCGATCAAAATAGCTCTCGGCCGTGAGCACCCCCGCCATGAGCAAAGCAGTATCAATGGTGGACAGCTCGCTGTTCCTCGATCTCACGCCGGTCCTCATATCGAGAAAGTGATAGAAAAGACCGTGATATCCGGCGAATCCCACCGCTCCTGGACCCTGCGGACGGCTCGCCAGAAAGGCCAGAGTCGTGCGCGCACGCTCGGCGGCCGCTTCGCGGCTCACATACCCGCGATACGCCCCGATGACGTCGGCGGTCAGCGCAAAGCCGTCGGCCGCAATGCTCGAGGGGCTCGGGGTCGGCCACCGATCCGGCGTGAGACCCGTTCGTGGGTCCGTCGTGTTCCAGAAGTACTCGAAGGTGCGCCGCTCAATATCCTTGAACATGCGCCGCGGATGCGCAGCGAGTCGCGTCACGATCGCCTTCGGCAATGGCGCCACCGCGGCCGGATTCGACGACGCATTGCCCGCGCAGGCATATTCCCCAGAGAATAACAGCAGTGCCAGGACGCACGCTGCGACTTTAGCTTTCTGCGCGCTCACGCTCGCGTCGCTCCGAGCAGCACGCACATGCCAAGATATGCGCTTCACCATGGTGCTTTACGGTGCCGAATTGGGCACTTGACTTCGCTACCACACGCAGCGTCATCGGGGCCGCCGGCGCCGCGCTGCGTTGCCGGCCTTGACCCGCTCCTGATGCCGCGACGTCTGTCCTCCGCGGGTCCCGCCCAGGAGCAGCAAAAACAGGCCGTGCTGCGGCACAGTGACTTTGAGTCGTCCGCTCCTCAACTCAACCTGTTGCGGTGGCGCAAGCCGCCCCGCTGCCCTGAGCTCCTTGATCTGCGCCCGCGTCGGCCATCTGGGACGTCCCATCGCGTCGAAAGCCTCCAATACGTTGCTGTGCCGATCGTCGACTCGCCACAAGTCTCCATGCGCCGAGGGCGAGATGCCGCGAACCGTGATCTTGAAGGTTCGCACTTGCCGGGTAGCCGGCGGCGGGGTATATCGCGGCCCTGTGCCGTCCGGTGGCGCGTAGTTCCACAGAGCGATCGCCACAGCGCCGTTCGATGTGCGGGTGATGAGGGCCGACCGCGCGGTCGGATCCAGCCTGACATCGCCCAGTTTATGCAGGACGGCGAAGGCATTGAACGCCGCCTTCGGTATGTCATCCTCGGCGATCAAGCCGAAGCCTCCGTAAAACGGCTTGCGAATGACGCCGCCTTCCTCGAAGACGTCGGAGAACGTCCAGTAGCTCATCATCTGCGCCAGGCCGTCGCAGTGGGATATGGTGGTTGCCAGCCATGGCCCCATATACGGCGTGTCAGTCACGTCCGGCTCGTTGGAGTAGCTCGCGTTGTACTCGGAGATGATGAGCGGCAGATGGGGATAGGGCGAATGCTCGATCTCCTGGTGCACCTTGCGCACCGCGCGGCACACCATCGCTCGACGCGCTATCTTCTCGTGGATGCCGAAGACGTTCTCCGCTGTGTCGTTGCCATAGACATGGGAGCTGACGAAATCGATGGGCGCCTTGACTGCAGATACGTGGGCCAGGAACGCGCTCACCCAGGCCGCCTGTGCCGTCGCCGGGCCGCCGACTCTGAGCCGTGGATTGACTTCCTTCAGCGCCCGCGCAGTATGGTCGTAGAAAGTGAAGTAAGTCTGCTGCTTCGGCACTCCGCCCCAGAAGTCGAGGTTCGGCTCGTTCCAGACTTCGAAATACCACTTCGAGACTTCGTTGATGCCGTAACGCGAGATCAAATGCTTCGCCAATGCGCGGATCATTCTGTCCCAGGCCGCATAGCTGCGCGGCGGGGAGACGATCGGGTGGTACCAGAAAGACTGTCGCATATGCGGGTCGGCGGCGAGCGCCTTCGGCATGAAGTCGAGCTCTACGAACGGACGTACGCCGTGCGCGAGCAAGGCGTCGTATATCTGATCGACATACGAAAAGTTGTATGGCGAGCGCTTCGCGGACGACCTGTTGTAGAACAATGCGGTCTTGCCTGAGACCAAGCCTACGCCACGATCCAACAGGCCGTGAAACCGCACGTAGGCGATATCGGTTGACGACCGCATCATGGTAAGGTCTTTTTGGTAGTTCGCGCGCAATACCAACACCGCCCGGCCGGACCCGAACATGCGTTCCCAGAAATGCGGGAACGGCCGTCCCGGCGCACGCGCATCAATCACGAGATGCTCCGTCGCGCTCGCTTGCGATGCTCGCGTTGCCATAGCATGTGCGGGGGCGACCCACGCCAGAGCCGCGGTGAGCGAGAGTAGAATTACGCGTTTCATGTGACAGGCGCCGAACAAAGGGCTCATGATGGCCATTCCCTCAGTGAGTACCACTAGATGACGAAAGAGCATTGGACCGACCCGACGGTCGCGGGCGGCAATACAGATCGCATACCGTTGCTGCGACGTAACCGGCCGCGGTCGCGAAGGCGTCGCCGCCCGGGATGGTTGCGTC
>JAJYLP010000083.1 GCA_021787615.1 Pseudomonadota bacterium
TCTCCTTCTCGCTTCCGGCCTCGGCCCGGCTCTCGGGGGCCGGCGCGCGCTTCTCGGCCGCCCCACCCTGGGCTGCGGCCGGCGCCTGCGCGCCCTCCTCGATGACCGCGAGCACCTGGCCGCTCCTGACCACGGTGCCGTCGGCGACTTTCAACTCGCGCAGCACGCCGCTCGCCGGCGAGGGCACTTCCAGCACCACCTTGTCGGTCTCAAGATCGGCCAGATTCTCATCGCGCCGCACGGCATCGCCCGGCCTCTTGTGCCAGGCCACCAGCGTAGCGTCGGAAACGGACTCCGGCAGCTGCGGAACTTTTATTTCTGTCGTCATGAGCTCTTTCTCATCGGGGTCGCGGCCGTCTTGCGCCCGCGCGCCTGCGTCAGCCGCGGCGTCTTACGCGCCGAATTCTCCGTGGTCGTGGCGTGCAGCGCCGCATCGACCAGCGTCTGCTGCTCGCGCTCGTGCACCTTGCCGATGCCCGTGGCCGGCGCGGCCGCCGGCGCGCGGCCGGCATAGAGCACATCGGCGCCCTTGCCGAGCGGCTCCTCGAGCCGGTGGCGGATCTGATACCAGGCGCCCTGGTTCTGCGGCTCCTCCTGGCACCACACGACGTCGCGCAGGTTCGGGTAGCGCGCGAGCACCGCCTGGTAATCCTCGGTCGGGAACGGATAGAGCTGCTCGATGCGCACCAGCGCCACGTCACTGATTCCCGACGCGCGCCGCGCCTTGAGCAGGTCGAAATACACCTTGCCGCTGCAGAACACCGCGCGGCGCACCGCGCCGGCATCGAGCTCATCGGCCTCGTCGATCACGCGGGCGAATCCGCCGCTGGTCAGGTCCGTGAGCGCCGAGACGGACAGCTCATGGCGCAACAGGCTCTTCGGCGTCATGACGATGAGCGGCTTGCGGAAGGTCTGCAACATCTGCCGGCGCAGCATGTGGAACATCTGCGCCGGGGTCGAGGGCACGCACACCTGCATGTTGGACTCGGCGCACAACTGCAGGAAGCGCTCCAGGCGCGCAGAGGAGTGCTCCGGCCCCTGGCCCTCGTAGCCGTGCGGCAGGAACAGAGCAAGCCCGCAGTAGCGCTCCCACTTCGCCTCGCCCGAGCTGATGAACTGATCAATGATGACCTGCGCCCCATTGGCGAAATCGCCGAACTGCGCCTCCCAGATCGTCAGGCACGACGGCTCGGTCGTCGAATACCCGTACTCGAAGCCCATCACGGCCTCTTCGGAGAGCACCGAGTCGATGATCTGCACGCGCGGCTGGCGCTCGGCGATGTGCTGCAGGGGAATGTAGACGCTCGAGCTGCCCTGATCGTGCAGCACCGCGTGGCGATGGAAGAAAGTGCCGCGGCCGCAGTCCTGACCGCTCAGGCGAACCGAGTAGCCGTCCTCGACGAGCGAGGCGTAGGCGAGGGTCTCGGCGCAGCCCCAGTCGAGGGGCATCTTGCCGGCGAGCATCTCGAGGCGATGCTTCATGATCTGCGCCACGCGCGGGTGCAGCGACAGGCCCTCGGGCAGGCGCATCAGCCGCTCGCCGAGGGATTTCAGCCGCTTCATCTCGACGCCGGTGCCCACCTGCTCGCTCCAGTCCGACTGCCCATAGCGCGTCCAGTCCACCGTGAACTGGTTGCCAAGCATGCCGAGCGCGGCGCGCGCGAGCGGCTTGCCCTGATCGAGCCCATCACGGTACTTGTCGATGAGGGCATCCGGGTCCGACGCGCCCACCACTCCTTCGCCGACCAGCCGCTCGGCGTAGAGCTGGCGGGTGGTCGGGTGCTTGCGGATGATCTGGTACATCTGCGGCTGGGTGGCCGCCGGCTCATCGGCCTCGTTGTGTCCGAGGCGCCGGTAGCACACCAGATCGATGACGACGTCCTTGTGGAAGCGCATGCGGTACTCGAGCGCAAGGCGCGTCACGAACACCGCCGCTTCCGGGTCATCGCCGTTGACGTGGAAGATGGGCGCCTCGAGCATCTTGGCGACGTCGCTGCAGTAGAGCGTCGAGCGCGCATCCTCGGCGGCCGAGGTGGTGAAGCCGACCTGGTTGTTGATCACGACGTGCAGCGTGCCGCCGGTGAGGTAGCCGCGCGCCTGCGAGAGCTGCAGCGTCTCCATCACCACGCCCTGACCGGCGAACGCCGCATCTCCGTGGATCAGCACGGGCAGGACCCGATCGCCGTGCTCATCGTTGCGCCGCTCCTGGCGGGCGCGCACCGAGCCCTCGACCACGGGGTTGACGACCTCCAGGTGCGAGGGATTGAAGGCAAGCACCGTGTGCACGTTGCCGGTCGGCGTGCGCAGGTCCGCGGAGAAGCCCTTGTGGTACTTCACATCGCCCGAGCCCTTGATGTGACTCAGGTCGTAGTTGCCCTCGAACTCGGTGAACAGCAGCGACGGCGGCTTGCCGAGCAGGTTGACCAGCACGTTGAGCCGGCCGCGGTGCGCCATGCCGATGACCACTTCCTCCACCCCGGCGCGGCCGCAGCTTTGAATCAGGTCATCGAGCATCGGAATGAGCGTCTCGCCGCCCTCGAGCGAGAAGCGCTTCTGGCCGACGTACTTGGTGTGCAGGTAGCGCTCGTGCCCCTCCGCGGAGGTGAGCTGCCAGAGGATGTTGCGCTTCTCCTCGGCGCTGAAGCGCTGCTGCAGCCGCCCGGCCTGGAAGCGGTCCTGCAGCCACAGCCGCTCGTTGGAATCCGAGATGTGCGCGAACTCCGCACCCACCGAGCCGCCGTAGATGATCTCGAGCTCGCGCAGGATCTCGCGCAGCGGTATGCGCTTGGGCACCGCCTCGATGCGGCTGCCGGTGTAGAACTCGGTGTCGAGGTCGGCGTTGGAGAGCTTGAAGTAATCGAGCTCGAGCACGTGCGGCCGCGGACGCTGAAGCAGCCCAAGCGGGTCGATCTTGGCGACCAGGTGGCCGCGGTTGATCCAGATCTGAATCAATCGCGAGACGTACGCCTGGCGCACATCGGCGCCGCGGGCGCCGACCGCACTCGCCAGCGCGCGCGGCTGGCGGGCGCGCGCGGCGATCTGCGCCTCGATCGGAGCGCGCGGCCGCTCTGCGCCGCTCGCGCCCGGCAGGCTCTCGAAGTAGCGGCGCCAGGGCTCCTCTACGCTTGCGGGGTCACGCAGGTACTGCTCGTAGAGAGTATCGAGGAAGTCGGCGTTGCCGCCGAAAAGGGGTGTAGGTTCAAGCATGCTGGGAGATGCGACCGCGAACCGCTAGTGTAACGGAAACGACACAGGCGAGGTACATGAAATCGCGCTTCATACTGAAGCTGAACGCCGATTCAGGATCGGCCCGCAGGTGCGCTCCACCTCCTTCACAGCATGCCGAGCAACCTGAGCTCATAGGCAATTAGTACGATGTATGCGAGCAGCACCGCGTAGAGGATGAGCTTCACCGGCAGCCAGCCGAAGATCTTCAGACGCGACAGCATCGTCAGGCACACGATGCCGCCGCCGGTGAGTCCCACCTTCAGCAGTATGAAAGCCGTGCCCGAAGCGCGCACCAGCGGCGCGAGCAGCGGGTTGACCTCGTAGGCCCCGTGGGCGATCAACAGCAGCGTCAGCGCCGCATCGGCGCAGGAGAGCGCCACGATCAGCACCCCTACCGCAAGCCACCACGGATGATGCCAGTCGACCGCCCCGAGACGCTGCTCGCCGCCGCGCCGCGGGCCACGGCGGCGCGGGCGCATGCTGCCGTACAACAACGCGTGCACGACGTTGACGCGCCGGTCCGGCTCGCCGCGCCGCTCGAGCTCGGAATTCGATGGCTGGGCGCGGCGCACGCGGTCGGGTTGCGATTTGGACACAGTGACACTTACGGCAGGGGTCGCCGGGATTGTAGGGCGCGCCCGCGCGCGCACGGCCCGCACCGCCCCGAAGTGTGATGCCGATCGCAGGCGGGCAGGCCGCCTCGGCGGCCTACGGCGCATACCGGGCGCCCGCCTGCCGAATCGGGTCGCCGGGGCGCGCACAGGATGCGGGAGTATAGTGCTACACACTGCTTTGCCTGCGCGAGATCCCTCATGAGTCAGACCGCCGTCAGCCCCGTTCGGGAGAGGCCTCGGAAGTCTCTCGCTACCGCCCTCGCCCTCGCCTTCTTCCTCGGCCCCATCGGGCTGCTCTATGCCAGCATCGTCGGCGGGGTCGTGATGCTCATCGTCTGCGCCGTCGTGCTGGTGCCGATCCTGCTCGGCGTGTCCATCAACGTCTCGCTCTATTTCCCGGTCTGGGTGGTGTGCGTGCTGTGGGCGGGAATCACAGCCCACGAGCGCAGCCCCGCGCGGCCCGAGGCACCGCTCGAGGGCGACTGGGTCCGGGAGGCGCCGCCCGAGGCGGCAGCGGGCGCCGGCATGAGCAATGATGGCGCCCCCGGCCGGAGTTGAACCGACGACCTACCGCTTAGGAGGCGGTCGCTCTATCCACTGAGCTACGGGGGCGCCGCGGGCGAGAAGTTTACCGGCCCGGCGGGCTCGGCGCTCGAGGTATTCCCCCGGGGCGCAGCGCCGCGACCACCCGCGGGTGGACATCAGGCCGTTGTGCTCAGCTTGAGGGGCGCAGCGTCTCTATTTCAAAGTGGCTCGGCTCGCGCACCCGCTGCGCGCAGCGCACCTCGATGCGCCCCCGACCGGCGTTCTTCGCCGCGTAGCACGCCGAATCGGCCACGCGCAGCAGCGCATCCGCATCCGCCTCCCCGGCCCCGGCATACGCAACGCCCATGCTCGCCCCCACCCGGAAGTAGTGCCCCTCCTCCCAGCGCAGCACGAACTCCTGGATCGCCGCGAGCACCCCCGCGGCCACCTTCTCCGCCCGCTCGCGCGGACAGCCCGGCAGCAGCAGGGCGAACTCGTCCCCTCCGACGCGCGCGGCGGTATCGCTCGCGCGCACATGCTCCTTGAGGATCTCGCTCACGCGCCGCAGCGCCTCATCGCCGGCGGCGTGGCCGCCGCGATCATTGACTTCCTTGAAGTGGTCGAGATCGATGAACACCAGCGCGCACGGCTCGCGCGCTCTGGCCGCTTCGCGCAACCTGACGTTGAATTCGCGGTGATTGACCAGATCGACCAGCGCATCGTGGGTGGCCTGATACTGCAGCGCGCGGGTCAACTTCTCGTTCTCGGCCGTGATGGCGAGCACGTTGCCGATGGTGTGGTCCGTCTTGTAGGCCGTATAGGCCACGACGGCGGCGTAGACGATGTTCACGAACGCCAGCGCGTCGTGCAGCGGCACCTGGTCGGTGAGCAGCCGCCACTCGATCAGCGCGGCGAACGGAACCATGAAAATCATGTAGCAGCGCCACATCGCCCCGTAGGAGGTCATGGCGCCGGCGATGACGCCGGTGTACACGAGCAGCGTGATCATCTGGTGCGGCACATCGCCCGCCGGCAGGAACAGCGCCGCCCCGACGCCCCACACCACGCCCGAGAGGAGTGTTCCCGCCTCCAGGCGCCGGACCCACTCGCGCGCCGGACGCGCGCCCGGATCGCGCTGAAAGGTGCGGCTCTCGACATGCCGCGCGAGGGAGATGATGACCACGAGCGACAGCCACACCAGCATCACCGGCTGCGACACCACCTGATACAGCAGCACAGCCAGCACGCAGGCGGCCGTCACGGCCCCCGTCAGCATGAAGGGAAAATTGCCGTAAACCAGCCGCAGCCGCTCCAGGTCGGCTGCCAAATGGTCGGTTTCGGGCTGGTTCGCACTCATGCCGGCGTCGCTTGCACAGCATCCTCCGGGCCGGATTTTAGCGCACCGGATACCTTGGATTATGTGCTACATCCCGCAGCCCGGGCGTTTCGGAGCCGTGGCTGGGCGGCTGCGGGCCGTGCCGCGCGCGGGGCGTTCAACCGGCGGACGTGTCGCTCTTCAGATGCCCGATGATGTCCTTGGAGAACTCGCCGGTGACCAGCAACCGATGGGCGACGTCGTCCATCAGCTCGACGCGGTTGCGTCCCTTGGATTTGGCCTGATAGAGCGCCTCGTCCGCGAGCTGCAGCGCGCCGTAGGGATTGCGCCACGCAGTCGGCTCGACCACCGCCACGCCGACGCTGATCGTCAACACGTCGCTGCAGCGCGAGCCGTCATGCTCGATCGACAGTTCCTGCACCGCCTGGCGCATCGCCTCCGCCGCCGCGTGCGCACCGGCACGGTCGGTGTCGTAGAGGATCACGCCGAACTCCTCCCCGCCGTAGCGCGCGACCAGATCGAGCGGCCGGCGCGCGCAGCGCTGAATCGCCTGCGCCGCCTGACGCAGCGCCGCATCGCCGGCCTGATGGCCGTAGCGGTCGTTGTAGGCTTTGAAGTAATCGATGTCCATCAGCAGAATCGACAGCGCCCGCGCGTCGCTCGTGGCTTGGCGCCACAGCCGCACCAGGCTCTCATCGAACATGCGGCGGTTCTTGGTCCAGGTGAGCACGTCCTGCTGCGCGAGCTCGCCGATCAGCTGGCCCTCGAGGAAACCGCGCCGCGCGTGCCTCTCGATCAGCCACGCCGCGACCGCGCAGGTGGGCAGCGTCGTCAGCAGGAAGGCCGCGGTGCGCAGCGCCACCTGCGGCGGCAGATGAAACAGATGCGCCGCGAGCAGCTCGGCTGCGCAGGCGAGCGCCGCGGCGAACAGTCCGGCCCGAAACGACAGACCCGAGAAATACAGCGGCCCGATGATCAGCAGCGGCAGCACGATCAGCGCATCGAGCTCGCCCAGCGCGGCCGCGTGCACCGACTGCGTGGCGATCAGCACGTTGCGCAGCGGCACCAGCACCCGGGCGAAGGGCAGATAGAGCCGCTCGTACACACCGCTCCAGGCGAGCCACAGCAGCGCGAGGCTCGAGCCGATGACGCCGGCGAGCATCCCGTTCACCGGCAGCGGCAGCGGCATGCCGGCAATGAGCCGCTCGGCGCCGCGCACCACGATCAGCAGCACCGTCAGCGTCGAGGCGAAACGCACGATGGTGCGGCTGTTGCGCAGGGCACTGCGCGCGAATTGCGCCTCGAGCGGCGCGGCAAAGCGGGAGCTCGGCGGGTCCCTCTGCAGTTCCGCCGCGTAAATCGAGTCCGGTAGCGCTTCGAGGCTCGGCCGCGAGGTCATAGGTCAAAAAAGATTAGGTCAGGCACCCGAGGTCCGCGGTGAGCGGACGCAAGGTCTCGCTGCCGGCGCGCCCGCCTGCCCCGAGCGCCGCAGCATCCAATAAACCAAGTAAAATCAGTTTCTTATGGCTTTATCTGTCCGCGGATCTCGCCGGCCGGATGGCGCTTGCTGTGCACGTTGAGATACAGATCACCCGCCAGGAACGCCCGGTACTGCGCGCCGCTGAGCTTCGCCCCCGGCGGCACCCGCCAGGTATGGGCCGCGCTGTGCTGCAGCACGATGATGACCGGTCCATTGGTGCCGGCTGCGGCCTCGTGGATATGGGCCATGAACGCCTTGACCCCATGCGTGACCACCACGCCGCTCACCTTGTGGTCCGGCATCACGGAGATGACCGCCTCACCCGTGGCCGCGGTCTTCACCGACGGCACTTCCTGGGCGCCCGTGAGGCGCACGTGCACCGTCGTGGCGCTCGCCAATCCGATCCCGCCCGCGAGCAGCGCAACGGCTGCGAGTCGCTGAATAGTCTTCATGATGATTTGCCCCGAGCCTAGCCGTGGAGTGCGTGAAACTTAGCACTTGCGCGCGCGCGCGTCACCGCCCCGAGCGGCCCGTGGGTTGCGCATCACGCGCGCGCCGGGAAGGCCGCGGGCCGCGCCGCTTATGCCGCGGGTCTGGCACCCTTGCCTGAGCGCAGCAGAGGCACGAACACCACCAGGGCCAGTGCCTGGGTGAGGCCGGTCAGCAACTGCACCTCCGGGAGCGAGTGCGCGTAGAGCGCGCCGATCAGCGTCGCGCCCACCAGCCAGGCGAGCCCGTACGCGGCGCTGAACACCCCGTAGGCCAGCCCCCGGCGCGCCGCCGGCGCGAGGTCGGCGACGGCGGCGCGCATCGTGGACCCATGCAACCCGACGACCGTGCCCCACAGCACCGCTCCCCACCAGACCTGCAGCGGCACGGTGGAGAACGACAGCAGGGGGATCACCGAGGTCAGCGGCGGCACGATGATCAGACTGGCGAGCCCGATCCGGTCGTAGGCGAAGCCCGCCCCGAGCGCCGCCAGCGCCGCGGCGGCCATTGCGGCCGCGTACACAATGGGAATCACATCCGGGGCGAGCACGTGGCGGACTTCCAAGTGATAGGAGATCACCCCGAAGGTCGCAAACCCCAGCATCGAGATCGCCGTGAATGCGCTGTAACGCCAGAACCGCCGCGGCAGCGGCGCCGCGACGGGCTGCTGCGCTGCGCCGCCGGGGTATGTATCCGGCACGTCCGTTTCATAGTCCTGCGGCCGGGGCACCCGGCGGCGCAGCCAAGCGAGCAGCGCAAGCGCCCCGAGTCCGGGGATCAGCAGCACGCGGAACGCGGTGCGGAAACTGCCGAGCGCGATCATCAGGGCCACCACCAGCGGTCCGGCGAGCGCTCCGGTCTGATCCAGCAGCTCATGCAGCGCGAATGCGCGGCCGCGCCGCTGCCGGCCGCCGGCGTGCGACAGCATGGTGTCGCGGGCCGGCGTGCGCACCGCCTTGCCGAAGCGCTCGGCAATCACCAGCGCCGATGCCTGACCCAGCGTGGCCGAGAACGACAGCAGCGGCACCGCCACCACCGTCATGAGGTAGCCGGCGATCGACCACGTCCAATACCGGCGCGTCTTGTCCGCGAGCGGACCGGTGAGCAGCCGCAGCACGAGGGCGACGGCCTCGCCGGCCCCGGTGACCAGCCCCACCAGGGCCGCCGAGGCGCCGAGCGTGGCCAGGTACGGCCCGACGATGGCCCGGGCACCCTCGTACACCACGTCTGCGAGCATGCTGACCGCGCCGAAGGCGATCACGAACCCCATCGGCGAGAGCGTGTTGGGGCGGTGGCGGGTACCGATGGGAGTCTCTCCAAGCAAGTGGCGCGCGCGGCGCTCCCGCCACAGCTCGCCGAGCGAGCCTAGCGTGCGCCGGCACTCGCAGGCAACGATCCCGCGCACACCGGCGCGTCGGGCGGTTTTGCGGGGAGTGGGGGCTGTGAGGCGACGGACCGTGCCGAATGAGCGACCGATCGAGCGAACAAAGCGCTACCTTGGCGGTCCTTTCCCGATTACTTCGCTGGAGACCTGCAATGCGCCCCATCTTGGCATTGGCGACCGCTGCGCTCCTGGGCACCAGCTTGGCCGCCGCCGCGGCGACCAAGCCGGCACCCAAGCACCCGCACCCGTTTCAGGGACTGAAGCTGCGCGACCTCGGACCGGCGGTGGCCGGAGGGCGCGTCACCAGCGTGCTCGGCGTGGCCGGCCACCCCGCCCTCTACTACGTCGGCAGCGCCGGCGGGGGCGTCTGGAAGACGCAGGACGGGGGCATGACCTGGAAGCCGATCTTCACGCACGAGCCGACCCAGTCGATCGGCTCGCTCGCGCTCGCCGGCGCCAACCCCAACTGGCTCTGGGTGGGCACCGGTGAGGCCAACCCGCGCAACGACGTGCTCAATGGCGATGGGGTGTACTTCAGCCCCGATGCAGGCAAGACCTGGGTGGATAAGGGCCTGCACCGGGCCGGACAGATCGCCGCCATCGCGGTCGATCCGCAGGACACCAACACCGTCTTCGCCTGCGCCACGGGCGATCTGTGGAAACGCGGCCCCGAGCGCGGCGTCTACATGAGCACCGACAACGGCGCGCACTGGCGCCGGGTCCTCTACCTCAACGATCACACCGGCTGCAGCACCATCGCCTTCGAGCCGGGCAACCCCGAGGTGCTCATTGCCGGCATGTGGCCGCTGCAGCGGCGCGCCTGGCTGCTCACCAGCGGCGGCAAGAGCGGCGGCCTGTACCGCTCCACCGACGGCGGCGTGCACTGGAAGAAGCTCACCCACGGGCTGCCGGGCGGCATGATCGGCCGCAGCGCGGTCGCCTTCGCACCGAGCCAGCCGAGCACGGTGTACGCGGTCCTGCAGGCCAAGGGCGGCGTGCTGTGGGTCTCGCATGACATCGGCAGCCACTGGAGCAAGGTGAGCGACAACCACAACAGCGACGTGCGGCCTTTTTACTTCACCCAGCTCGCGGTGATGCCGAACAACCCGCAGCGCCTGTTCCTGCTGTCGATGAAGATGATGGAGAGCAAGGACGGCGGCCGACACGTCTTCTACGCCGACAAGGGTGTGCACGTGGATCACCACGCCATCTGGATCGACCCGAACAACCCAGACCGCATCATCCAGGGCAATGACGGCGGCGTATACCTGTCGCTCGACGCCGGCAAGCACTGGCGCCATCTCGACAACCTGCCGATCGAGCAGTTCTACCAGGTGGCCACGAGCGCCACGGATCACCCGTGGCCCTATCTGGTGTGCGGCGGCCTGCAGGACAACGATGCATGGTGCGGCGCGAGCAGCGACTACGAGCGCGGTGGCGTCACGGGCGCTCAGGACTGGTTCGATGTCTCCGGCGGCGACGGCCAATACGTGGTGCCGGCCGCGAGCAACGCCTCGATGATCTACGCCACGACCGATGACGGGTTCGCCACAGTGCTGAACCGCGCCACCGGCCGCAAGCGCGAGATCAACCCGTACCTGCGTGACGTGCTCGCCGGATTGATGATCTCGGGCAAACGGCCCTATGCGCAGAAGTACCGCTTCGACTGGACCACGCCGGTGGCGGTCTCCCCGACCAATCCCGAGGACGTGTACACGGCCGCGGACGTTGTGTTTCACAGCACCGACGGCGGCAAACACTGGCAGGTCATCAGCCCCGACCTGACGCGCAACGTCAAGGCCAAGGAGCAACCGAGCGGCGGGCCGATCAACCTCGACATGAGCGGCGCGGAGACCTACGACACCATCCAGTCGATCGGGCTCGCTCCGACCAATCCGCAGGTCATCTGGGCTGGAACCGACGACGGCTGGGTGTGGGTCACCCGCGACGGCGGCGCGCACTGGAGCAAGGTCACGCCGCCCGGCGCACCGCAATGGGCGCGCGTGTATCACGTCGAGCCCTCGCCGTTCGCCGCGGGCACCGCCTATGCGGCCTTCGACGGCCATGAGATCGGCAACGACGCGCCGTACGTCTATCGCACCACCGACTACGGCAGGCACTGGACGCGCATCACCAACGGGCTGCCCGACAGCAGCGTCGAGGTGGTGGCCGAGGATCCCAATCACGCGGGGCTGCTGTTCGCCGGCACGATCTCCGCGGGGCTGTACGTCTCGTTCGATGACGGCGGGCACTGGCAGCCGCTGCACGCGAACCTGCCGCGCGGACTGTCCGTGTGGGACGTGACCTTCGCCCCGGATCACCGCGGGATGCTGCTCGCCACCCATGGCCGCGGCATCTGGGTGCTCGATAATCTGCGGCCTCTCGAGCAGTACAGCGCCGCCGAGGCGCGTGCGCCGTTCCACGCCTTCACAGCCTCCGCCGGCGTGCTGCTGTACCACTCCTACACCAACGGCGTGGGACCCAGCGCCTACATCGCGCCGAACGCGCCCACCGGAGCGATGATCACCTACCATCTCGCCAAGGCGCTCAAACCGACTGCCGCGCAAAAAGCCGCTCATCACGGCCCGGTGCGCATCACCATCCGCGATTCGGCGGGCACGGTGGTGACGACGCTGCACGGACCCGGCAAGGCCGGCTTCAACACCGTGGTCTGGAACCTGCGCTACAAGGCGCCGGCCAAACTCAACCCGCCGCTCGGCAACCCCGGGCACGGAGGCGGGTTCGGCCCGGCCGCCCTGCCCGGTCAGTATGCTGCGACGCTGCACGCCGGCGCCTATGCCGAGCACGTGACGCTCAAGGTCGAGCCCGACCCGCGCTACCGGGTGAGCCTCGCCACCGACCGTGCCGACACTGAGGCGGGACTCGCCGCGCGCACGCAACTGTCCGCGGTCAACCGCCTGCTGAACCACGTTTCGGCCATGCGTACGACGCTCGCAGGGGTGCTCGCGCGCGGCAACTCGGATGCGGCCTGGGCAGAGCAGCACGCGGCTCTCATCGCGCAGGGCAAGAAGCTCGAGAAGACGCTCACCGCGTATCAGGACGTGCTGTGGAACCCGCACACGCAGCACAACGCCGAGGAGGACTTCCTGCGTCACTTCTCGCACCTGCACCGGCGCGTGGAGAGCGTTTACGGCATGAGCGCGGGACTCTGGGGCGCCAAACCGCGCGCGCAGATCCTCTCGCTGATCCGTGCCGATCGGGCGAAGATCGACCAGCTGCTTGCGCGCTACGACGGATCGGTCGTATCGCAGGTGAAGGCGTGGAACAGCGCGGCCTACGACGCCGGCGTCGCCACGCTGCCGACCGGCATGCCGGTGACGTTGAGCACCCCGCCGGCGCTGCCGTCGGGCTCCTGATCGCAGCGGTGGCGCAGCCGGGACTGGCTGCGCCACCGCTGCTCCCGCGCACACTACCGTCACAGCCGCGCACCGACGAGCGTTCACGTGTCGCGCTTGCGGGTGCGCCATGCGGCGAAGCCCAACACGAAACACGCGCCGAGACACCAGCCGGAGAGCCACAGCAGCTGCCTCGGCAGCGCAAGCTGCACACCAAGAGATCGTTCTCGTGCTGGCGGGCGTCGCGCGCTTGCGCACGGTGAACGAGGCGCTGGGACGGCAAGCGGGCGATGCGCTGCTGAGGCGTCTGGGTGACCGCCTCTCACTCGTTGCAGGCAACAATCGGTCGGCACGGCTCTCGCAAGACACCTTTGCGCGCCTCAGGGCTTCGGCGGCCGCGCCGGCCTGGAGCAGGCCCCGGGGCTGATGTGGGATGAGAGCTTCGGCAAGCCGTTCAACAGCGGCGGTGCGGACCTCAACGTATCCGCCCGAGCCGGCGTCGCGGTGTGCCCCGCCGATGCCGAAGACGCGCAAGCCCTCCTCGGCTGCGCCGAGGCTGCCCTCAGAAGGGCAAAAGAGACCGATGAGACCAACGTTTCTTATTCCCCGGGGATGGCCGCGCGCAGCGCCGAGCGGCGCACCCCGGAAACCCGGCTGCGCCAGCCTCTGGAGCGGGAGGAGTTCGTGCTGCACGATCAGCCGAAACTCGAGCTGCAATCTCGACACATTCTGGGCGTTTAGGGACTGCTGCGCTGGCAGAGCCCGGACCGCCGCTTGGTCGCCCCGCTGAGGTTCATTCCGCTGCTCGAGGGGAGCGGACTGATCCTCGAGGTCGGCGCAGGGGTCTTGGCACGGGCCGTTCACGATCATCATCGCTCGAGCGAACGCGGGATCGCGCCGCCGCGCGTGGCCGTCAACGTCTCGCCCATGCAGCTGCGCCGGAGTGATTTCGTCGACACGGTGAGCGCCGCGCTCGCAGGCGAAGCGTTGCCACCCGGGATCGATCGGGAGATCACCGAGAGCGTGCTGATGGAGAGCGTCGAGGAGAATATCCGCAAGCTGAGGGAACCGCGCGAGCCGGGGATTTCGATCGCGATCGAGGACTTCCGGACCGGCTGCTCCTCGCTCAGCTATCTGACCCGGCTGCCGGTGCAGGCTCTCAAGATCGACCGCTCTTTCATCCTCGCGATGTCCGAGGACCCCGATACCCGCACGCTGGTGCAGACGGTCATCTCGCTGGCCTATTCCCTCAACCTCAGAGTGATCGCCGAGGGCGTCGAGACGATCAAGCAGTCGAAGCTTCCGCGGCTCTTGCGCTGCGATGAGATCCAGGGCTACCCGATCAGCCGTCCCCTCCCCTTCGAGGAGAGCACCGCCGTGCTCGAGGGGACAGCGACCGCCATCCTTCCCAAAGCGGATTCGAGCGCCAGGCGAGAGGGCTGCTAGGGTCACTGATGCTGACTTAAGCGCCCATGCAGGGTATTGCCTGACGCGAGACTTCGACAATCTCTCTGCCATTTACTTGCGGCGCATCGCCAGCGACACGGCCAGAACCTTCGCGCCAGCCGCTCCTGCCGCCGTCACCTGAAGTGCATGAGCTGGTATCGTGCAGCGATCATCAGCACGGCGCGATTGAAGCCTTACCATCCGCTGTGACCATCGATTGTCCTGACAGCACGTGGACCATCTGGGGGTCCGTGGACGCATGATCTAGTGTAGTGCATCATTCTGTTTGGAACTTAAGCGGCCATTGGCACGGATGACCTTTTGCAGGATGTCGCGTGCGCTCTTGGTCCAAATGAATGGCTTGGGATTGGTGTTGTGATGCGCGATGTACTCGTCGATTGCCGCGACCAATTCGGGCACGCTGGTGAAGACACCGCGACGCAAGCGCTCGGTGGTGATGTCGCGGAAGAAGCGCTCCACCATGTTCAGCCACGAGGCCGAGGTCGGCGTGAAGTGCACCTGAAAGCGCGGGTGTTTGGCGAGCCAGCGCTGCACGGCCGGATGCTTGTGGGTGGCGTAGTTGTCCACGATCAGATGCAATGTCTTGTCTTTGGGCGTCTCACGGTCGATCTGGCGCAGGAACTTCAGCCACTCACCGTGGCGGTGACGTTGCTGGCACTGCGCAATGACCTGCCCGTCGAGCACATTGAGAGCCGCGAACAGCGTGGTCGTACCATTGCGCTTGTAGTCGTGGGTCATGGTCGCGGCACGGCCCTTCTTCATCGGCAATCCCGGTTGCGTCCGATCGAGTGCCTGCACCTGGCTCTTCTCATCGCAGCACAGCACCAAGGCGTGTTCAGGCGGGGAGAGGTACAAGCCGACGATATCTTCGAGTTTCTCGATGAACTGCGGGTCGCGCGAGACTTTGAAACCGCGCACAAGATGCGGCTTCAGGCCGTGGGCGCGCCAATGCCGCGAAACACTCGCCGCGCTCACCCCAAGTTCGGCGGCCATGCTACGCGTGCTCCAGTGCGTGGCCGCCTTCGGCTTGCTCTGCGTGGTCAGCTGCACCAGACGCGCCACATCGACCTTCACCGGCGGGGCCCCGCGGGGCAAATCGCGCTCAATACCCGCCAGGCGCATCCGAGCATAACGCTCCCGCCAGCGCGCTACCTGCACCCGGCCCGCCCCCACCTGCGCCCCAATGACCTTGTTCTGCAGCCCATCGGCTGCCAGCAGCACCATGCGCGCTCGCTGCGCCAATCGCACGCTCGTCAATCTCGAGTGCACCAGCCGCATCAATTCGGCTCGCTCCTCATCGCTCAACACAATCTCGGGGGCTACGCGCACTCTCGCTCTCCAATGCCGTCGCTGATAGCACATTGGACCCCGGAGAGTCATTTAAGTTCCCATAAGAACGCAACACTACACTAGATCACGCCGCGGCGGATCTG
>JAJYLP010000167.1 GCA_021787615.1 Pseudomonadota bacterium
TCGCCGGGGCGCGCCACCACGAGCTGCGCTGCCGGCTTCATGGCGTCCCGCGCGCTCATCGTGCGGCGCTGCTCCGCAGACAGCCGTTCGATATCCCGCTGACAGACCAGACCCAGGAACCGTCCATCCCCGTCCACGACCGGAAAGGCCCGCTGGTCGCTGCGCAGCATGTAGCCCTCGACGAGCGTTTCGACCGGCAGCTGCGGCGGTACGGTCTCGAAATGCGTCAGCATCAGGCGCGCGATGTGGACGTCCTGGAGCATCTCGCGGGTGAGCAACTGCCGGTAGCTCATCAGCGCCGCGTTGTTCAAAAACCAGCCGATGAAGGCGAGCCACAGACCGTTGATGAGCCCCCCGCCGAGAATCGGGACCGAGAGCCCGAGCACCATCGCGATGCCGGCGCCGATCAGCAGCCACGCGAAGGCCTGCCCGAGCGAGGAGGCCCAGCGGGTCGCGCGCCGCAGGTCGTGCGTCGCGCCCCACATGAGCGCACGCAGCACCCGGCCGCCGTCGAGCGGGAAGGCGGGCACGAGATTGAACAGCGCGAGCAGCACATTGACCTGGCCGAGCCACAGCAGCAGCGTCTCGCCCGGGCTGGCGGCGGCGAGCAGCCGCTGCAGGCCCCGCGCGCCTTGGATGTCGGCGGCGGAATGGCCGAAGGTGCCGCCGTACAGGCAGACCACCCCGATGAGCAGACTGGTGAGCGGCCCGACGATCGCCATCCACAGCTCCGAGCGCCAGCGCCCCGGCTCGTGCTCCATCTGCGCCATGCCGCCGAACACGAACAGGGTGATGCGCTTGACCTCGATGCCGTTGATGCGGCCAACGAGCGCGTGGGAGAGCTCATGCAGCAGCACGGAGACGAAGAACAGCACCGCGGCCACCACGGCGGTGAGCCAGGCGGTCGAGGCGCTCCAGTGCGGATGCCATTGCGGGAACACGCCCGAGCCGAGCCCCATGACGATCAGCGCGAAAATGATCAGCAGGCTCCAATCGACCATGATCTCGATGCCCGCAATCCGCATGAGGTGAAGCCCGCGCATGGACGCCTATTGTACGGATGCGCAGGCGCATAAGGTGTAGGGAGACTGCGGATGCGCCCCGCGCAGGCGCCAGCGGTCGGGCGGGCGGTGCGGATGCGCGGCCCGGCAGCGCATGCTGCCCAAATCCCCGCCGACTGTCGTAGGCTTGCGCCGGCACGCGCCCGCTGTCAGGCGGGGGTGGCGCTGAGCGGCGCACAGAGGCCCTCGGCAGGGACCGGGGATCGCCCAGGCGATCAGGGGGTGACCGTGGATGGGCTGACTCCCGCACAGTTGGCAGCCAAGCTTGGGCTCGCGCTCGGCATGGCCCTGTTCCTTGGACTGGCCTTCGAGGGCTTGTACAAGCAGGAGCCGCGCATCAGTCCGGGCGGAATCCGCACCTTCCCCATGCTCGCGCTCCTCGGGGCGCTGTTGTATCTGCTCGCGCCGCACACGCTGCTGCTGTACGCGGTCGGCCTCGGCGCGCTGGCGCTGTGGCTCTATGCGCATCTGCGCACGGAGGGAGAGCCGCCGGCCGGCCGGCCAACCCTCATCGTGCCGGCGACCAACCTGCTGGCCTACGTGCTCGGTCCGATCGCGCTCACCGAGCCGGCCTGGCTCCTCGTGTCCGCCGCCGTCGTGGCCGTGCTGCTGCTCGAGGCGCGCGAGGCGCTGCACCGGGCCGTGCGGCAGCTGGCGCGCGAGGAGGTGTACACGCTCGGGAAGTTTCTGATCCTGGCCGGCATCATCCTGCCGCTGTTGCCGAACACCCCCGTCCTGCCGATCACCCCCATCACGCCGTTTGAGGTCTGGCTCGCGCTGGTGGCGGTCTCGAGCCTCTCGTACCTCAGCTACCTGCTGCAGCGCTACCTGCCGCACCGCGGCACACTCGTGCCCTCGATTCTCGGCGGCGCGTACTCCTCCACGGCAACGACCGTGGCCCTGGCGCGCCAGCAGAAGGCCGCGGCCGCCGCCCGCCCGGAGCTCACCGTCGGGATCGTTCTCGCCACGGCCGTCATGTACCTGCGGGTCGATCTGGTCGTCGCGCTGTTCAATCCGGCCGTGGCCTGGATCCTGCTCCCGCGGGTGATCGTGTTGTCGGGGGTGGCCGGGGCGATCGCCTTCGTGCAGTGGCGGGGCCGCGGCCCTGAGGCACTGCCCCCCGCCGGCACGCTCACGGCGATGAATCCGCTGCAGCTGCCGGCGGCGGTCACCTTCGCGGTGCTGTTCATCGTGGTGGCGCTCGCCGCGAGCTGGGTGCGCAGCCGCTTCGGCAACGCGGGGCTCTACGCCCTCGGCGGCATTGCGGGCGTCTCGGACATCAACCCGTTCGTGCTCAGCCTGGCGCAGGGCAGCGTGGCGGCCATGCCGGCCGCGGGAATTGCCGCGGCGATCCTGATCGCGGCCGCCTCGAACAACATCATGAACGGGCTGTACGCGCTCACCTTCGGCGGAGTGCGGCTCTGCCGGCGCGCCGCGCTGGGATTGTTCGCCACCGCCGCGGTCGGGTTGGTGTTGGCGGTGCTGACCGTGCCGCGCTGAGGCCGAGCGGCTCTGCGGCGCCCGCTCCGGGGCGCCGCAGAGCCGTCCTCGCCGTCCCCAGCGGTCAGTTGTTCAGCACCACGTAGACCCGATTGACGGTGATCGTGGCATTGGCGCCGTAGGTGCCTTCGGCCGAAAGGCCGAGCACCGAGGCGTTGCTCAGGTCCGTGTTCAGCGCCGTCGTGAAGGCACTGAAGGTGCTGAACGTATCGACCGTCTGGCTCGACTGGTGGGCGATGGCGAACGCCTGATCGTCGGCGATGTCGTCGGTCGAACTCGTGCTCGAGGTGCCGCTGCTCGTCGTGCCGGGCGGCACCAGCGTCACGCCGCCGCTCAGCGTCGAGGCATCGAGCATGTTGTCCTCGATGCGGATGACGTGATAGGTCGCGGCCTGCAGCGCCGCCTGGCCGATCACCAGCTCCGTGGAGCTGAGCGCGGTGAACGCCGTGGTGGTGCCGGGGCTGCTCCAGCCCGCCTGCAGCTCGGCCTGCGCCTGGCTGTAGCTGATCACGGTGCCC
>JAJYLP010000084.1 GCA_021787615.1 Pseudomonadota bacterium
ATCAACGACTCCGGGCCTGCTCGGCTGCCCGTTCCCGTGCCGGGCTCCCCTGAACTTGCCCGGCTACACCGGCGGTGAGCCACTCCCGCTCCGTCCTGGCCGGCGGCAGGTGGCGGACGAACTGTCCGGGCCTGCTCGGCGAGCGCGGTCTGGCCCTGGCTTCTCAGCGCTTCGCTGCTGGTGAGCCATCGGCGTTCCGGTTCTTGCCGTGTCTCGCGGATTTTCCGTTTGACGGCGTCACCGACCCGATCCCTCGTCCGCAGAGCCGCTGCCGCTGCTTGGGCACGCTCGCGCATGTGGGTGGATGAGCCGCGCCGAGCCGCGCGATAGATGCCGTCGGACTTCCGCGGGCGTGTTTCCCCGCGGACGAAACGCGGCGTCGCATTGGCCGCGACGCCGACCTGGCGCAGGTGGTGCGCGAATTCCTCGCGCCACTGGCGCAGCGTGGCCTTGCGGATATTCAGGCGTTCGCCCTGTTCGCTGACGGCCTTGACGATGACATGGACGTGGGGGTGCGGCTCGTCCGTATGCAGCGCCAGGACGTAGCGGTGCTTGAGCGCCAGTTGCTCGCGGCAGAATCCTCGCGTCGCAACAAGAACTTTGTCCGCCGGCGTTCCCGCCGGCATTGAGAACACCAGCTTGTGCACGAGCCTCGGCGCGCGCCGACCCTGCAATCCGCCGAGTCCTGACTGGCATTCCGCCAGGTCGAGGTCCCAGCCCTCGGTCAGGTCTGTGGTGGCGTCGCGATCCTGGAGCCGCTGACCGTCGTCGGTCAGTAGTTCCACATCCCCTGTCGACCGACGTAGGCCAGGTGCTGGCGCACGGCCGCCACCGAATTGGCGCCGGCAGGCAATACCTTGACCATCACCTCCGGCGTGCGGGCGACAGTGCGTGCGACCTGCTGGATCTGCGCCGGCGACAGGCGGTCACGCCGCTCCGGGCCACGGCGACCATGACTCACGAGTTCCAAAAAGGGTTCATCAGCGATGCGTTTCCACATACCCGACCTTCCAGCTCACGGCGTTCTCCCTGAGCAGCACTTTGACGTGATCCCGCAGGGCCTCGCAGACCCGGAGCATCGCCTTGAATTCCACGGGATGAGCCCCTGCCACCGGCGCGGGCCGATGAGTCGCCCTCGCAATCTGGTTGAGATTTCGGCCGATGGCTCCTAGCTCCGCGACGGCGCGATTGAGCGCGCGCAGCTCGTCGTGCGGCAGCGGTGCCAGGTGGCGCAGATGCGCCCGCACCAACACCGACACGTAGGTGGCGGCCGCCATGCGCCGGGCGGCGGCACGCTCCGCCAGGAGCAGCTGGTCATCGGGGCGGAGCCGGACATAGAGACGCGCGCCCCGGACCATCTTGGTCTCCGGCACTTCGTCGTCGGACTCCGGCGAGGCTGACCCGCCCAGGGCCAGTTCCACCAGGTCCTTCAGCAGTGCGGACTCACTGAGCTGGCGCTTGGCCGCCAGCGATCTGAGCCGAGATTTGGTCTCCGAGGAAACGCGCGCTGCGATGAATTGATCAGCACCCATGGCCGACATTGTTTAACAACAGCGGCCACGCGCCTATCCTGCACGCACTCCTGCACGCACTCCTGGCCGCACCAGAATCTCACACCGCGTAATTGCCGGATGTCGATGTCGGAGGTTTCGTGGACCGGGACCCGGGTTTCCCGGGCTGAACTCAGTACACGAAACTCGGAACAGCGACACCGGACACTATCGCGGGGCAGCGGCTCGCCACCTTGGCATTCACCAACTCCTCAGCCGCTGTGCTCGCCTATCGAGAGGCCGCGCGCCATGCGCAGCACGTTCTCGCGGTGAAACTCGAGATACCGTCTCTGCCCCTGCGAGAACGCACCGACGGTCACTTGAGCGTCGTGATCGATTCCCATCCGCTTGAGCGAGACCGCATCCGCCACCCGAGATACGATGAGTTGCCCTGTGTTCTCGAATGAGTAGCGAAGCCGTCCGCACGTTTGAACTCCAGCTCCCGCAATCCGAGCCGCCGCGCAGCGCCGGATGATGTCGCTCGCGTGACGAAACACTGCGAAGCCGCTGCGAAGCCGATCGGCTCGACGTTCGGATCCGGGACCGGTTGCTCATCAAGGGTCTGCGCGCGGGTGCGTCGCCCGATCAAGGGATGCTCGCCGGCTTGTATCGTTCAAGTCGCTGCGGAATTGTCCGAGTCATGGAAGCGACCATATGGCGCCGAAGGAGATCATGCTGGGATTCGAGCCGGCAGCATTGAAGCGCTCGTACTCTCCGCGAAATGCCCAGTTTCCGAGCTTCCATTGCAGGCCGGCACCTGCCGCAAACCCGGTGGTTGTGCTGTTGCGCGCGATGTTGAGGTAGCGGCAGGGAGTGAATGCGCAATTGTCGAGGCCGAAGTACTCGTAATCAGCGGACTGGTGGGTCGTGATCCGGGACACGCCCGCTTTCAGATAGACGGTCACGAGGGGCACGGGAAGATAGAGAATCGCGAAGGCGCCCTCGCCCTTCTGCGAGGCCTGACCGTTCTTGAAGAGCACTCCGGCCTCAGGCGGCGGCCACGACTGCTGCCCGAAGTCCACGTAGGTCACTTCCGCGCCAAGGAAGGAAAGCGGCCGCACGCCCAGCATGATCTGGTAGGCAGAATGAGTGAAGCCTCGGCCGCCCAGCAGCACGGTGCCTCCGAAGCCATTGGGCGCGCTGATCGGTGCAGCCGTGAAGCGAGCTTGGCCGTAAGCCGCACCTATGTAGAAGCCGAGTGGGCCCGCAGCGTGCGCGCTTTGGAGGACACAGGTAGAGGCGATGGAGAATGCGACCGCAGCGATGGTGAGTTGGCGGATGCGTCCTTGAGCCGGGGAATGCCTGGTCATTTTTGATTCCTGTGGTTGACCGTGACGTGTGCAGGTGGCCGCTGAACGGGCGCACGCCTGTCCCGTAGGAAGAACGATTCGGACCGAGTTGGAGTTGACCCGCGCTGGCGCATCGATCGGACGCGAACACTTGTGGCAACGATGCTGCGGGGGCCGAATCGTCGAACGAGCGACTCAAATTCTTTGCACTGGCTCGGCAGACGAAGGCCCGCGAAGTTTGATTGGACTCAGACCCCGAGCCCTCGGTGCGCAGCGCCGTCGGGGCTCCTTTGCCGAGCCTTTATGCCGCATCGCCGCGGCGCTGTCCAGTGCCGGCAGGGACGGGCTCTTGGGGCTGCCCGAGGCGCTGGCGACCTGCCGGCTCTAGCAACACCGCCAGTGCGGAATGCAGGTGCGCATCTGCGCGCAGTGTGACTGCGGGAGCCTCTACTGCCCGGGTGAGCGCGCCGGACGTGCTCGCCGGGAGTCTGTACGCCGAGCCGCATCGAGGACGATCACGCGAACCGCATGCCCGCCCGCGCAGCGGCGAGTCGGCCGTTGCGCCGCAAGCGCCCGTCAGCGGCCGCGGCCCTTGCGGCCCTGCCAATCCCGGTTGATCCGGTTCAGATCGAATCCTCTGGGGTCGAACACACCGCCGATCCAGCGCGCCGTGTCGGTGTATTCCTCGTGCTGACGGTCAGCGAGGATTTCGAGGAATCGGGCATAGCCGTGCGGACCGCCGACGTCCTCCGGCGGGCAGGCGTTCTCGCCGGCGACGCACAGCGGCAGGCCCAGCTCGCCGACCTTCGCGGGCAGCTCGGACTCAATGATGATCCGATGCTCCCAGCCGTCCCCCATGTCGTAGCAGTACTGGAATTGCCCCCGCAACCCCAGCTCCGCGACGACGGCAGCGACCGAGACCTGCCGCTCGTCCCGATAGCGACTGGTGTCCTCGTCAGCGCCCGCCTCCTGGATCCACCACTCCGGCGCCACCAGCCCTGCAGCCACCTCGAATTCGTGGGCATGGGAGTCCGTCCAGCCGATCACCCACTGCAGGTAATGATGCAGGGCCGCGAGCGTCCAGTTGTCCGGGACCAGCACCCGGCGCCACACGAGGGGCGTCACCTCCAGCAGCTCGACGCGCAGCGCCACGGCTTTCGGTGCCGGCGGTTTTGCCATGACGGTCTCCGTTACGTTCCGGTCGGTAGGATCCTGGGCGGATCGCGGGACGAGCGTGTTCAAAAGACGGCGCGATCCGTGACGCCGTGCCACCTCAGTCTAGGGAACGGCGGGCGCGGGCGCCACAAGGCCGTGCAGGCGGCTCAAGGAGTGCTGACGGCTCCATCCCCTTGCATCGGTTTGAGTGATGGCAGCGGCCGCGCAACCTGGACGCATTCCAGTTCGCTTGCGAAAGCGCGCCGCGCGCCGGCTTTGCCGCCTGCCTCGCCCTGGTGAAGCAACTCGCATGCGCCATGGCGCCGGTGTTCAGGCGCTCCCGATGATCCATCTGCTCAGCGGGCCGCGCGCCGAAGCACGGTCGCCGACACACACTGGCCGCGCGATCAGGCACAGGACGGCACAGGCGCGCACGAACGCTCAGGCGGCGGACCCCCCGATGCAATTGCGCGCGGCGCGCCGTACCGCGCCGGCACCTTGAAGTGCAGATCGAGCAGCTCCGTGATGCGGGCGCGCGGGTAACCGCCGGTCAGCGGGTCCTGCAGCGACTGCGCGACGAGCGCCGGCGCAAAGCCGAGCTGACTCACGGCGACGGTGAGAGCGATTCCCGCCATCAGCACCAGCAGCCAGACGGCATCGGCGGCGCCGCCCGGCAGAAACGCGCCGAGATGGAAGCGCAGCACCAGCAGCTCCCCGAGCACGATGGGCGCGGCGAGCACCGCGGTCTCGAGGAGGGTGACGCGCGAAGACTCCGAGGCCCGCCATGGCAACCACGGGCAATACCCCGTACGCGTGCAGGGTCACATGCGCGGCGATGCCCATGCCCGCCTGGCGCAACAGCACGAGCGAAGCGAAGTAGAAGACCGTGGGCACCGGTAAAAGACGAGCCGGCTTGCGTACACCCGTGCCCGGGAGGATGCCCGGCGGGTCGCGCCCGGCAAGAACGCCGAACGCGATGCTCGCGGCGCTGCGGGCCAGTGCCGGAACCTCCGCCGTGCGCGCCCGCAGCCGCACCGCATCGAGTGGGATCTACAGCAGCGTGAGCACGGCGAAGATCAGCGCGAGAATGCGCACACGCGTCAGAATCGGCTCATTGCGCCGCCCGGCCCTGAGCGGCGGGTGGGCGCGCGGGCAGAGCAGGCAGGCCCGGGGCACCTCGCAAGTCGTCCGACCGCAGCCCATGCCGGAATTTCCCCCGCGTCACCGACCAGCTGAGCGGCGCCGATGTCCGCGCCAAAGCCCCCTCCGGGTGAGATCGTCAAGCCGTTCGGATTGCGGCCGTGTTGGCCGCCGGTTGCCGGCGGCCGATGCGGTGCGATCCCGGGCGGATGATCGGTGCAGGGCGCGCGGCGCGTATTGAGTATTGACGTAAGTGGCAAAATCGCCTCGTTGGCGGGCGAGTGCGGATCGGCGCGCCGCTGGCGCTGCGGCATCGAGCGCATCGCGCTTGTGGGCAGGCGGGGTCTCGAACAAAATACCGGTCGGCTTACGCGTACCAGAACGCATGGCGGCGCAATTCGAATCGGACGACCCTCGCGATGCCTGTCTCAGATTTCCAATACTTCCCGATCACGCTGCCGTTCCTGCTGATCCTCACCGCACTGCTGGCGGTGATGGGCGTGCTGGTTGCGCTGCGCATGCTGCGCTATGCGTCCGAGACGATGCAGATCAGCGAGGCGGCGCTGCTGGTCATCCTGGGCCTCTCGCTGGTGGGCAGCTACGTCAACATCCCGGTGGCGTATCTGCCGGCGCATCGCATCATCACGGCCGATGAGATCCGCTTCTTCGGCATGACCTATGTGATCCCGGTGGTGCGCCAGACCCGCGCAACGATGATCGCCGTGAACCTCGGGGGCGCGGTGATCCCGCTCGCCCTCTCGCTCTATCTGCTGGTGAAGCACGAGCTGTACGTCCTGGCGGCAATCGCCACCGCGTGCGTCGCCGCCGTGTGCCATCTGCTCGCCCGCCCGGTGCCGGGCTTCGGCATCGCGCTGCCGATATTCGTGCCGGCGAGCGTGACGGCCATCATCGCGCTCGCCCTGACGCGCCGCCGCGCGGCGCCGCTCGCCTACATCAGCGGCAGTTGCGGTGTGCTGATCGGGGCCGATCTGCTCAACCTGCCTTCGGTGTCGGCGCTCGGCGCGCCGGTCGCATCGATCGGCGGCGCCGGCACTTTCGACGGCATTTACCTCACGGGGCTGCTCGCGCTGCTGTACGCCGGGCTGTCACGCTACCTGACGAAATAGGCCCTGCGGCCACCGATGCGCGCTCGCCGGTCTCAAGGTCCCGGCGGCGGCACGCGGCGCTTGCGCCGCAGGCTCGCGCGGCGCCGCGGATGCACCGCCAGCGGCGGCAGGGTGTGATAGCGCTTGTACGCCGGCAGGCTCTTGAACAGGTTGTCCGGCGAGGGGCCGCGCTGCGAGCCCGAGCACACCACGCGCGACATCTGCGCCTGCTCCTCGAGCTGCGAGGCATCGATCGGCGCCGGGCCCGACTCCAGGTAGCAGTTGCCGCCGCTGCGCGCGACGCGCTGACCCGTGGCGGTGCGGTACGACTCGCGCCCCTGCGCGCGGATCCCGGAGGCCGCCGAGTGCAGCGCGGAGACGCGGTGCGCGCCCTTGGGAAAGCCGATGGTCAACGACTTTCGGCGCTTGAGGATTGAGTGCACGGCAAGGCGCGCCGCCTCGCTCCAGTTGATGGGCGCCGCCGCACGCAAGGGTCGGCCGATGGCCGCAAGAGTCAGTGTGATCGGCGCGGTGATCGGTCTCACCGGGACGGTCAGCGCCCGCAGCCGCGCCGGCGGCACGATGAACCGGCGCTTGCGATGAGCCGGACGGAACAGGAAAACGCGGATCGGCGCCACGTTGGCGCCGACGAGGGAAAAGGTCTGCGTTTCGCTGAACAGCAGCGCGATCACCAGGGCATGCACGCATGCAACGGCGGCGAACAGCAGGATCTTCCTGGTAATGCGCGCGCGCCGCGCGTCCACGCCCTCCCCCTTTGCGCCGTCAGCGACCCCGCGCATCAGACAGCGGCGGGGTCGGGCGGTTCCGGCTATAACCTCCGGAAACGGATGCGTCTCGGAAACCAGGGGCCCCGCAGGCCTCGCCGCAGCCGCATGCCGCGCCGGCGCAGAGGCCGCAGGTCCGGATTACTTGGGGGCGGCGACGCCGTACTTCTTGCGGAACTTGTCCACCCGGCCGGCGGTGTCGACGATCTTCTGCTTGCCGGTGTAGAAGGGGTGGCAGTTCGAGCACACCTCCACCTGCAGGTCGTGCTCCAGCGTGGAGCGCGTCTTGAACGAGTTGCCGCAGGTGCAGGTAACCGTGATCTCGTGATACTCGGGATGGATGGCGGCTTTCATAGGCGGTGGCTCGGATACGGGGCAGGCCGCGCGCGGGCGGCCTGCGGGTCTGAGTTCAGTCAAAGGGCGCGGAGTGTAGCCGGAGTGGCGCCGAGCCTCAAGCGCCGCGGGCCCGTAGGGACCTCGCAACGGTTCGATCCGCATTATCCACAAAACCTGTGGATAACTCTGTGGAGCAGTCGGCCGCGCACGGCAAAAGAATGCAGTCACATTGCGGTTTTGTTGCAGTGATGAAAAAATGACCAGGGCGTTTCTTCTATATTCATCAATGACTTACAATGACATCGTTCAGCGACTTGGACAGTTTGAGAGCTAATTCACTCATTTGCCGACACGCCGCCCGACCCTGTGCATAAGGCCCGCCGCGAGCCCTGGTGCCTGCCGCAAAAGCCATTGACATTTTGATTCATGCGGCGCTTTTCGGAATTTCCGGCAGGAACTCCAACAGCACATCGTTGAGGAAGCGCCAGCCGAGGGGACTGGCCCGGTAGTGCCCGCCGTCCGGCACGATCAGCTCGCGGGCGATGAGGTGCTCGAGCGGCCGCGCCACCGCGTCCCACCCCAAGCCGGTCCGCCGGCTGAACAGGGACGGCTCGAAGCCCTCGCGCAGCCGCAGGGCATTGAGCATGAATTCGAAGGGCAGCTGCACGGCGGGCACCGCCCGGCGGTCCGCCGCCCCCAGCCGGGCGCCGGCCAGATAGCGCCGGGGCTCGCGCGTCTGCGCGCTGCGCAGCACCTGACCGTCCTGCGCGCGGGTGAGCTTGCCGTGCGCCCCCGCGCCGATGCCGAGGTAATCCCCAAAGCGCCAGTAGTTGAGGTTGTGGCGGCAGCGGCGCCCCGGGCGCGCGTAGGCCGATACCTCGTACTGCTCGAATCCCGCCTCGGCCAGGCGCTCGCGGCACACGGCAAGCATGCGCTCGATTTCCTCCTCCTCAGGCAGGACCGGCGGGCGACCGGCGAACGGCGTGCCCGGCTCGAGGGTCAGCTGGTAGTGCGACAGGTGTGCCGGCGCGAGCGCCAGGGCCGCCTCGATGTCCCGTGCGGCCCCGGCGGCATCCTGGCCGGGCAGACCGTACATCAGATCGAGGTTGAAGTTCTCGAGCCCGGCGGCGTGCAACTCCTCGGCGGCGCGCCGTGTCTCGTGCGGCGAATGGATCCGGCCGAGGTCGGCGAGCCGACCCGCATCGAAGCTCTGAGCGCCCAGGGAGACGCGCGTGATGCCGGCGGCGCGGTACTCGGCGAACCGTCCCCGCTCGATCGTGCCCGGATTGGCCTCCAGCGTGACCTCGAGTCCTGCGGCCAACAGCAGCCGCTCGCGCGCCTCGGTGAGCACCGCCTCGATGGCGCGAGGGGAAAACAGACTCGGCGTGCCGCCGCCGAGAAAGATGCCGACCACCTCGCGCCCGTTCACCTCGGCGGCCTGCACCGCCAGGTCCGCGCGCAGCGCCGCGACGTACGCGTCTTCGTCGAGCTGCCCGCGCAATGTGTACGAGTTGAAATCGCAGTACGGACACTTGCGCACGCACCAGGGGAAGTGCGCATACAGGGTGAGCGGGGGATTCTCGAGGGCGGTCATTGGTGCAGGGAGGCGGTGGGCAAGCGGCCGCACCGTGGCTTATTTTCCGCGTTCCGGCGCCGCCGCGCCAGCCGCGCGGCCGTCCGGCAGCCTCAGTCTACCGGCTGGTAAGCGCAGCCTGGCATTTGTGTCTTGATTCGAAACGCGGACCGTGTAAACCTGCGGCCTCGTTCCCCCGCGACGCTCGAGATACCCCCGCTTGGGCGCCGACCGCTCAACAATGGAAGCGTCAAGCGAATGACCCAGAAGACCTTCGAGCTCATCGATCAAGCCGCTGATCGCAAGGTGAGCCTGTCCGTCCGGCCGGGCACAATCGGTCCGTCCGTCGTCGACATCACCAAGCTCAACAAAGAGTTCGGCGTGTTTACCTACGACCCGGGATTCGGCATGACCGCCGCTACGGACAGCCGCATCACCTACATCGACGGGGACGCCGGCGTGCTGCTGTACCGCGGTTATCCGGTAGAGCAGCTCGCGGAAAAGAGCACCTTCATGGAGGTGGCGTACCTGCTGCTGCACAGCGAGCTGCCCTCGCGCAAACAGCTCGATGAGTTCATCGGCAGCATCCGCCATCACACGATGATCAACGAATCGCTGCTGCGCTTCTTCCACGGCTTCCACTACGACGCGCACCCGATGGCCATGGTGTCGGCGGTCATCGCCTCGATGTCCGCCTTCTACCACGACAGCATGGACATCTATAACCCGCGGCATCGGGAGATCTTCGCGCACCGCATCATCGCCAAGATCCCGACCATCGCCGCTGCCGCGCACAAGCACTCTCTGGGCCAGCCGCATGTCTATCCGCGCAACGATCTGGAGTACTGCAGCAACCTGCTGCACATGCTCTACGCGGTGCCGTGCGAGCCGTACGAGGTCGACCCCGTCGCCGCCCAGGCGCTCGATCTGCTGTTCATCCTGCATGCCGATCACGAGCAGAACGCCAGCACCTCCACGGTGCGTCTCGCCGGCAGCACCGGCGCGAATCCGTACGCGGCGATCTCCGCGGGCGTGGCGGCGCTGTGGGGGCCAGCGCACGGCGGCGCCAACGAGGCGGTGCTGAACATGCTCGAGCAGATCGGCACGGTCGACAACATCCCGAAGTTCCTGGCGCAGGCCAAGGACAAGACCAGCCACGTGCGCCTGATGGGCTTCGGGCACCGCGTCTACAAGAACTTCGACCCGCGCGCCAAGATCATCCGCGAGATGTGCCACAAGGTGCTCTCGCGCCTCGGGCGCTCGGACAATCCGCTGTTCGAGCTGGCGCTGCGCCTGGAGGAGATCGCCCTGAAGGACGAGTACTTCATCGAGCGCAAGCTTTACCCGAACGTGGATTTCTACTCCGGCATCATCTACAGCGCGATCGGCATCCCGCGTTCGATGTTCACGGTCATGTTTGCGATCGCGCGCACCGTGGGCTGGGTGGCCCACTGGCAGGAGATGATCGCCGATCCGGCCATGCGCATCGGCCGCCCGCGCCAGCTCTACACCGGCGCCCCCCGGCGCGACTACCTCGATATCAGCCGCCGCAGCTGAGCGCGCCGCGCGCTAGGACATCGCGAGCAGCGCCTCAACCTCCGAGGCGCTGGCGCGGTGCATGGGACGGCCGTCGACGGGACTGACCGGCGCCTGGCGGATCCCCTCGATCGGAAACACCGTCGCCTCGATGGGCTCCCCGTCGATCTCGAAGCGCAGCCCCGGATAGGCCAGCACCCGCGCCGGGTCCATGCGCACCCGCTTTTCGGTCACCTCGTGCGAGAGCCCCAGGTCGATCAGCTTCAGCGTCACCGACTCGGCGCAATCGGCGAACACGTGCAGCTGCACCTGCGCGTGGCGCGTGGCCGTGCCGCGCAGCACCGCCCCGACCAGGCGCGGCTCGAACTCGCACAGCCGGCGCATGGCCGCGAGCGCGGCGCGCCGCTGCGCCTGCAGGGTCTCGGCGTGCGAGTCCCCGTCGAAGAGGCGCTGATACTGGGCGAGCGCCGCCTCGATCTCGGTGTTCTTCGGCAGCACCGCGCCGTCGGCGACGCCGAAGCGCTCCGCGGCCTTGCGCTTGGCGAGCAGATAGTCGCCGATTCCATGCTCGGCCATGATGCGCGCCGCCTCCTGCGCAAGCGCCAGGCGCAGGTTCTCGCCCCGCGGTGTGGGCCGCTTGGGCATCAGAAGATCGACTCCGCTGAGCCCTGGTTCTGGTTGGCCCGCCGCGCGAGCGCGCCGCGCCCGCCCGGCAGATGCTTCGCCATGAAGATCTCCTCGATGCCGCCGGGATTCTCGTCGCTCACCAGCAATCCGGTGCGCGGCGAGATGCGCAGGCGCACGATGCCGGGCGGCTGCGGCCGCCGCCACTGCGGCACGCCCTTGAGCGCGTGGCGCATGAAGCGGATCCAGATCGGCAGCGCCACGGCCGCACCCTGCTCGCCGTCGCCGAGCGAGCGGTCATCGTCGAACCCGGTCCACACGCTCGCCACCAGGTGCGGCGTGAAGCCGTTGAACCACGCGTCCTTCCAGTTGTTCGTCGTGCCGGTCTTGCCGGCGATGTCATCGCGGTGCAGCACGAGCGCGCCCATGCCGGTGCCGGAGCGGATCACGCTGCGCATCATGGAGGTCATGATGTAGTCGTTGTCTGGGCTGATGACGCGCGGGGCGAGCTGGCCGGGCGGCATGTCCGCCGCGCCGCCGCCGCGCAGCGCATCCGCCTCCGCGAGGAGCGCGCTCGCGTTCGGCGCCGGCTTCAGGTCGGCGAGCGTGACGTTCTGGCCGCAGCCGTGACAGGCGATGCGCGGCTTGGCCTGCCAGATCACCTTGTCCGAGGAATTGACGATGCGCTCGATGAGGAACGGCTTGACGCTGTAGCCGCCGTTGGCGAACACCGCGTAGCCGGTGGCCATCTGCAGCGGATTGGTTTCCAGAGTGCCGAGCGCCAGCGTCAGATTCTGCGGCAGCGTCTTGGGATCGAATCCGAAGCGCTGCACGTAATGGCTGACGTACTGGATGCCGAGCGCACGCAGCACGCGGATCGACACGAGGTTGATCGAGTGGGCGAGCGCCACGCGCAGGCGCACCTCACCGCTGAAGTGATCGCCGTAATTCCCCGGCCGCCAGGTGCTCTCCAGGCCCGGTCCGCCCACCACGAGCGGCGTATCCATGAACGTGCTCGCCGCCGTGTAGCCGCGCCGCAGCGCGGCGGAGTAATAGAAGGGCTTGAACCCCGAGCCCGGCTGACGCTGCGCGTAGACGGCGCGGTTGTATTTGCTGATGAAGTAGTCGAATCCGCCCACCAGCGCCGCGATCGCCCCGTCGTCCGGGTCGAGCGCGACCATCGCGCCCTCGGCCTGCGGGACCTGGGCGAGCAGAACGTGCTGCGGGTCGTGCCACACGACGTACACGACATCGCCGCGCGAGAGCACATCGCTCGCGGTGCGCGGCGCCGGCCCGACCTGCCCCTGCGCGAGCGCCTTGGCGGCCCAGGACAGCCCGGCCCAGCCGATCTCGCCGAAGCCGCGGTCGCGCACATACACCTTGGCGGTTTGCGGGCCCACGCCCACCACGACTGCCGGCGAGAGCACCCCGATCGGCTGATACTGATCGGTGAGGGTCTCGAGCTGCGCGGCGGTCGCGCCCCGCGCCAGCACGGTGCGGCCGATCGGACCGCGCCAGCCGTGCCGCCGGTCGTAGGCGATCAGGCCGAGCTGCACCGCGCGGTTGGCCGAGCTCTGCAGCCGGCCGTCGATGGTCGTATACACCTTGTAGCCCGCAGTCTCGGCCGCCGGCCCATAGAGCTGCACCATCTGCTGGCGCACCATCGCCGCGACGTAGGGGGCATGCACGCTCACGCGGGGGGCATGCAGTCGAGCATCGATGGGCGCGTGATCGGCCGCCTGCGCCTGTGCGGCCGTGATGTACCCCTGATCGAGCATCTCGGTGAGCACGTACGAGCGGCGGTCCGCCGCCAGATGCGGGTGCACCACCGGGTTGTAGAGGGACGGGGCCTGCACGATGCCCGCGAGCGTGGCCGCCTCGGCGAGGGTCAGCTGATCGAGGGTCTTGCCATAGTAAGTCTGGGCGGCGGCCGCCACGCCATAGGAGCGCTCGCCGAAGAAGATGACGTTCAGGTACAGCTGGAAGACGTCCTGCTTGGTGAAATCGTGGTCCAGCTCGTAGGCGACGAACGATTCCTGCAGCTTGCGCCGCCAGGTCTTGTCCAGCGTGAGAAAGACGTTGCGGGCTGCCTCCATGGTGATGGTGCTGCCGCCCTGGGCCTTGCGCCCCTCGATCAGGTCCACGATGCCCGCGCGCAGGATGCTGAGGAGGTTGATCCCGCCCTCGTGGAAGAAGCGGTGGTCCTCGGCGGCAAGAAATGCCTCCCGCACCATCGGCGGGACCTGGTCGTAGCGCACCGGGGTGCGCTGCTCGGTGCCGATCTGCGCCAGCAGCTGGCGGTCGGCCGTGTAGATCCTAAGCGGTACCTTGAGCTGGACATTGTGCATCTGCGCCAGCGTCGGCATCGAGGGCTCGAGGTACACGTAGGTGCACAGGTAGGCGTACAGCCCGGCCAGCCCGAGCCATACCAGCGCGCCGGCCCAGATGGCCGGGACTCTCAGTTGCTGCAACTTCACCGAATGAGAACTCTCTGTGGCAGGGAAGAATGGCTCAGCTCAAGATTCAGCACTTCCCGGACCTGCATCGTACCCCGCACCATCACCGACCGTCTGCACTGTGGATAAGTTCGGGCCGCGCGGCCGGGGCTGCAAGGTAAAGCGCGCGCCACTTGCCAGTTTTCGAACCCCGCGCAGGGTGCCGCCCGGGCGGCTCGCGTTTCCGTGAGGCGCCTCACGTTCAATTTAACCTTGCACTGATATATAGTGCCTCGCGTATTCATGAGGGGTGGCTATTTTCAGGCGTAAGACCCTGAAAAGGAAAAAAATGTTTCTCTTGTCGCGGAAGCACCGCCCACTGCTTGGACTTGACATAACGACCTCCTCGATCAAGCTCATCGAGCTCAGCATGGCCGGTGGGCAGTATCGAGTCGAGAGTTACGCGGCCGAGGCAACGCCCGTAAACTCGATCAACGAGAAGAGCATCGTTGATGCCGAGGCCGTTGGCGAGGCCGTGCGTCGCGCGGTCAAGCGCTCGGGCACCAAGAACACCGAAGTGGCGCTCGCGATCAGCGGCGATGCCGCCATCACCAAGGTGATCCAGATGCCGCGCACGCTGCGCGCCAACGACCTCGAGGCGCAGGTGCAGATGCAGGCCGACCAGTACATCCCGTTCCCCATGGACGAGGTGAGCTACGACTTCGAGGTGATCGGACCGTCGGAGAAGGATTCCGAGACCAACGACGTCCTGCTGGTGGCGACGCGCAGCGAGAACGTCGAGCAGCGCCAGGCAGCCGTGCGCGCCGCGGGACTGACCGCCAAGATCGTCGACGTGGAGGCGTTCGCGCTCGAGAACGCCTGCAGGCTGCTCACTCATCAGATGCCCGACGGCGGCATCGACCGCACCATCGCGGTGGTCGACTTCGGCGCGAGCAGCACCACTTTCAGCGTGCTGCGCAGCCTGAAGGTGACGTATACCCGCGATTTCGCCTTCGGCGGACAGCTACTCACCGAGGAAATCATGCGCACCTACGGCCTGTCGCTCGAGGAGGCCGGGCGCGCCAAGAAGGAAGGCGGGCTGCCCGGGAATTACCAGTCCGAAGTGCTCGATCCGTTCATCGACGATATGACCCAGCAGGTCAATCGCTCACTGCAGTTCTACCTGGCCTCGGGCTCGGGACGCGAACAACCGGAGAAGCTCCTGGTGTGCGGCGGCTGCGCCAACATTCCCGGAGTCGCCGACGTCATCGCCAGCCGCGTCGGCATCGCTGCCGAGAAGGGCGACCCGCTCGGGCAAATGAAGCTGTCGGCGCGCGCCCGCACCCAGGCCGTGCACCGCGACGCGACGGCGTTGCTGACCGCTTGCGGACTGGCGCTCAGGAGCTTCGACTGACATGCCGCGGATTAACCTGCTGCCCTGGCGTGAGGCGGAGCGCAACGAGCGCAAGCTCGCCTTTCTGATCGCGCTGGCCGCCGCCGCGGTCTGCGCCGTCGTCGTGACCTTCGGCGTGCGCCTCTTCTACAGCGCGCTGGTGAGCGCCCAGATCGAGCGCAACGACCTGCTGACGACGCAGATCCAGCTGCTCGATCATCAGATCGGCGAGATCAACTCGCTCGAGAAGACCAAGCGCAAGTTCCTCGCGCGCATGC
>JAJYLP010000168.1 GCA_021787615.1 Pseudomonadota bacterium
CCACCGGGATGGATTCGCCGGTGACCATCGACTCATCGACGGCGCTTACGCCCTCGAGCACCACTCCGTCCACCGGAACCGCTTCGCCGGGGCGTACCCGCAATCGGTCGCCGACCTGCACGGCATCGAGGGGAATCTCCTCATCGGCCCTGCCGTCGCGAATGCGGCGGGCGAATTTTGGCGCGAGATTGAGCAGGGAGCGAATGGCGCCACCGGTAGCTTCCCGCGCGTGCAGCTCGAGCACCTGCCCCAGCAGCACGAGCACTGTGATGACCGCGGCGGCTTCGAAGTACACGGGAATGAGACCGTTCTCGCTGCGTAGTCCTCGCGGAAAGAGACCCGGTGCGAAGATCGCCACGAAGCTGTAGAGGTAAGCGGCGCTGACGCCGAGCGCGATGAGGCTGAACATGTTGAGCGAGCGGCGGCGCACGGAGGCCCACCCGCGCTGAAGCAGCGGCCATCCCGCCCAGATCACCACCGGGGTCCCGAGTGCGAACTGAATCCACATCGACAGGACGGGAGAGATCACTCGATGCGTCGCGAGCGCGGGGATCTCTGTGGTCATGTCGAGGAGGACCATCGGGGCGGCGAGTGCCGCACCGATCCAGAACCGCCGCGTCATGTCTCGCAGCTCGAGGTTTTGACCCGTCACACTTGCCGGCTGTACCGGTTCGAGCGTCATCCCGCAGATCGGGCAGTTGCCCGGCGCGCTCCGGCGAACCTCCGGATGCATGGGACAGGTGTAGATCGTTCCGAGTCGGGACTCGGCAGCCAGTCCCGACGGGCTCGCCGTTGCCTGGCCGCCATCTTCGCGCATCGGTTTGTTCACGGGTTCGGCTCCCAATCGACTATGATTAGTGAGATACCGGTCGGGCGCCGCGCAGAACTTCTCGAGACAGCCGCTCGAACACGAGCAGTAGGACTGACTCCCATACGCCAGTGGTGCTGGGATTGCGGCGAGACTCGCATCCCGCACACCGGATCCGTCAGATCGCGCTCACCCATCCCTGCGGCGAGTTCCCCGGACACCGTATGAGGTTCCGTCGGAGCCGAATGATCGCCTCGCCGGTGCGTGTGACGCGAATTCATGGCGCGCACAGTGTTCCCGAGACCTGGTAGATGACGCCGACAGTCGCGCGATCCCGCGCCTGAGGCGCTCCCTGCATCGTCGCGGAGCCTTTGTTTCTCCGGCCAGGCCGGCGATGCCAGCTATGGTTCCGCTGAGGCCGGCGGCTGGTCAGTCGCCCGCCGTGTTCTCTACTCTTTGACATACGCCCTTCGCGCCGCGCCGGGTGGGCAATAGCGAAGCGTGGTCAAATAACTTCCCGCCGAATCGTATTGCGTTGGGGCCCTGAGAACATGAGGATTTCTACGTAATGGATTCAAAGCGCTGAGGGCGCATAGTGGGTAACAATTCCTGCCGGGGCCAGGTGTCGCGCCATGAGTGGCCTTCTTTCATTCTTGCTCTTTGGGGCGCTGTTCTTTGTCATGATGCGCTTCGGCTGCGGAGCGCATGTCGGTCACGGCGGCCATGGCGGCCACACTCACCAGCGCGACAACAACAGTGACCAGACCGTCACCCCGTCTACCCACCATGCTCTCGATGCGGGCGTCGATCCCGTGTGCGGAATGGCGGTCGAGCCGGCCAGCGGCTACGCGAGCGTCTATCGAAGCAAGACGCTGCGTTTCTGCTCGCGAGATTGCCTCGATAGATTCGAAGCACAGCCGGAGCGGTATCTCGGCGCTGGAGCGACGACGGAGGCAGTGCCGGAGATACCGGGGAAGAGGTCGGCCCCATGAAAACGGGCATCTCGCTCAAAGCGGCCGGGATGGCGACGGGGCTGTTTCTCGCGATTACTTTCTCACTGTGCGTGGCATTTGACCTTCTCGTCCCGCGCTATGCCATGTATCACACTTGGCTCGGACTCGTGCCCGGTTTCCACTGGCTGACCTGGGGGTCCTTTGCCCTTGGGTTGATCGAGAGCTACGCCTACGGCTGGTTCATTGCGCTCATCTGGGTGCCGCTCTACAACGTGTTTCTGTTTGGCCGTCGTCAGCCATGAGCGTGCACATTGCACATTCGGGCGCGTGGGGTCTCGCGATCGTGATGATCGTGATCGCCTCCTGGGTCTTCTATCGATATTTCGCTCCCAAGGGGTGGCGCGAGTGGGCCGGCGCGGGCTTGGTCCAGGCGTTCATCATCGCGCTCTACGCGGAAATGTACGGCTTTCCGCTGACGATCTATCTGCTCGTGCGGTTCTTGCATCTCGACCGCCGTGGCTTGAACGCGAACTTGTGGTCGACGCCGCTCGGCATGGGCGATACCGGTATGATGATCTCCATGCTGATCGGGTATGTGCTGCTCTTTCTCGGCATTGGCCTCTTCATCGAGGGATGGCGCGAGCTCTACCGCGCGCACCAGGCGGGCAGACTCGCATCCGACCGCCTCTACGGACTCGTGCGCCACCCCCAGTACACCGGGCTTTTCGTGGGACTCTTCGGCGAAGGCGTCGTTCATTGGCCGACCGTCTTTTCCGTGACGTTGGTTCCAATCATCGTGTTCGTCTACACTCGGCTCGCGTATCGGGAAGAGCGGGATATGATCGCGAAATTCGGCGAGCGGTACGAGGAGTACCGGCGGCGAGTGCCCATGTTCTTCCCGGGGCGCGGCGGTTGGCGCCGGCTCATCGAGGAGGCCGGGCCTTAACCGGTGCACGGCGTCATTCAAGCGAGGAGACTCCAGTGAAATCGAGACTCTCAATGGCACTACCGGGCGTTACCCTGGCGCTGTTCGCGATCGCGACCGCGCAGGCCGCGCCCCCTTCACCCCAACCGCCGGCGGCTCAAGCAACCGAACGGACCTCTATAGCCGCAACGCATCTCAATGAGGTGGAAGCTCGGATGAAGCTCATGCAGGAGCAGATGCGGCGTATCCGCGAGACGAAGAGTCCAGAGGTCAGAGCGACGCTGCTGCGCGAGCACATGCACACCATGATGGAGCAGATGCGGGCCATGCGCGCCATGGGCGGGGGATGATGTCTGGCATGA
>JAJYLP010000085.1 GCA_021787615.1 Pseudomonadota bacterium
CCCGTCCTTCGGGCTTTGCGGCCTTCTCCAGGATGTCGCGCACCTCGGCCTCGGTGCTGCGGCCGTGCAGGGCGGCGCGCATCTTGAGGGCGCGATGAGTCTGCTCCGGCAGGTTTCGAACGACCAAGGTTGCCATTGATCTCACTGGCCGAAATTGCTTTGACTGCTATCAATTTAGACATCGCTAGCATTGCGCCAGCGACGAACGGCATCGTTCCGCAGCAGGGTAGCGGACCGGCTCACCGAAGCCGAGGGCGTTTGCGTGCGCTTTTGTGCGGACATGCGCTCGGCGCTAGGCCCTTTCCGTTCGGGCGGTGAGCCGGGCGCCCTCGACAGTCACCAAGCCGCCGATGCATGATGAGCACCGCTACGGTCCGAGGTCTCGCCTGATGAACTGGTGGAGCTATGCGCGCAAGCCGAGCGTGCGGGAGCAGCGTGCGCGCGCTTTGCGCGCCGCTCAGCGCTTCTCGAAGAACAGGGGTAAGGATGGCCGCGAGCCGTCCCCGGTGACGATCGAGGGGCGCGCCATCGCGCGCAGCTTCTGGGGCAAGGCTTGGTGCGGGAACCTGGAGTCCTACCGGGACTACGAATACCGTCTGCCCCGCGGCCGCAGCTACGTGCGCAGCGGCGCGGTGCTCGATCTTGCGATCGGCCAGGGGCGGATTGCGGCGGTGGTGTCAGGCTCCCGCCCGCAGCCCTACGAGGTCGAGATCAAGATCAAACCTCTGGCGAAGGCGCATTGGTCGCGCCTGAAGGGTCAGTGCGGCGGAGAGATCGGCTCGCTCATCGAGCTCCTTGAGGGGCGGCTTTCCGATCGGGTGATGGGCATCGTCACCGACCGGCAGCAGGGCCTGTTCCCCAAGCCCGCAGAGATCGAGATGAGCTGCTCCTGCCCGGACTGGGCGACGATGTGCAAGCACGTCGCGGCGGTGATGTACGGGGTCGGCGCACGGCTGGACGCGCAGCCGGAGCTCCTCTTCACCCTGCGCAACGTCGAGCACGGCGAGCTGATCGCCGCAGCGGTCGATCTCGGAGTCCCGCAGCGAGGCACTCAGCGCAAAACGATCGGGGCGGAAGAGCTCTCCAGCGTATTCGGCATCGAGCTGGCGGAGGCGCCGCGTCAGCTTCCCGCGCGCAAGAAACGTTCCGCAGCCGAAGCGGCGCCGCCCGCGAAGCGGCGATCGGCGGTGAAGCCCAAGGCTCGCTCCCGCAATGGCTCTGGCCGCAGGACCCGCCGCAAGGGGACCGCCAAGCGCTGAGACGCCGCGAGCGCGCGAGGGCGGCTGGCGAGCGAGGCGACCCCCGCGGTCCTTAGAGAGCGGTAAGGCAGTGGCGGTGCGGGCACTGCGGTGCAGTGCGCGAGCGGGCCGCGCATGCGGCCGGGAACATCCTCGCTGTCCGGCAAAGCAGGGCAGTCTCCGTGCCTGAGTACGAGTCAGCGCCGTCGAACGGTCAGTCGAGCCTGCAACAGCCGCGTTGCGAGGCACGATCAGACCATTCCAGGGTCGCGGCGTTCGGCCGTCCATTGCGCGTAGGCGCGAAGCGCCGCGTCGGGAAGCTCGCCGGTATAAAGGCGCCGGACGAATGCAAGGCGGCGCTCCGTGCGCGTGAGGCCCGGCGGCAGAGACGATTCCACGATCCTGCGTGCGGCCTCGAACATCGAGGAAGCGATTCTCATGCGCTGCTCGGGGCTCATGCGGCGGCAGCGCTCGGCGATCATCTTTAATCCATGGCCGGGGAGGTATCGTTCATTGTCTGATCTCCTCGAGCATCTGGCCGACCCCTCGTTTGGGAGCCCATTCGCCCATCAATGCCCGGTCGAGCGGCTCATCGAGCAGTGCTCGCACGTCACGCATCGGCAGCTGCGAACGGGCATCCCGCGCCCACACGAGTTTCGCGAGCATCAAGTCTTCGCGGCTGACGATCCGCGTGCATACTCCGGCGATCTCGATGGGCTTTCGGCGCGCAAACTCGACGTGCCGGTTTCCCGTGTCGTTGCGCACGATGCGGTCGATCTTGATGCCGCTGCCCAAATGCATGAGATTGAACATCCGGCGCGTCCTGATCGCGCGCGTGCCTCATCCTCGTCAAGGTAGAAGTCGGGCGAGAGTGTTTTCACCTGTTGGCGCACGTGCGAGTCCTTCAGCGCCACAACGAAATCGAGATCGCGTGTCATGCGCGGCTTGGCGTAGTATCCGAGGGCGAATGAGCCCGTCAACATCAATGCAACGTGCGCCGAGTCCAGTCGCGCCCCGAGGATCTTCAGTGCTTCAGGCTCTTCGATCGCCGTCGCGCATATAAGGCGTGTGATCCAACGAATCAATGCGTCTGCGCCGATGCGGCGCTGCGCCGCCGGAGTATGAAGAGCAAGCGCAGGCGAGCGATGAGCCTCGCCGGCGCGGGATACGCCAGGGTAGGCCCGCGAGCGGCACTGCCGCCCGCAGCGTGACGGTGAATGTGCTGGCGATCCACGCCCGAATTCATTGCTGAGCCATCTCGGCCGAGCCGACTGGGCCGTTTCGAGGTTGTGCAGGGCATCCGCCGCTTGTGCACCCTGCCGGTGGCCTCTGCGCAAATCTCGCCGGGCTGCTGCTCATCGTGCCAGGCACGCTCATGGTGGCGGTGGCCGCCGTGCGCTTCATCCGCCCTCAGCGGCTGGGCAAGACGGCCGCCAGGTCCACCGCCACATCCGTGAGTCCCGGCAGGAACGTCAGTCCGGGATTCTCCGTCGCGGCCTCATCCGTGTAATGCCCGCCCGTGAGGCCCCGGAAGAAATGGACGGTCGCGCTGGTGAGATCGAAGAGCCAGACCTCCGGGATGCCGTGCCGCGCGTAGAAGGGGACCTTGATCTGGTGATCGTAGTGCCAGGTGCCGTCGCTCACTTCGATGATGAGCAGCGTGTCGGCGGCGGTGGGTGGGACGTGGTGGTAGCCATCGGCGCGCGCCCGCAGCACCGCGACGTCCGGCTGGGGCTCGGAGTCGGCCCCCAGGCGCAGCGAGGCGTGGCGCCGCACGATGCCCTGCGCGCCGACCGCCTGGCGCAGCCGCTCATCGAGCCGGCGCACCGTGCGCCGGTGCGGGTCGCCCGCCGGGGCCATGTCGAAGATCGCCCCCTCGATCAGCTCGACCCGGCCGCCGGCGCCGAGCAGGCCCTCCTCGGCCATGCGGTGGTAGTCCTCGACGCTGATGCGGTGGCGGTGGGGCCGGTCTTCGCTGTGGATGCTCGACTCGTCGGTCATGGCGGTGCTCATCGGGCCGGAAGCGACCGGCCAGAGTCTACGCGGGGCCCGCGCGGAGCGCATTTCGGTTGAGCGAGACACCGTTGCGGCGGCCGGCGGGGGTTGCCGAGGCTCGCGCCAGCTGCAATGCTTGGGCACCGCCCGAGGAGGATGCATGCCGAATCTCAATGCCTTCAAGGCCTACGACATCCGCGGCCGTATTCCCGATGAGATCAACGAATCGCTCGCCTACGACATCGCCCGGGCCTTCTGCGCGCTGGTCAAGCCGCAGCGCGTGGCGGTCGGCTACGACATCCGCCTGACGAGCCCGCAGCTCGCCGCGGCGGTGCGCCGCGGACTCGCCGACAGCGGCGCCGATGCGCTCGATATCGGTCTGTGGGGCACCGAGGCGGCGTATTTCTCGACGTTCGCCTACGAGCTCGACGGCGGGATCATGGTGACCGCGAGTCACAACCCGTCCGACTACAACGGCATGAAGTTCGTGCGCGAGCAGGCGCGCCCGGTGAGCTGCGACACGGGGCTCAACGAGATGCGCGACATGCTCGCCGCCGGGCGGCTGCCGGCCAAGGCGGCCACGGCCGGCAGCGAGAGCAAGCTGGACATCCGCGCACGCTACATCGAGCACCTGCTCGGTTACCTCGAGCGCAGCAGGCTGCGCAAGCTGAAGGTGGTGGTGAACCCGGGCAACGGCGGGGCGGGGCTCGTGATCGATGCGCTCGAACCGCACCTGCCGTTCGAATTCATCAAGGTCAACCACGAGCCTGACGGCACCTTCCCCAACGGCATCCCCAACCCGATGCTCGAGGAGAACCGCGCGGCCACCGCGCAAGTGGTGCGCCGCAGCGGGGCCGACGTGGGGCTCGCGTGGGACGGGGATTACGACCGCTGCTTCTTCTTCGACGAGCACGGCAACTTCATCGAAGGCTATTACCTCGTGGGCCTGCTTGCGGAGGTGTTTCTCAAGCGCGAACCCGGCGCACGCATCGTGCACGACCCGCGCCTGACCTGGAACACCATCGACATCGTGCGCGAGCACGGCGGCACGCCGGTGCTGTGCCGCTCCGGCCACGCCTTCATCAAGCAGAAGATGCGCGAAGTCGACGGCGTCTATGGCGGGGAGATGAGCGCGCATCACTACTTCCGCTCCTTCTCCTACTGCGACAGCGGCATGATTCCGTGGCTCATGGCGCTGCAGGTGATCGCCGAGCGCGGACCGCTCTCGGGGTTGGTCGGCGATCGCATGCGGCGCTTCCCGGCGAGCGGGGAGATCAACCGGCGCCTCAGCGGCGATGCGCGCTCGATCCTCGAGCGCCTCGAGCGCCACTACGCAGCCACCGCGCTCGCGCTCGATCACACCGACGGGCTGTCCGCCGAGTTCGCCGACTGGCGCTTCAACCTGCGCGGCTCGAACACCGAGCCGCTGGTGCGCCTGAATGTCGAGAGCCGCGGGAGCGAGGCGCTGATGCGCCAGAAGACCGAGGAGCTCCTGAAGCTCATCGATGCCTGAGGCGCGGCGAGACCGCCGTCACAGTGCCGGTGTCGGCGCGCGAAGACACTGGTTCTCGGGCACTGATCGGGGTACCTTTCGAGGAACCTGTTCTGACTACCCGTATCACAGGGGGTTTCTCATGGCGTTGTGGAAAGATACGAACTCTTCCGGCTCAGGCTTCGCCAGCGGTTCCGCGCCCGCGTCGCCCGGCTCGAGCGCTCCGCGCGATGCGACGCTGAACGTCGCGCCGCTGCCAGAAACTCAGCGCCGCACCGGCAAGGACCGTGTGGAGGCCAAGGAGTCGGTCATCGCCGCCGGACTGACCCTCGAAGGCAAGATCAACGGCACCGGGCACCTGCGGATCGCCGGGCGGTTCAAGGGCGATGTGCACATCGACGGCACGTTCACGCTGGATGCCGGCGCGCGCATCGACGGGCACGTCAAGGCCGCCGCCGTGATCTGTGCCGGGGAGCTGATCGGCAATATCGTCGATGCCCAGCAGGTCGATCTGCGCGAGACCGGGCGCATCGAGGGGGATATCAAGGCCGGCGCCTTCACCGTTGCCGCCGGCGCGCGCATGCGCGGCAAGGTGGAATTCGGCTGGGATCGCTCCTCGAGCGCCGAGACCGACAAGCTCACTGAGGCGGTGATCACCGGCACGGTATGAGTGCGGTCGCGCGTCCGGTGACAGCGGGCAAGACGCGCGTCTGTCCTCACTGCAAGGCGGTGGTTCTGGAGAGCCTGGGCATCTGCCCGGGCTGTCGGCACCACCTGCGCTTCGATGCAGAGGCGGCGCAGCGCCAGGAAGCTGCGGTCCGCGCTCTTGAGGTCGAGGGCGAGGTGAGCCATCCCCAGGGCGAGGACCCGTGCGAGTACAGCGTTGTCGTGACCGTCCGCAATAACAAAGGGCAGGAGATTGCCCGCAAGCTGGTGGCGGTCGGGGCCCTGCAGAGCGGCGAGCGCTGCTCCGTCGCCCTGTCGGTGGAAGTGCTGCCGATCCGCCTCCCCGCACAGCCGGAGCCTGCGGTGATCGCGGCGGTCCCCGAGCGCGCCGAGCCGCAGCCGGCGCCGGCCGGCCGGCGGCTCCCGGACGGGACCCTCCTCACCCCGCCGGGCATGAAGCCGAAGCGCTGAGCCTGTGCGGGCGTGTCCCGCGCGTGCTCAGAACTGCCGTTCGGTCTGCACCAGAAACTGCACCTTCTTGATGTTCGAGCCGCCATCGAGCGGGAACGCCAGGTCGATGTGGATGACGTTGCCGAAGGCGGTGCGCGCGTTGCCCAGGCGCAACCCGAAGCCGGCGTCCTTCAGCAGCCCGAGGCTCGGCTGCCCGAGCGGCGCGCGGCCCCAGGTGCGCCCCATGTCGAAGAATGCCGCGGCGCCGACGCGAAACAGCCGGAACGGGTACCAGTTGCTGAACCAGCGCTCCTCGATGGTGAACAGCGCCCGGGCCGTGCCGTCCTGGTAGCGCAGCGGATAGCCGCGCAGCCCGCTGTCCCCGCCGAGCAGGATCTGATTGTCGAGGGTGAGCCGGCGCCCGGCGGTGGCGCTCACGGCGCTGTAGAGCAGCCACTGTGAGCCCTGCTCGGCGAAGTTCACCACGCTTGCGCTCAGCACCCCGTTCTCCAGGGTCCCGCTGTGGATTCGGCCCGAGAGGCTGCTCGAGACGAGCAGCGTATCCCCGTGCGGCAGGACGTAGCCGTCCCCGGTGGTGAACACAAAGGGCACAACGTCCTGGCTCGAGCCGAACGTGCGGTCGGCCCAGCCCACCTGGCCGGTGAAGTACGCGCCGAGCTGGAAGTCTTCCGTGCGGTGGATCTGGTTGTGGTTGTGCAGCTTCGCGTACTCGTCCTGCACCAGATCGACCTCGAACCAGGGATAGACGTACTTGCGGTTTGCAGGCAGCAGCGTCGGACCGGTCCACTGGGCGCTCGGCCCGAAAGTGTGCTCATCGTCGGTCCACCCGACGCTGAAGCGCCGCGCCCAGCCGTGCACCAGACCGCTCGACCAGCCTGCGTAGCCCTGCACGAAGCGGCTGTGCTCGGAGAACTTGTCGATGATCTGGCCGAGATCATAGAGTGGCTGATCGAAGGTCGTGTCGGTGAACGAGGCGCCACCGGCATGGCGTGTCTCGAGGGCGTAGAAGGGCCGATTGACGGTCAGCTGGCGCATGCGCCCGTCGCTCAAGTTGCCGTAGGCCGCAGAGATGCTCGTCCAGGTGTCGAAGGCGTGCTGATTGGAGAGCGAGACGTCCGATTCGCTGCGGTCGACCGAATGCAGATGCTTCACCGAGATGTCCGTGCCGGTGCCGAGCACGTTGAGGTCCTCGAGCTGCACTCCGGTGGTGCTCTTGCCACCGCTGCGCGAGAAGTCGAAGCCGGGATTGAGCGTCCAGACATCGCGCGTCGTCACGAGCACATCGACTTTGCCGTCGTGGTAGCGGATCGGGCGGATGGAGGCATCGTAAAAGTATGAGTCGGCGCGCAGGATGCGCGCCGACTCATTGAGCAGGTGCGCCGAGAAGCGCTCGCCGCTCTTGAACAGCAGTTGGCTGCGGATGAGGCTCCTGCGGGTGCGCCGGTGCAGCCGGTTGGCGAGGCGGAAGATCGCGTTGTCGTCCTTGGGGTTCTTCAGATCGAAGACGTTCTTGTTGTCGATGATGATCTTGCCGATGACCGCGCCGCTGCGTTCGAGCTCGGCATCCGAGGGCAGGCCGCGCGCCCTGCCTCTGTGGTGCGCGCGGGCGGCCGCGGGGGAAGTGGTGCCGATCGAGCGCGCCGTCCCGGCGAGCGCGCTGCGAGCGAGCCACGGGAGTGCAAGCGCCCCGGCGGCTCCGAGCAGCGCGCGGACCCGGCTCGGCGGGCCGGCGGCGAGTGTCAAGCAATGCGCTCCGGGGCGGCACGGCATCGCAGCCGCCCGCCACAGCCGGCGCGATGGCCGGCCGTCACTTGCCCTGGATTGCCCCGCGGTGTCCTCAATTCGCACTCCGAGTGACTCGAGGATACTGTAACGGTAAGTCGGGCGAGCGGCCAAAACCTCGTATTGCGTTCTGCGAACGGCGTGCCGGTGCCGGCCTTTTCAGCTCGGCCGGCGCGGCGGCGCCGTGTCGCTGTTGCATGACACCCCGGGCACGACCGACGGGGCTGTCGGCTCGGTCAGCTCCGGCGCGGCGCACAGCGGCATTCGGCACCGCGCTCGATGGACTCGCCGCAGCCGGCCTCGATCACGGCGTTGACGCCGAATGTCACCCCGCGCAGCGCCGCGTCGTAGCGGAACGCGCGCAGCACCGGCGTCGGGTCGATGTCGATGAGGCCGGTGCGCTGGTCGTGCGAGGGAATGACACAACGCGTGCAAGGCTTGACGAGGCGCAGCCGGACAGGCCCGATGTGCAGCGTCTCGATGCGATCCTCGGCGAAGGGCTCCAGGCCCGCGAGGACGAGATTGGGCCGGAAGCGCTCCATGGGCAGTACCGCGCCCAAGCGCGCATTCAGCGCATCGAGCGAGGCCTGATTGCACATCAGGAGCGGGAAACCGTCCACGAACGTGATGGGCGCCGGTTGCGGCCCGGCATAGGTTGGGTTGGCCCGGCGCAGGGGCGCATCGGGCGATCGAACGATGCGCACCGGCTCCCCGAGCACGCCGCTCGCCCACTCGGCGGCCTCATCCCCCTGGTCCGAGCCGGCGCAGACATCCTTCCAGATCCGCACCTCACGTGAGGCACCGACATCGGCGAGCGCCAGCCACAGGGCGGGCCGCGTGCCGCACTCGAGCCGCAGCCCCTCTCGGGTGAGTGTCACCGCGATGCGCGCCAGCGCGGGAGTGGTGCGTTGCGTCAGAAACGTGCCGTCGGGACGGATGACCATCCAGCGCCGATCCCACTCGCAGCCGGTTGTCCCGAGGCGCACCCGCTCAAGGGTGATGCCCTGTGCGGATTTGAGCGGGTGGATGCGCAGTTGTTGTACGACTGCCGTGCACACACGCGCCATTCTACGTGACAGCGGCAGCGGCACGCGGCGCTCCGTCAGGGCCGTTGCGCGCGGGCCGATCGGCACGGGCGGCCGGACTCGGCGGCCGAAGGCTCGGGCGATCGTCCGGTTCCCCGCGAGCCCGAGCGCTGCCTGTGCCAATGTGAGAGCCAGATCGCACGGCGGGGCGCCCTGGCGTGGCTTCATCGACGGTTCAGGCCACCCGGTCGATAACGGTCTCGTGCGATAATCGAGTCAGGTGGGGGTGAGGTGCCGTGCGCCATTGCAGCGCCCAGGGTGCCGCCTCCGCGAGGTGCGGGGCAAGGTGATGAGAATCCAACGGTTCTGGATGCTTGGGATGCTCGCGGCAGTGCTGGCGGCCGCCGGGGCCCCGGCCGCTGTCGCGCAGGAGAATCCCCCGGCGCGCGTCGGGCGCCTGAGCTACGTCGGCGGCAGCGTCTCGTTCGAGCCGGCCGGCACCCAGCAGTGGGCCGCCGCCGAGCTGAACCGACCCGTGACCATCGGGGACCGCATCTGGACCGACTGGGACTCGCGCGCCGAGATCGAGCTCGGCGACGCCGTGGTCCGGCTCGACAGCCGTACGGGCCTGTCTTTCCTCAATCTCGATGCGATGACCGCGCAGATGCAGCTCAGCGCCGGCACGATCATCGTGCACGTGCGCACGCTGGCCAGCGGGGAGCAGGACGAGGTGGACACGCCGAACCTCGCACTCTCGCTCGAGCAGCCCGGAACGTATCGCGTGCAGGTCGACTCGACGGGCAATACCACCCGCGTCGAGGTCGTCAGCGGCGCGGCGCTCGCGAGCGGCGGCGGGCAGACGTTCCCGGTGGCGGCGCAGCAGATCGCGACGTTCACCGGCACCAATTCGCTGGGCGTGGTCTATGCGACGCTCGGCATACCCGATGCATTCGATGAGTGGTCGATGGCCCGCGACCGCGAGGAGGCCCAGGCGGCCGCGCAGGTCACCCAGTACGTCTCCCCCGACACGGTCGGCATCTACGACCTCGAAACCTACGGCAGCTGGCAGGACACCGGATGGGGTTACGCATGGTTCCCCAACGTGGTGGTGGGCTGGGCGCCGTATCGGTTCGGCCGCTGGGTGTGGATCGCCCCCTGGGGCTGGACCTGGGTGGACGATGAGCCCTGGGGGTTTGCGCCGTTTCACTACGGGCGTTGGGGGTACTGGCACAACGCCTGGTGCTGGGTTCCGGGGCCGCGCGGCGTGCGGCCGGTCTACGCGCCGGGACTCGTGGCGTGGACGCACGGGGGTCATCTCGGTGGACCTCATCGCGGGCCCCATGCCGGGGGGCATGTCGGATGGGTGCCGCTCGGACCCCGTGACGTCTATCTGCCCGGTTATGCGGCCGGTCGCGCCTATGTGCGCGACATCAATCTCACGAATGCACGCGGCCTGAGCCCCGCATTTGTCACCGACGCTTATCGGCGCGGCGGCGCCGGCATGACCTACGCCAACCGCGGCGTCCCTGGCGCCGTCACCGCGGTTCCGCGCGCGGCATTCAGCACATCGCAGCCCGCCGACGCGCATCGCGTGGTACTGACACGGCGCGGTCTGCTCGGCATGCGCTTCGGCGCCGGGGCTCCCGCCATCACGCCGACACGCTCGAGTATCTTCGGTGCCCGCATACGCACCGTGCAGGCGCCGCCGCGCCAGTTGACAGACCGTCCGGTGGTCGCGCGGCTCGTGCCTGCGCGGGCGCCGGTGTCGTTCGCGCGGCAGGTGCAGGCGCTGCGCGCGAACGGCGGACGGGCGCTGACGAGCCAGCAGTGGGCACGGCTGCGGCCCAATACCCCGACGACCGCGGTGCGTCTGGCGCCGGATATCCGGCCCGCCGCACCCGCCTTCAAGCGCGGTGCTCAGCGCAGCAACTTCGCCGGTCGCCCCGCGCCGGTCGGTTCGCCCGCTGCGCGCTTCCGTCCCGCGCCGCAGTCCGCGCGGCCGGTGTATCGCGCCGACCGCCCGGCTTGGGCACGGTCGCCGGTTGACCGGCGCAGCCAGCCGATCCGGCCTGCACAGCCGCTTCCCCAGCGGCGCGTGCCGATGCCGCGCGCGCGCGGCCCGCAACGCGCTCCGGCCAATCGCCCGCCGAGGTTCCACTTCAACCCGAGCCGCCGAATGCCGATCCCGGCCACGCCGCGCTCGGCGCCGCCGATGTACCGCCCGCAGAGGAGCTTTGCCCCGCTGCGCGCGAATCCTTCGTACCCGATGCGCGAGCACTACGCGCCGCCGCGCTCGCCGCCGCCGATGTATCGCCCGGTGGCGCCGCGCTTCACGCCTCGTCCCTTCTCGCCGCCGCCGGCCCCAGCGTATCACCCCGCATATCACCCGGCGTATCAGCCGGCGTATCACCCGGCATATCAGCCGGCGTATCACCCGGCGCCCGCACCGGCGTATCACCCGGCGCCGCATTTCGTGAGACCGCAGCCGCCGCGCCCGTGAATTTCGCCGAATAGTGACATTTGCTAATCAGGTCCGCCGCTATCTCGGTTTTGCGAAACGTCTTCGTGACGTTTGCGGCTTCCCCCTGCCTGCGGTGATTTCGTATCCTGCGCGCGTTTCCGCTCGAGGCGGCGGATGGGAGGACGCAGATGCGAGTTACGACGAGATTCCAGCTTGCGGCGGCCGTGGCAGCGGTCGGAGTGCTGCTTGCGCCCGCGGCGCAGGCGGTGCCGAGCTTCGCGCGCCAGACGGGCATGGCGTGCGCCGCGTGTCACACGGTGTTCCCCGAGCTGACGCACTTCGGGAGAGTGTTCAAGGCCAACGGCTACGTGCTCGACAACCTCAAGCAGGTGCGCGCCGTGAACAGCGAGCGCCAGCAGCTGCTGTCGCTCTCGCAGCTGCCGACGTTCTCGATCATGACGCAGATCTCGTACACGACGCTCAACAAGCGCCTGCCCGACGAAACCAATCCCGCGGCGCCGGGATTGACGCAGAATGGCACGGCCGGGTTCCCGCAGCAGCTGAGCCTGTTCTATGCGGGCAAGATCGCGCCGCACTTCGGCGTGTTCTCGCAGATCACCTACGGCAACGACAGCGGCACGATCGGCATCGACAATACCGATCTGCGCTTCGCCAAGCTGATCGTCCTGCCCGGCAAGAACACGCTGACCTACGGCCTGTCTCTCAACAACAACCCGACCGTACAGGACCTGTGGAACAGCACGCCGGCTTGGGGCTTCCCGTACGATGCCAGCAACGCGGTGGTCTCGCCGCTCGCGGCGACGCAGATCGACGGGACGCTGGCGCAGAGCGTCGCGGGACTGACCGGCTACCTGTATTACGACGAATCTCTCTACGTTGAGTTCGGCGGCTACCGTTCGGCGCCGCAGGGGCAGACCAATGCGCTCACCGGCCAGGCTGGCCCGCTGGATGGCACGTTCAGCAACGTCATCGAGGGCTTCGCGCCCTACTGGCGGCTCGCCTACGAGTACGACTGGCGTGCGAATTCGCTCGAGGTGGGCACCTACGGCGCGGACTTCAAGCTCTACCCGGGTGGCGGCACGGCGCTCACGGGACCGGATAACCGCTTCGCCGACGTCGCCGAGGACTTCCAGTACCAGTATGTGGGCGAACAGAACATCGTCACCGTCGCCGGGACGCACATCCACGAGAACATGAACCTCGGGGCGAGCTATCTCGCCGGCGCCGCGGCGAACCGCTCCGACAGCCTCAACACCACGCGGATCTGGGCCAACTATTTCTACGAGCGGCGCTACGGCGGGCAGATCGGCTGGTTCTCGACCACCGGTACCACCGACACTGCGTTGTATCCGCCATCGGCCACGCCGCCGTGCACGAATTCCGCCGGCACCTCGATCGCCTGCGGAGTCGTCACCAGCGCGAACGGCTCACCCGACACCGACGGGCTCATCGGGGAGGTCTCGTACCTCCCATGGCTGAACGTCCGGCTCTCGCTGCAATACACGCACTACACCAAGTTCAATGGTGCCAGCAACAACTATGACGGAGAGGGACGCAACGCGTCGGATAACGACTCGCTGTACTTCCTGCTCTGGTACGCATTCTGAGGTGGGAACGATGTACATTCATCAGACTGTAAGGACTTGGCTGCGGCGCGGGTTTCTGGCGGCGTTCGCGGCGATGTTCACCTTCGCCAGCCTGCCGAGCGGCGCGCAGGGTGCGCCCACTCCACCGCAGCAGGCGCCGCAGCTGGCCATCGCGGTGTGCGGAACCTGCCACGGTGTCGATGGCAACAGCATCAATCCGATGTTTCCCCGGCTCGCGGGCCAGAAGGCCTGGTACATCAAGCAACAGCTGAAGGAGTTCCGCGCCCAGACCCGCGGCGATCCGTACGCGGTCGCCTACATGTGGGGCATGGCTAACCAGCTTTCCAATGCCACCATCGATGCTCTGGCGAACTACTTCTCGCATCAGACCCCAGGTCCCGGTACCCCGCATTCACCGGCCGTCATCGCCCAGGGGCGTGCGATATTCGAGCATGGCATACCGACCCAGGGCGTGCCGGCCTGCGCGGCTTGCCACGGCCCGCAGGCGCTCGGCACCAACCTGTTCCCGCGGCTGGCTGGCCAGCACGCCGAGTACATCTTGAAGCAGCTGCAGTCGTTCCAGAACAACATGCGCAAGGTCGCGATCATGCACGGTGTGGCGCAGACCCTGCACAAGTCGCAGATGAAGGAGGTCGCCGACTACCTCGAGTCGCTGCCGTAATCGATTGAATCAAAGCGCCGCCACGCAAGTGGCGGTGTGCGATCGGGGCTTGCCGCAATCTCCCCCCCCTCCCGCGGCAAGCCCCTTTTTTTTCGGCCCGGTTGCGCGAGAAGCCTCGCCAACGCTAGGCATCGTCGCCGCAGGCGCCGCGGACGATCTCCTCGAGCCACTGCCTGATCTGCTCCGCGCTGCACTCGCCCTGTCCATGCAGCACTCCCAGAACCGCTTGCAGATGAATGGCTAACGCCGCCGCGAGCGCCCGCGGCGGGTGATGCGCCAACACGGTGGCGGTCTCATCCAGCGAGTCGATACAGGCCTCGACCGACTCTTCCTCGTCCCATCGTCTCGTGCTCATGAGGGCGATCTCCCGCTGACCAAAGCGATCAGCAGGAGCTTACGCGTGCGCTGCGGCGTGCCGGGGGTCGGAGACGGATTTGTGCGCGAACACGCACGCTAATGAAATTCCAAACGCCCGGCCGCTGCCTAGACTGCTGCCCACGCTGACACGGCACCAGGCCATCGGGAGGATCTGCGCATGAACAGCTTCACGCTCACCGCGATCGGCAATCTCGCGCGCAACCCGGAGTTGGTGGTGAAGGGCGAGCACACCTGCGTGCGTTTCTGCCTGATCGGCAACGATTACGCCGGCCGGGACGAGGAGGGCGGGGAGCGCGAGATCGCCACCAGCGTCTGGTTCATCGCCTTCGGCGCGATCGGCGAGGCCATCGTGCGCAACACGCACCGCGGCGATCAGCTCATCGTCGAGGCGCAGGTGCGCGCCGATCACTGGGTCGACCGGCAGGGCGAGCGTCGCCGCAACTATTCGTACGTCGTACGGGGGTTCCGCTTCGGCGCGCGCGGCAGGATCACTCGAGAGGGGCTCGTAGGCGCGGCTCCCGCCGCCGCCGCCGCGGGATAGGACGGGTCTGCCGCGTGTTGCGTCAGCGTGGATCGGGGAGTGAGAGTCTCGGGCCTCAACACCATCGGGAGATTGCTCTATGAATCGTGACGAGAAAGCGTGCTCGCGGCCGCGAGCGTGGTCATGGCTCCTCCTGAGCGCCGCCGCAATGCCGTCGCTCGCCGCAGCGCAGGCGTCGCCGTTTCTGACGGGGGCGACCGCGCTGGAGAGCAACATTCTTGCCTGGCTGACCCCTGTGGCCGTGATTCTCGTGATGGTGCTCGGCGCCATGGCCATGGCGAACCGGATTTCGTGGGGGTGGTGCATCGGGGCAATTCTCGGGATCGC
>JAJYLP010000008.1 GCA_021787615.1 Pseudomonadota bacterium
CCCGGTCCCCACTGACACCACCTGGGCGCGCTCGAGGTCTTAGACGCGGGTGGCGAGCGTGCGTCCCGTGCAGTTAGGAGATCTCGCCGGCCCCGAGGCTCCTGAGGCCTCGGATGCGCTGTCCGTCGCGCCTGGCGGTGATGCTGCGATGCAGCAGCCCCGAGAGCCTCGAGCGGGGCGTGTGCAGGATCTCGGCGGCCGCCTTCTGCGTCATGGCGCGGCAGAGCATGCCGATACGCCGTTCGAGCCGGTAGGTGATGCGCGCAGAGCGGGCCGCCTAGGGGATCTGCTCCTGCACTCCTCCGTGCGTCGGGGACCCGATCTCCCGGGGGCGAACCACAGCAGGATCTTGCTCCCAATGAGGGTCAGATCCTCCCAGCGGCGCCCCACGTTCGGACTCGCCACGATGTGCCCCGGGCGGCCGCACTGCGGACCGCGGCAGCCGTTCTGGTAGGGCTTGACCGTCCGGTGCAGCTCCCCCCCATGGTCCCGTAACGTCAAGTCAGTGACCGTCATGCCTTTCAGACGCAAAATCTTGCTCAACAACCTTGTGTTGCTCGCGGGTCTTGTCTCCTCTCTGTCGATAGGTAGTCAACAGAAGGGATGAGACCGTTGCCTTTGAACAAAATCAACTACCTGGATTCGCCTCCAAAGTTATTGGAAAATCCGCATAGAGCCCAGAAAGTCGGCACAGCGTGTCCTGACAAGGTGTGGGTCATCGCGTCGGCGCAGAATCGAGACGAATACACATGCTGGATCAAGACTTGCATTTCCGCCGCACACTGGTGTTCCTGGCGCCCAACAAGAATGGCGCCCTGGTTGGGCGCTGCAAACGGGCCGTCCCGCAGATGCCGCCGTGCCGGTGGAGCAGCCAGCGAGGCACTCGAGCGGATCGCGTCAGTGCCGAGGGATCGTGAAATTCCTCGATCTGTACAGCAGCGGAACTCAACGAGAGAATCTTTGCCCTACTTCGGCTTTGCTGCTTTTCTCGCCTTTCGCTTCGCGACAATGCCGCGTGCATGCGGCGCAGGAATCGATTGCGGCCTGCGCTGTTCGAGCAGCTTTTCGAATTCCGTCGGCAGATCCAGCAGGTCAGCGGCGGCGGCGAACTCGCGGATGAACTGGCTCACGCGCGCGACATTCGCATCCGGAAACACATCGAGGAGCCCTTCGATATCGCGCAACTCCTGTGGCCGATGGGCGATCGCCTTCATGATGAGCAGATCCTCGACCTCGGGTAAACGCACCCGCACGCCGGCAAATTCGTGCTGCCTGGCGCGGGATACTGCGTCGGCTTCGAAGGGAAGTGCGCCGAGGATCACATCGAGATCGATAGCAGACTCAGTGTGTCGAAGCAGCAGTACGCGCGTGCGGCGAGCGAACTGAAGCGGATTCTCGATGCGCGGGCAGATGCCGTGAGCTTCGGCCGATGCGAGCAGCCGGCTCCACTGCTGCTCGGGTGCGACAGCGAGTGCAGATCGCGCGTCGCTCGCGGCCGACCCAGGATCGATGCCGCAATGCCGCCGACAAGCATCGCGGGCACGCCGGCAGCCTCCAGCCATTCTCTCAGATCGGCAAGCGCACTGAGAAAGAGCTGCGGAACGCGCTCCGTCACGCAAGCGCCTGACGGATGAGCCGCCAGCGTTCACGGACTTGTGCTAGTCCAGCCTCCCGCTGCGGATCGTTCTCAAAAAGTACCGCCGCGCTGATGAGTGACGATAGCTGGCGGAGCTTCAGCTCCGCTGGCGTGCGGCGAAGCTCCTCGATCTCGAACGCACTCGCGAGCTTGAGGCCGGCGAGATACGCCCGAGCGTCTGTGCGGGATCCGCTTCGTACCGTCATTTCGTCGTTGCTCGTGTGGATTGACCGACGTCCCTATTGGTTAATTTTACCACGACCTTGCTTGGGACGGCTGAAGGGCCGCCTGTGGGCTGCAATTTCGGCGGGATATCCGCTGTGTGTGCAGGCGCAGTCGTCCGGTGTGGGTTAATTTCGTGCACCGAAGGCGAGGGCGCGGAGCGTCTGAAACAGTCAGACCGGGCGGCCAAGTTGCGGGGGCGTCCGCGCAATTGCGGTACATCCAGGTCCAAGGGATCTGCGACGCGCTCGGGACGCGCGCAGGTGCAATTCAATGCCGCAACTCACTCAGAGTCCGCTCGTGTGCTGCGGCCGCCGATGCGGGGGCGGACACGGTGGATCCTGATCGACTGGTTCTCCGCGCGCGCCCGTTTAAACATGACTGCTGCACCCAATGGCTCAAGACTAGGAATTCGACCGCAGCACCTCCGTAGGCCCCATGATGGACTGGAGGAGCGATGAGGAGTGCAACACGAAAAGCCCAAGCGTACGGGTTGCGGAGAAATCATGTCTCCTTGTTGGCTCCCGCTGTGGGTTGGTTGCGAGCGCGGCCCGCGCCCGATGCCGGGGGTGAGGGGGCCGCCCGGGCCGGCGCGCGAGCTTGTTCCCGAAATGGGAACATGCTAAGCTTTCGCGCATGAGGATTATTGCCCGGCGCACGCTCCAGAGGCGCGTGCATTCTCGGTCCGGGCGCTCGGGTCGCGCGGTACTCAAGGCGTCTCTGGAGGCTTGGTTTGACGAAGTGCGCCGGGCCAAATGGACGGGTATGGCGGCCATCAAGCGGCTCTTCCGGACGGCACGCGTTGTGTCGCCAGATCGGATCGTCTTTGACGTCAAGGGAAATGATTACCGCCTCGTGACCGCAGTTGATTTCGAGAAGCAGATCGTATGGATAAAGTGGATTGGTACGCATGCGGAATATGACCGCATTGACCTGAACACGATCGCACATGAAAGAACTGAAGCCGATTCGAAGTGAGCGGGATTACGAGCGGGCCCTGGCGGAGGTCGCAAGTCTTTGGGGGGCGAAAGCGGGCACGGCAGAAGGGGATCGTCTGGATATTCTGGCGACGCTGATCGCAGCCTACGAGGCCGTGCATTACCCGATTGACCCGCCCGACCCGATCGAGGCGATCAAGTTTCGTATGCAACAGCAGGGTCTGACGCGCAAAGACTTGGCCGGTATCCTTGGGACCCGAACTCGCGTCTCGGAAGTGCTTAACCGTAAACGCGGCCTGTCGATCAAGATGATCCGCGGCCTGCATGCGAGACTCGGCATCTCGGCGGAAATCTTGATTCGACCTGGCTGCGCGCCCAGGACCCCGTAAGCGGCGGAACCATCGCATGTTACGGATGGCGCCTGCGCAGGCGGTGGCGCAACGATTGGATTTCGCGAGTGGCCTGTTCGCGCGTGGGTGACTCTTCTACGATGTTAGACCGCACAATCTCCATCGCCCCCATGATGGACTGGACCGACCGGCACTGCCGGTACTTCCTGCGGGGGTTCTCGCCGCAGACGCTCCTCTACACGGAAATGATCAGCGCGGCGGCCATCACCCGCGGTGATGCCGCGCGCCTGCTTGCCTTCGACCCGGAAGAGCATCCGCTCGCACTGCAGCTCGGCGGTAGCGAACCGCGGGAGCTCGCCGCGGCGGCGCGCCTGGGCGAGGCGGCCGGCTACGATGAGATCAATCTCAATTGCGGCTGCCCGAGCGAGCGGGTGGCGAGCGGCGCCTTCGGCGCCTGCCTGATGCGCGAGCCGCAGCGGGTCGCGCAGTGTGTCGCGGCGATGAGCGCGGCCGTGCGGGTGCCGGTGACGGTGAAGATGCGCATCGGCGTGGTGCGCGGGGCGCATCGGGAGATGGCCGGGGCGCTCGAGCGCTTCGACGAGGCGGATTTCGAGGCGCTGCACGAGTTCGTGGCGCTGTGCCGCGAAGCCGGCTGCCGGGTGGCCATCGTGCATGCGCGCAAGGCGGTGCTCGGCGGGCTCTCGCCGAAGGCCAACCGGGAGGTGCCGCCGCTGCGCTACGAGGTGGTGCGCCGCCTGAAGGGCGCCTTCGCCGATCTGCCGGTCGTGGTGAACGGCGGCTTCCGCACCGCCAATGCGGCCCTCGAGGCGTTGAGCTGGTGCGATGGCGTGATGCTCGGCCGCGAGGCCTATCATCGCCCGGCGCTGCTCGAGGAGCTCAACCGCGCGCTGCGGCCGGGATCGACTCCGGTCTCCCGCGAGGCGCTGCTCGAGCGGATGGCTCGCTATGCCGAGAAGCGCCTCGCCGAGGGCCATTCTCTCGGCAGCATCACCCGGCACATGCTGGGGCTGTATGCCGGCGAACCGGGGGCTCGGGAGTACCGGCGGCTGATGAGCGAGGGGGCGCGCGCCAGCGGGGCGGACGCGGGCCTGATCCGGCGGGCCGCCGCAGTGGCGCGGCCGATGGCGTTGCCCCGCATGTCCATGGTGTGAGCGATTCGTACTTCTCGCCAATGGCGCCGCGGCCCGCCTCGCGTATAATCCGGCTGCGGACTTATGTCCAATCGAGACAACCAACAGCAGGGGAGGACGGTTGACCGCCCAAACGACGGGTAAGGACGTCGAAGTTGCCGTACTGTTCGCGGACGTCGTCGGTTCAACCCGGCTCTACGAGCGCATGGGCGAGCAGCGGGCGCGCGACATGGTGGCGCTGTGCATCGATGTGATGCGGTCGGCCACCGAGCAGTACCGCGGCACGGTCATCAAGACCATGGGCGATGAGATCATGGCGACCTTCCCGAGCGCCGATGAGGCGCTGAACGCCGCCGCCCAGATGCAGAAGCAGATCGGCGCGAGCGCGCAGCTGCGCGTCGACGGCCAGCCGGTCTCGATCCGCGTCGGCTGCCATTTCGGGCCGGTGGTGGTCGAGAGCCAGGACGTGTTCGGCTCGACCGTGCATACCGCCAACCGCATGACCAGCCAGGCCAAGGCCGGCCAGATCATCACCACCGAGGCGACGGTGGGGCAACTCACCGGCCAGTGGCGCTCGGCCTGCCGTCTGATCGACAGCGCGCCGATCAAGGGCCAGCGCAACGAGGTGCCGCTCTACGAGGTGCTCTGGCAGGCCGAGGACGTCACCAGCATGGTGCGCACCGTGGGGCACGAGGCGGACCGCTCGTACTGCACGCGATTGCGCCTGTGGTGGCTCGATCAGGAGCTGCTGATCGACGAGCAGCGCCCGATCCTCACCATCGGCCGGGCGGACGAGAACGATCTGGTGGTCAAGGGCAATCTGGTCTCGCGGCTGCATGCGCGCATCGAGTTCGCGCGCCACAAGTTCACGCTGATCGACCACAGCACCAACGGCACGTTCGTGCGCGAGAGCAACGGCGAGGAGTCCTTCGTGCGCCGCGACTCGCTGCAGCTGAAGGGCGGCGGCATGATCAGCCTCGGGCGCATCCCCGAGGGCGAGTCCGCCCAGACGATCCGCTTCGTCTGCGAGCGCGACTAGCGCGCGCGGCTCACGGGCCGAGCGCGGCGGCGGTCTTCTCCAGCTGCTCGATCATCTGCGCCGGCAGCCGCTGCCCGTACTGCTCGAGGTAGGCCCGGGTCTCGGCGAGTTCCTTGCGCCACAGGGGCGCATCGACCGCGAGCAGCGCGCGCAGCGTCTGCGGCTCGATGCTCATGCCGCGGGTATTCAAGTCCTCGGGCCGCGGCAGCAGACCGATGCCGCCGTCGAGCGCGGTGGCCCGGTCCGAGCAGCGATCGAGCATCCAGGCGAGCACCCGCAGGTTCTCCCCGTAGCCCGGCCAGAGGAACCGGTTGTGCGAGTCCCGCCGGAACCAGTTGACGTGGAAGATCCGCGGCGGCCGGCTGAGCTTGGCGCCGACGGCGAGCCAGTGCCGCCAGTAATCGGCGAAGCTGTAGCCGCAGAACGGCTGCATGGCCATCGGATCGCGCCGCACCACGCCGACCTGGCCCACCGCCGCGGCGGTGGTCTCGGAGGCGACGGAGGCGCCGACCAGCACCCCGTGGGCCCAGTCACGGGCCTCGTAGACCAGCGGCGCGACTTCGCGGCGCCGGCCGCCGAAGACGATGGCCGAGATCGGCACGCCGCGCGGATCGTCCACCAGGGGCGAGCAGGCCGGGTTGCGCCGGGCCGCGACGGTGAAGCGCGAGTTCGGGTGGGCCGCAGGGCCGTTGGCCGGATCGTACGGCCGGCCCTGCCAGTCGGTGACCGGCGTGCCCCCCTTGAGCCCCTCCCACCACGGACGGTTGTCGGCGGTGAGCGCGACGTTGGTGAAGAGCGTCTCGCGCCGGATCATGTCGTAGGCGTTGCGGTTGGTCTCGGGATTGGTGCCCGGCACCACGCCGAAGTAGCCGGACTCGGGGTTGATGGCCCACAGCCGCCCGTCCGGGCCGGGATGCAGCCAAGCGATGTCGTCCCCGACGGTGCACACCTCCCACCCGGGCATGCTCTCGGGCGGGATCAGCATCGCGAGGTTGGTCTTGCCGCAGGCCGAGGGAAAAGCCGCGGCGATGTAGTGGGTCTCGCCGCGCGGGCTGCGCAGGCCGACGATCAGCATGTGCTCGGCGAGCCAGCCTTCCGAGCGCGCCTGCCAGCTCGCAATGCGCAGCGCATGGCACTTCTTGCCGAGCAGCGCGTTGCCGCCGTAGCCGGAGCCGAAGCTCTCGATCGCGAGCTCCTCGGGGAAGTGCATGATGAAGCGGCGGTTGGGGTCGAGCTCGCCGGTGGAGTGCAGCCCGCGCACGAACGTGTCCTCGCGCGCAATGCGCTCGAGGGCCGGGCGGCCGGCGCGCGTCATGATCAGCATGTTGATGGCCACGTAGGCGCTGTCGGTGATCTCCACGCCGCAGCGCGCGAGCGGCGAGTCGATAGGGCCCATGCAGTAGGGAATCACATAGAGCGTGCGCCCGCGCATCGCGCCGCGGAACAGCTCGCGCATCTTCGCGCGCGCCGCCTGCGGGTCCATCCAGTTGTTGTTCGGGCCCGCATCCTCCTTCGAGCGCGTGCAGATGTAGGTCAGGTGCTCGACCCGCGCCACGTCGGCCGGATCGGAGCGGTACAGGTGGCAGTCGGGGAATTCCTTCGCATCGAGCCGCCGCAGCTCCCCGTTGCGCACCAGCTCGGCGGTGAGCCCCTGGCGCTCGGCCTTCGTCCCCTCGCACCAGTGCACATCGTCCGGCTGCGTCAGCTCGCGCACGGAGTCGACCCACTCGCTGACGGCGCGGCTGAGCTGCGACATCGGCTTCGGCAGGGGAGAAGCAGTGGCCATGCTCGCGATTCCTCAATTGGGGCACCGTCGCGGTTCGCGGCCCGGATCGGCGCCGAGGGCGTGGGGACGGGTGCACCCGCCGGCTCTTGGAATCAGTATAGCCGCGTGCCGGATCGTGTCTCATAAAGTACGATAAAAGGAGCCAATTTGTTCCATAATCGAACACTTCGCCCGCGACGGGATACGCAGCCTTGACCCTGAACCCGGGGTCCGCCGGGGCGGGCGTGCGCCGACCACGCGCACCGTACAATGACGCGATGTTGGATCTGGAGGACATTTTCGGCGCCGGCGGTCCGCTCGAGGCGGTACTGGCGGACTTCACCGTCCGTGAGCCGCAGCGACGCATGGCCGAGCGCGTCGCCGCGGCCATCGCGGGCCGCAAAGCGCTGGTCATCGAGGCGGGCACGGGCACCGGCAAGACCTTCGCCTACTTGGTCCCGGCGCTGCTGTCGGGTGCCCGGGTGCTGATCTCCACCGGGACCCGCACGCTGCAGGATCAGCTCTATGCCAAGGACCTGCCGCTCGTGGCGCGGGCGCTCGGGCGGCCGGCCACCGTGGCGGTGCTGAAGGGACGGTCCAATTACCTCTGCCGCTACCGCCTGGCCGAGGGCGAGGGCGCCTTACCGCTGCCGCTGCCGGCCGGCGCGCCCGGGGCGGACTCCCCGCTCGAGCGCATCCGCCGCTGGGCGCTGAGGACCCGCACGGGCGATCTCGCCGAGGTGGCCGGACTCGCCGACTCCGACCCGGTCTGGGCCGAGGTGACCTCGACCCGTGACAACTGCCTCGGCGCGCGCTGCCCGGAGCTCTCGGGCTGCCACGTCGCCCTGGCGCGCCGTGCGGCGATCGAGGCCGACGTGGTCATCGTCAACCACCACCTGCTGCTGGCCGATCTGGCGCTGAAGGAGGACGGCTTCGGCGATCTGCTGGGCGCCGCCGATGCCGTCATCCTGGATGAGGCCCATCAGATCCCGGACCTGGCCACGCAATTCTTCGGCGCCGAGGTCGGCAGCCGCCGCATCGAGACGGTCCTTGCGGACCTCGAGGCGCATCTGAAGCGCCGCAGCGGCGCGGAGCAGGCCCTGGCCGAGCGCGCTCTGCTCGAGGCGGCGGGCGAGGTGCACGCGTGTCTCGCCCGCATGACGCGCGCTCTCGAGGGGCGCAGCGCGCGGCTCGAGTGGACCGAGGCCGAGCCGCTGCTCGGCTCGGATGTCGCGACGCTGCGCGCGTGTCTCGGCGGCCTCACCGAGCGGCTGCGCGGCTGCGAGACGGATGCGCCGCTCGCGGCGCTGGCCGAGCGCTGCGCGGAGCTCACCGCGAGCCTCGGGCGCATCGGCGCGACCGAGTCTCTCGAGGGGGCCCGCAGCGTGCAGCCGCTGCGGCACGGCTTCACGTTGAGTCTGATGCCGTTCGACATCGCGCCGCGCTTTCAGGCTCTGGTCCAGGCGCGCCCCTGTGCGTGGATCTTCACCTCCGCGACGCTCTCCCTCGGTGAGGACTTCGGGCACTTCACCAGCCGGCTCGGCCTTGCCGAGGCCGATACGCTGAAGATTGACAGCCCCTTCGACTTCGAGCGCCAGAGCCTGCTGTTTTTGCCCGAGGGGCTGCCCGAGCCGCACAGCCCCGAGCATCTGAGCGCGGTGATGCGCCTGGCGCGCGAGCTCATCGAGGCCGCAGACGGGGGCGCGTTCGTGCTGTTCACCAGCCACCGCTCGCTCGCCCGGGCCGCCGCCCTGTGGCGCGCCGCCGGCGCGCCGCTCGCGCGCTACCGGCTGCTGGTGCAGGGTGAGGCGCCGCGCGAGCGGCTGCTGCAGGCATTCCGCGCCGACGGCAACGCCGTGCTGTTCGGGACGGCGAGCTTCTGGGAAGGGGTGGACGTCAAGGGCGATGCGCTGCGGCTCGTGATCATCGAGAAGCTTCCCTTCGCCTCGCCCGAGGATCCTCTGGTGCGCGCGCGCATCGCGCACCTCGAGGCGAGCGGCGCCAACGCCTTCCGCGATTATCAGCTGCCGGAGGCGGCGCTCGCCCTGAAGCAGGGCGTCGGCCGGCTGATCCGCAGCGAGCAGGACTTCGGGGTGGTGGTCATCTGCGACCCGCGGCTCGGCACGCGCGGCTATGGCAAGGTGCTGCTCGCGGCGCTGCCGCCGATGTCGCGCACCCGCCGCCCGGCCGAGGCGCTCGAGTTTCTGCGCCGCCACGTGGCCGCGCCGCCCGCTCTGGAGGCGCTGCCTTGAGGCTGCTCGCGATCGATACCGCCACCGAGAACTGCTCGGCGGCGCTGCGCGTCGGCGGGCAGCTGCTCACGCGCGAGCTCGAGAGCGAGCGAGCGCATGCCGAGCGCATCCTGCCGATGATCGATGAGCTCCTTGCCGAGGCGGATCTTGCGCTCGCGGCGCTCGATGCGATCGCCTTCGGCCGCGGGCCGGGCTCCTTCACGGGCGTGCGCCTGGCCGCCAGCATCACCCAGGGGCTGGCCTTCGGAGCGGGGCTTGGCGTGGTGGCGGTGTCGGATCTGGGCGCGCTGGCGCAGCGCGCGTTCGATCTCGATCCGCACGGCGCGCGCGTGTTGGTGTGCAATGATGCGCGCATGGGCGAGGTGTATTGGGCGGCTTTTGCGCGCCATGGGGGCCTGGCCCAGGCGGCCGGTCCCGAGCGGGTGGACGCCCCGCAGAGGCTTGTGCCGTGCGCGCCCGGGACCCTGGGGGCCGGGCGGGGATTTGCCGCTTATCCGCAGCTCGCCGCGCAAACCGGGGTCACGGTACCGGCCGGCTGGCAGCGGCTTTTGCCGCGTGCGGCGGACATCGCCCGCCTGGCCGAGCCCGAGGTGCGCGGCGGGCGGCTCCTTGCGCCCGAGCAGGCCGTCCCCATTTATGTGCGCGACAATGTCGCGCGACCGTCATCGCTGTGACATATATGATTCATTGTCATGATGCTGAAACACGTTTGACTTCAAATAGTCGCGCTCTTCAGGCGCGGAATATGGCAGGAAAGCTGATCCTAATCGTAGAAGACGAGCCTGCGATCCGTCAGATGATCGCCTTTGGACTGCGGCGCGCCGGCTTCGAGGTGCGCGAGGCGGTGGACTGCCGTCAGGCGCGCGAGGCGCTCGCCGATGAGCGGCCGGATCTGGTGCTGGTCGACTGGATGCTGCCGGACATGAGCGGCCTTGAGCTCACCCGCACCCTCAAGCGCGACCGCGAGACCCGCGAGCTGCCGGTCATCATGCTCACCGCGCGCGCCGAGGAGGGGGACAAGGTCACCGGGCTCGAGAGCGGCGCCGATGACTATGTGACCAAGCCCTTCTCCCCGCGCGAGCTCATTGCGCGCATCAACGCGGTGCTGCGCCGCGCCGGGGCGGCCGGTCTCGATCACGTGGTGGAGTTCGAGGCGCTCAAGCTCGATCAGCAGGGCCAGCGCATCACCGTCGACAGCCAGACCGTGCCGCTCGGGCCGACCGAGTACCGCATGCTCGAGTTCTTCATGACGCACCCCGAGCGGGTGTTCAGCCGCGAACAGCTGCTCGACCGGCTCTGGGGCGGCAACGTCTACGTGGAGGAGCGCACCATCGACGTGCATGTGCGCCGGCTGCGCAAGTCGCTCGAGCGCTTCGGCCTGGACCGCCTCGTGCAGACGGTGCGCGGCTCCGGCTACCGCTTCTCCGCCAAGGCGCAGTGATGCGTCCGGGGCACGCGGCACTCGGCTACGCCGCGGCCCGCGTGGCGGGCGCGGCGCTCGCCGGCGTGCTGCTCGGGGCGCTCCTCGGGCGGCCCTTCGGCGGCATGGCGCTTGCGCTGGCGGCGTATCTGCTGTGGCACTTGGCGATGCTCTACCGGGTCGAGTGGTGGCTGCAGCACAGGAGCGTCACCGAGCCGCCCGAGACCGGCGGGGTGTGGGGCACGGTCATCTCGCTCGTCGCCCGCCTGCACCGGCGCAAGCGCTTTCACAAGGAGCGCTTCGTGCAGCTGATGCGCCAGCTGCAGCTGTCCACCGCGGCGCTGCCGAACGGCGTGGTCATTCTCAACGCCCAGCGCGAGATCGTCTGGTTCAACCGCATGGCGGGGCGCCTGCTCGGGCTGCGCCGGGACACCGATCTTGGCGTGCGCATCGAGAACCTGCTGCGCGAGCCGCAGTTCGGCCGCTACCTCGCCAAGGGCGATTACGCCAATCCCGTGATCGTGCGCCGCTCGAGCCCGCAGGACAGCTACCTCTCGGTGCAGCTGGTCGCCTACGGCGACGGCCAGCAGCTGCTGCTCGCCGCGGACGTGTCGCGTCAGATGCGCCTCGAGGCGGTGCGGCGGGATTTCGTGGCCAACGCCTCGCACGAGCTGCGCTCGCCGCTCACCGTGATCTCGGGCTATCTCGAGACGCTGAGCCAGGATCCCTCGCTCGATGCGGAGTTCGCCGTGCCGCTCGCCGAGATGCGCCGCCAGGCCGAGCGCATGAACGCCATTGTGCGCGATCTGCTCGAGCTCTCGCGGCTCGAGGAGACCGACGAGCGCGCCGGCGGTGAGCCGCTCGATGTGGCGGGCCTCATGGCGCTGCTGCGCCGCGACGTGCTCGCCCGGCCTGTGCATCCGCGCGAGGTGCGCCTGCGCATCGATTCGGACGCGGCGCTGATCGGCAAGGAGTCCGAGATCCACTCGGCCTTCGCCAACCTGGTCGACAACGCGGCCAAGTACACCCCGCCCGAGGGCTCGATCGAGATGCGCTGGTGGAGCGACATCGAGGGCGGGCACTTCGCCGTGACCGACACCGGCATCGGCATTCCGGCCGAGCACATTCCGCGGCTCACCGAGCGCTTCTACCGGGTCGACCCGGGGCGCTCGCGCGCCACCGGCGGCTCGGGGCTCGGCCTGGCCATCGTCAAGCACGTCCTGCAGCGCCACGGAGCGGAGCTGGAGATCGAGAGCACGCCGGGCAAGGGCAGCACCTTCACCTGCCATTTCCCGCCCGAGCGGGTGCTGCTGCCGGAGGCGGCACGCTCGAGCGGCTAAGGGCCACTCCTTGGGCTATCATCGCGGACACCCGCAGAGGTGCTGACCGATGGAAACCGCTGACCTGACCCATCACATCTCCCGCCGCTTCAACGAAGACCTCGAGCGCGTGCGCAGCAAGGTGCTCGCGATGGGCGGGTTCGTGGAGCAGCAGATCCACAAGGCCATCAACGCGCTGCTCGAGGGCGACAGCTCCCTCGGCGAGGCTGTGGCGCTCGCCGATCACCAGGTGAACAACATGGAGGTGTCGATCGATGAGGAGTGCAGCCGCATCCTCGCCACGCGCGCCCCGGCGGCGGGCGACCTGCGCGTGATCGTCGCCATCATCAAGACCATCACCGACCTGGAGCGCATGGGGGACGAGGGCGAGAAGATCGGCTACATCGCCTCGCGGCTCGCGACCATGGAGCGCCCCGCCGACAAGTACCGCGAGATCAAGCATCTCGGCCGCATCGTCACCGAGATGGTGCACGCGGCGCTCGATGCGTTCGCGCGCATGGACGCCGAGGCGGCGCTGCAGGTGGCCCGCCAGGACCGGCTGGTCGACGAGGAGTACGAGGCGATCCAGCGCCAGAGCATCACCTTCATGATGGAGGACCCGCGCAGCATCCGCCGCGCCCTCGATGTGATGTGGGTGGTGCGCTCGCTCGAGCGCATCGGCGATCATGCCAAGAACATCAGCGAGTACGTCATCTACATGGTCTACGGCAAAGACGTGCGGCACACCTCCCTCGATGACGTCGAGCGGGCGCTCGGACAGCGGCCCGCGCCCGCAGCTGCGCCTGCGCCTGCGCAAGGCGAGGAAGGAGCCGGCCCGTGAGCGGCGAGGGGCTGGGTGCGCTGTTCGCGCGCGGCGCGCTGCGCCGCCAGGTGAACCTCGCGGGCTTTCTCCTCTGCGCGGGACTGATCGCCTACGCGATCTACGCGCAGTTCGATCTGCAGCTGGATCCGTGTCCGCTCTGCATCTTCCAGCGCATCGGCATCGCGAGCCTCGGGGTGATCTTTCTGCTCGCGGCCCTGCATCATCCGCGCCGCTGGGGCGCGCCGGTGTACGCCGCGCTGATCGCGCTCGCGGCGCTCGCGACCGTGGGTGTCGCGGGCCGCCAGATCTACCTGCAGCATCTGCCGGCGTCGGAAGTTCCCTCGTGCGGCGCGCCCCTCTCGGTGATGCTGCAGTTCATGCCCGTGACCGCGGTCATCCGCCGGGTGCTCTCCGGCAGCGGCGAGTGCAGCGTCATCAACTGGACCTTCCTCGGGCTCGCGATGTCCGAGTGGGTGGCGATCTGGGCGCTCGCACTCGGGGCCGTCGGGATCGCGGTGAACCTGCGCCGGCTCAGGTGAGCAGATTCGCGAGGACGTTGACGTACATCCGGTGCAGCGTCTCGATGTCCTCGACGCGCACGCACTCGTTGACCTTGTGAATGCTCGCATTCACCACGCCGAGCTCGACCACCTGCGCGCCGAGCGGGGCGATGAAGCGCCCGTCGGAGGTGCCCCCGCCGGTCGAGAGTTGCGGCCGTGAGCCGGTCACGGACTGGATCGCGGCGCACACCGCCTCGGAGAGCGCCCCGGGGGGCGTGTAGAACGGCTCGCCCGAGAGGTACCACTCGAGCGTGAAGCGCACGCCGTGCTTGCGCAGGATCCCCTCGACCGTCTCCTTCAGCCCCTCGAGCGTCTGTACCGGGGAGTAGCGGATGTTGAACCGCGCCCTGAGCTCCCCGGGGATCACGTTCGGGGCGCCGGTGCCGGCGTTGAGATTGGAGATCTGGAAGCTGGTCGGCTCGAAGTGCTCCGTGCCCCCGTCCCAGACGCGCTGAGTGAGCTCGGCGAGCGCCGGGGCCAGCGTGTGCACCGGGTTCTCCGCCAGATGCGGATAGGCCACGTGCCCCTGCACGCCGTGCACGGTCAGCCGGCCGCTGAATGAGCCGCGCCGGCCGATCTTGATGGTGTCGCCGATCGCGCGCTCGCTCGAGGGCTCGCCCACCACGCACCAGTCGATGCGCTCGCCGCGCTCGGCGAACAGCGCCGCGATGCGCTTGGTGCCGTCGACCGAAGGGCCTTCCTCGTCGCTGGTGATGAGAAAGGCGATCCGCCCGCGGTGGTGTGGGTGAGCGGCGAGGAACGCCTCGGTGGCCGTGATCATCGCGGCGAGGCCGCTTTTCATGTCGGCCGCCCCGCGCCCGTAGAGCACCCGGTCGCGGATCGTCGGCACGAACGGATCGCTCAGCCATTCCTCGAGCGGTCCGGTCGGCACCACATCGGTATGGCCCGCGAAGCACAGCACTGGCGCCGCCTGCTCGCCGCGCCAGGCCCAGAAGTTCGTCACGTTCCCGAAGGGCAGCGGCTCGATCTGAAAGCCGGCGGCGCGCAGCCGCTCGATCATCAGTGCCTGGCAGCCCTCATCGGCGGGCGTCACCGAGCGGCGGGCGATCAGATTCTGCGTCAGCTCGAGGGTAGGGGACATGTCTGCGGCAGGCGGCGGGGGTTCGGGTGAGTGAGGCAGTCAGTGCTGCAGGCTGCGCGGCTTTATACGGCGAGTGAGCGACGCGGGCAAGCCGTTTTTGCGTGTGTGCGTGCGCGCGCCGGTATTGTGTAAAGTGCCCCGCGTCGGCGGCGCGTCTTGCTCCACGCGGGCGCCTCGAAGCGATGACAGGTGCCTCGCGCGATGCGCAGCATGCGGCGCGCTCGCGGTTCTCGCATCTCAATCAAAGAGCGCCTTGAGGTAGTGATATCCCTCGGCGAGCGCCCGATGCCCTTTTGCGGTGGCAGTGTCGCGCCGCTGACGTCCGACTCCGCTGGCGCGCTCGCGCAGATAGCCTCCCTCGGTGAGCCGATGCCGCAGAGGATAGAGCGTTCCGGGGCTCATGCCGTAGCGGTGCCGGCGGAACTCTTCGATGAGGCCGAGCCCGTAGATGTCCTCTTCGGATGCGTGATGCGGCACGTGCCGCTGAATCAGGCCACCCCAGAGCTCACGATGACGGCCTCGCGCGCGCACGGGCATCGCGGTTAGCTTATCAGACCCGCGATGCTGCAGCGCACGCGCGCAATGCTGCTCAGAACGTGAACATGATGCGGATCAGCCCGAGGAGGGCGGCGCGTGTGTCGCCCCCGCCGAGATGCGGCCCGTCCTCGGGGTCCGGCTCGACGGTCCCGCCGTGCGAGGCATCGCTCCTTCGTGTTCGATTTCCGCCGCCGGGGCGGTACACGTTCCGCTGCACCGTGCACGAGCCGGAGATGCAGGGTCAGATCATGGTGGCGCCGGCGGCCTCAAACTGAGCGGTCGGCTTGCGCCAAGACCCGGCGGCGGGTGCCTGCGGATCAAGGCGCAGCCGCGCGGCCCGCCGCCGCGGGATCTCTCGCGGCGGCGGGCATGCGGCCCATTACCTCTGGTAGGGGTAGTAGCGGAAGGAGGCCATGCCGACGAACATGTTGGCGCTCGGCGCCCCGCCGACACCGGCGAAGGCCTTGCGCTCGAAATACTCGCCCTGCAGGCCCACCTGCATGTTGCCGAGGCGGCCCTGGTAGAACTTCCACCAGAACCCGCCGCTCAGCTCGCTTACCGAGCGGGTGTTGCCGACGCAGGTGCCGCCGGCGATCTGGCAACCGCTGTTGTTGAACTCCGGGGCGCCGTACCCGTAGGTCGCATTCCCGACCGTGTAGTACGTGGCGCTCTCGCTCTCGCGGCCGGCGTAGCCGTACACCGTGACGAAGGGATTGGGCGTGTAGATGAGCCCGAGCAGCACTTCGTACTCGCGGATGGGCGTCAGCCCGCCGGTGGGCGTCATGGTCACATCCGGCAGCTGCGCCGAGCCGTAGCGCCCGATGCCCTTGCCGAGGAGCCCGCTCGCCTGGAAGGTGAGCTGGTTCGCCACCAGAGGCAGGATCACACCGGCGCCGATGCCGCCGCCGGCGACCGTCTTGCTCTGCGCGGCGACGCTCGAGCGGAACCAGCGGCTGAGGCCATAGACCTCGTAATGCCCCCAGCCCGGATCGAAGGCCAGCTTCACGATGACATCCGGGGCCACGTCGGTGGTGTAAGTCGTGGTGGAGTTCATCAGGCCGGCGGGATTGCCGGTGTTCTGATAGACCGTGCCCGGCGGCGGAAAGGTGCCGGCGGCCGCGCCCACGGAGTTGATGCCGTTGCCGGTGACGGCCTGCGGGCTCTCGATCGAGAAACCGGCCGAGAACTTCTTATTGAAGTGCTCGACGATGCGCAGCTGCGGTGTGCGCGTCCAGTTGAACCCGACGATGTACTGGGCGTCGATGCCGAGCGGGGCATCCTCGTCGCGCGGATACAGGTCATCCTTGTAGAGCGTCGCGAGGCTCCAGTTCTGACCGGCGAGCACATCGAGCCCGGAGTCGGTCGTGAAGCGGGCGTAGAACACCCGCATGCGCAGGGTGTAGCTGTTGCTCTCGCGCGAGTTCGAGGTCACCCCGGCGCTGAGGAAGTCCGTCTCGAAGTAGGCCTCGGCGCGCATCCCGTTGAACTCCTCGCCCTGCGCGAGCAGCGAGAAGCGGCTCTGGCGCGCGCTTTCGCGGAACTCGGAGATGTGGCTGTTGGGATTGCTCGCGAAGGGGATGCCGGTGTTGAAGTCAGAGCCGACGTCGGCCGACTGATTGCGGTTGCGGTAAATGGTGGCGAACTCGGCAAAGCCCCCGAAGGTGAGGGTGAGCGGGCCGGTCTGGATGGCCGGCGCGCTCGGGGTTTGCGCGAATACCGGCGCGCCGGCGCCGGCCAGAGCGATCGCTCCCACCGCGATCAGGGCGCGCGCCGCGGGGCGTGCGCGCTCGCTCTTGGGGGGCGGATTGATCTCTCTCATCGAAGCCATGGAGGCACTCCTGCAGTGGTGAGTTCGGTGTGTGCCCCGCTCGCGCGGGGAGGGGTCTGGGCGGCGGATTGCGATGTGGGCAACTGAGGCAAGTTAGGCAAGGCGCAGCAGAAGCGGCATCCGTGGGAGTACGGAGCGTGTGGTCCTGCCGCGCGCGCAGGCGCAGGCCAGGCACGATCGTGTCGGCCAGTCCGGCGGACGGGCACACTCGGGCGTCCCTGGGGACGCGATGCACGGCGGAATCACGCGGGCCTCCTCTGATGTTCGGCTCTCTCGTCCGAATACGTGTCGCGAGTGCGCGCGCCTTTCGTGACCGTTGTGTGACACCGCGTCCCGAAACAGCGCCCCGCGCCCCGCTGCGCCCGCCACCTTGGCGGCGGGCCGACGTGACGATTAAATGACATGAATGTGACAATCAAATGACAGTCGCAAGCGGTCGGAGTCCGGGGCGCTCAGGTGATTGATTTTGATGCCCAATCAGGCGGCGCTGCGGTTCCCACCGGGCGCGGCGCAGGCTGACGTGAGGTGTCAGCTGAGCGCTGCGCCGCCAGGGCGTGTCACAGTTGGCGGTGGCCCTGGCGCAGGCACCTGGAGCCGGATACACGCTCGGCGCCGTTGCCGACCGCAAGTGCATCGGCCCCGGCCCCGCAAGCAGGTGCCGGAGGCGAGCGGGCGGGTGCGCCGGGCGGTGCCCGGGGCGCGCCGCGGGCGGCCGGATCGGCTCGCGACTTGCTGCCGGGGTTGCGGGCAGGCGACAATCCGCGCATGCCCTGTACCGATGTGTCCCTCGTGCGCCGCGACGGCCGGCGGTGCGTTTCAATCCATGACGGACCTTGACGTGCCGGACATGCACCGATCAGTCTTGCGCAACGCGCCCGAAGCGCGCACATGAGCCAGCCGGCCGAATGGGCGGCCGGCGCTGAGGCGCCGGCCGCCGCGAGCAAGATCGAGGTGCGCCACCTCGATTTTCATTACGGCCGCCAGCAGGCTCTCAAGGACATCAATCTCACGCTGGCCGACCGCAGCATCACCGCCTTCATCGGCCCGTCCGGCTGCGGCAAATCGACCCTGCTCAGGGTGTTCAACCGCATGTACACGCTCTATCCGGGCCACCGCGCCAGCGGTGAGGTGTTGCTCGACGGCGAGGACATTCTCTCTCCGGCGGTCGACATCACCCGGCTGCGCCTGCGCGTCGGGATGGTGTTCCAGAAGCCGACGCCCTTTCCCATGTCGATCTTCGAGAACGTCGCCTTTGGGCTGCGCCTGGCACGGCGCATCGGGCGCGCCGAGCTCACGCAGCGGGTCCATGCGGCGCTCGGGGACGCGGCGCTGTGGGAGGAGGTCAAGGACAAGCTGCACGAGGATGGGCGCAGCCTCTCGGGCGGCCAGCAGCAGCGGCTGTGCATCGCGCGCAGCATCGCGCTTGAGCCCGAGGTCATCCTGTTCGATGAGCCGACCGCGGCGCTCGATCCGATCTCGACGCTGAAGGTGGAGGAGACGCTGCAGAACCTGCGCGAGCGGTTCTGCATCGTCATCGTCACCCACAATCTGCAGCAGGCCGCGCGTGTCTCGAGCACCACGGCGTTCATGTATCAGGGCGAGCTCATCGAGATCGGTCCCACCGGGCAGCTGTTCACCGCGCCGCGGGACCGCCGGACCGATGATTACGTCACCGGCCGGTTCGGCTGAGAGGAGAGCAGCGGTGCAGGAAACGACGCGGCCCGAGAGTAGCGCCCCCGGGACAAGCGCGGGCATGGCCAGCGGCGCGCTCGGCACCAAGCCGAGCGGCCGCGTGCACATTCCCGCGGCCCTGGGCGGCGATCTGGCGGGTCACCCGGCCGGTGAGCCCGAGGTGGCCGACCCGGTCTTCTCGTGCCGCTCGGTGAGCGTGTTCTACGGCGAGAAGCAGGCGCTCGCGGACGTGACGGTCGACATCGCGCGCGGTCAGGTGCTCGCCTGCATCGGCCCCTCGGGCTGCGGCAAGTCGACGTTCCTGCGTTGCCTGAACCGCATGAACGACACCATCCCGGGGGCGCGGGTGAGCGGCACGATCCTGCTCGACGGGCAGGACATCTACGAGAAGCGCCAGGACGTGGCGCGCCTGCGCGCGCGCATCGGCATGGTGTTCCAGAGGCCCAACCCCTTCCCCAAGTCGATCTACGACAACGTCGCCTACGGCCCGCGCATCCACAAGCTCACTCGCACGCGGGCCGAGCTCGATGAGCTGGTGTGCACCAGCCTGCAGCGCGCGGGCCTGTGGAGCGAGGTCAAGGACCGCCTGCACAGCCTCGGCACAGGGCTCTCGGGCGGGCAGCAGCAGCGCCTGTGCATCGCGCGGGCGCTTGCGGTGCAGCCGGAGGTGATCCTGATGGACGAGCCGTGCTCGGCGCTCGACCCGATCGCCACGGCGCGCATCGAGGACCTGATTGAGGAGCTGCACGGCACCTATGCGATCGTCATCGTGACGCACTCCATGCAGCAGGCTGCGCGCGTCTCGCAGCGCACCGCGTACTTCCACATGGGGCGCCTGGCGGAGGTGGGCGAGACCGACCGGCTGTTCACCAACCCGCGGCACCGGCTCACCGAGGACTACATCACCGGGCGGATTGGATGAGTTCTTGCGGAATCCCCGCAACGCGTCCTCCTGAGGATCGAGCGCCCGCGCGGGGGGCGTGCCGAGCCGCCCGGGACGGCCATCACCCCACGTCTATTCCGCTGCCCGCAGCAGATCGTTGATCGAAGTCTTGGCGCGCGTCTGCGCATCGACGCGCTTGACGATGACTGCGCAGGCCAGCGCGCAGCGCCCGTCGGCCGAGGGCAGCGTGCCGGGCACCACCACGGAGCCCGCCGGGATCCGCCCGCGCAGGATCTGTCCGCTTGCGCGGTCGTAGATGCGCGTGCTCTGCCCGATGAACACGCCCATGGAGATCACCGAGCCGGCCTCCACGATCACCCCCTCGACGATCTCCGAGCGCGCGCCGATGAAACAGTCATCCTCGATGATGGTCGGGCTCGCCTGCAGCGGCTCGAGCACCCCGCCGATACCGACGCCGCCTGATAGGTGCACGTTGCGTCCGATCTGCGCGCACGAGCCGACGGTCGCCCAGGTATCGACCATGGTCCCGGCATCGACGTAGGCGCCGATGTTGACGTAGCTCGGCATCAGCACCGTGTTGGGCGCGATGTACGCGCCCTTGCGCACGACGGCATGGGGCACGATGCGCGCGCCGCCCTCGCGCAGCCGCTGCGCCGGGGCGTCGGCGTACTTCAGCGGCACTTTGTCGTAAAAGCGCGTGAAGCCGGCCTCGATGAGGCTGTTCTCGCGCGTGCGGAAATAGAGGAGCACCGCCTTCTTCAGCCATTCGTTGACGACCCAGCGATCCCCCAGCCGCTCGGCCACGCGCGCGCGGCCGCTGTCGAGCAGCTCGATGCACGCATCGATCTGCCCCGCCAGCCCTGCCGGCGTGCGGCCCGGTCCGAGCGTGGCGCGCGCCTCGAAGGCCGCCTCGATGGCCGACTGCAGCGCGGCGTTGCTCATGCGTTTCTGCTCTCGACGTAAGCGCGAATGCGTTCGGCGGCCTCGATGCAGTCGGCGACGCTCGGCACCAGGGAGATGCGCACGCGGCCGGCGCCGGGATTGCCCTGCGGGCCGCTGCGCGCGAGGTAGCGGCCCGGCAGCACCGTGACGGCCTGGGTGGCATGCAGCTCGCGGGTGAAGCGCTCATCATCGCCGTCGGCGCCGATCTCGGTCCACAGATAGAACGCACCGTCGGGTTTGTCCACCGGCAGCACCGGCTTGAGAATCGGGATCACCCGCTCGAACTTTTCCTGATAGAGCCGGCGGTTCGCGAGCACGTGTGCATCGTCTTGCCAGGCGGGAATGCTCGCGAGCTGGGTCGGCACCGGCATGGCGCAGCCGTGGTAGGTGCGATAGAGCAGCAGCCGCGCGATGATCGCCGGGTCCCCGGCCACGAACCCCGAGCGCAGCCCCGGCACGCTCGAGCGCTTCGAGAGGCTGTGAAAGACGATGCAGCGCTCGAAGCGCTCGCGCCCCGAGCGCTGCGCCGCCTCGAGCAGCCCCGGCGGCGGGGACGCCTCATCGAGGTAGATCTCCGTGTAGCACTCATCGGCGGCCACGATGAAATCGTGCCGCTCGGCGAGCTCGAGCGCCCGCAGCAGATACTCGCGCGGGAACACCTTGCCGGTGGGATTGCCCGGGCTGCACAGGATGAGCACCTGACAGCGCCGCCAGTGGCTCTCGGGCACGGCCGCAAGGTCCGGCGTGTACCCGTTGGCCGGGGTGGTCTCGAGGAAGTACGGCCGCGCGCCGGCGAGCAGCGCCGCGCCCTCGTAGATCTGATAGAAGGGATTGGGCATCGCGACCAGCGGCTCGTGCCGCTCATCGACCGCCGCCTGCACGAAGGCGAACAGCGCCTCGCGCGTGCCGTTCACCGGCAGCAGCATGCTGGCCGGGTCGACGCTGCCGGCGCGCAGGCCGAAACGCCGCTCGAGCCACGCGCTGCAGGCGGCGCGCAGCTCGGGTACTCCGGCGGTGGTGGGGTAGGTGCCGAGCCGGTGCGCGTTCTCGCGCAGCGCCTGCGTCACCATCGGCGGCGGTTCGTGCCGCGGCTCGCCGATCGACATGCCGATCGGCTTGAGGTGACGCGGCGGGGTGGCGCCGGCGGTGAGCCGTGCGAGCCGTTCGAAAGGATATGCGTGCAGCCGCTCCAGACGCGGGTTCATGGGTCGCTCCAGTGGTCAGATCAGGCCGCGGCGCGCGCTCTGAGCGCCTGGCCGAGAATGTCGCGCAGACGCGCCGCGCGCGCCTCATCGAGCGCGCGCCCGTCGAGGTCGGTAATGTAGAACACGTCCTCGGCCCGCTCCCCGACGGTCATGATGCGCGCCGCCTGCAGCATGATGTGCTCGGCCGTGAGCACCTTGCCGACATCGCACAGCAGCCCCGGCCGGTCGCCGGCGGTGAGCTCGAGCACCGAGCGGCCGTTGGGCTCATCGGTGCTGATGGTGATCTGCGTCGGGGTGTGGAACATGCGCGCTTGGCGCGGCGCGCGCCGGTGCACGGCGACGGTGGCCTGCGGCTGCTGCAGCGAGCGCCACAGCGCCTCCTCGATCTCCTCGCGCCGCTCCCCGTCGGCGACCGGCGCACCGTCGTCCTCGAGCACGTGGTACAGGTCGAGGCTGAACCCATCGCCCGTCGGGGTGATGCGCGCATCGAGGATGTCGAGCCCGAGCTGATCGAGCACGGCGGTGGTGCGCGGGAAGCCGTGCTCGCGCGCACGGGTGAAGATCAGCACCGCGGTCGTGCCGCGCACGCTGTACGGATCGAGCGCCACCAGCGGCTCATCGGAGCGCGGATCGCGGTCGGCGATCAGTCGCATGTGCCAGGCCACCTCCTCGGGGGAGTGCTGCAGGAAGTAGGTGTCCGAGAAGCGCTCCCAGACCCGCTCGATGTCGGCGGTGGCGATCCCGCGCTCGAGCATCAGCTGGCGCGCGGCGCTGCGGGTCTCGCCCACCAGTTGCTCCTGGTCGATGGGGGACTGCAGCCCGCGGCGCAGCGCCCGGCGCACGCGCTGATAGAACTCATCGAACAGCGAGGCTTTCCACGAGTTCCACAGCTTCGGGTTGGTGGCGCGCACGTCGGCGCAGGTGAGCACGTAGAGATAGTCCAGGCGCGACTCATCGCCGACGGTGCGGGCGAAGGCGTTGATCACCTCCGGATCGGTGATGTCCTGCTTCTGCGCGCTGATCGAGAGGGCGAGGTGGTGGCGTACCAGCCAGGCCACCAGGCGCGCATCGTAGGGCGAGAGTCCCTGCTCGAGGCAGAACGCCTCGGCGTCCACCGCGCCGAGCTCGGAGTGATCGCCGCCGCGCCCCTTGGCGATGTCGTGGAACAGGGCCGCGAGGTAGGCCACCTCGGGCCGCGGCAGCTGCTGCATGATGCGGGAGGCCTGCGGCAGCTCCTGATCGTAGCGCGGGATGGCGAAGCGCCTCAAGTTGCTCACCACGAACAGCGTGTGCGCATCGACCGTGTAGGCGTGGAACAGGTCGTACTGCATGCGCCCGACGATGCGGCCGAAGGCCGGAATGTAGCGCCCGAGCACCCCGTAGGTGTTCATCCGGCGCAGCTCGTGCGTCACCCCGACCGGGGAGCGCACGATCTCGAGGAAGAGGCGGTGGTGGCGCGGGTTCTGGCGGAACTCCTCGTCGATCAGCCACAGGCTCCTGCCCACGGCGCGCAGCGTCGAGGCGCGCACGCCCTTGATTTCGGGGTGGCGCTGCAGCAGCGCGAACAGCTCAAGCAGCGCCGAGGGGGTGCGCGCGAACACATCGTCGCTGACCGCCTCGAGCGAGCCGCAGCGCACCTGGAAGCGCGCATTCAGCGGCCGCGGCGGCTCGCTCTCGGTGAGGATGGCCTCGCGAAACAGCTGCAGCAGCAGCTCATTGAGCAGGCTCACGTCCTTGACGGTGCGGTAGTAGCGCTGCATCAGCTGCTCGACCGCGAGCGTGTAGGAGGCGTCCTCGTAGCCGAAGGTCTGGGCGAGGCGGATCTGGTGATCGAACAGGAGCCGGTCCTCGCGCCGCCCGGTGAGCACGTGCAGCCCGAAGCGCACCTTCCAGAGAAACGCCTGCGCCTGCTTCAGGCGGCGGAACTCCGCGATCGAGAGGAACCCGTGCTGCGCCAGCTCATCGAGCGTCTCGGCGCCGAAGTGGCGCTTGGCCACCCAGGCGATGGTCTGGATGTCGCGCAGCCCGCCGGGGGCGGTCTTGACGTTCGGCTCGAGGTTGTAGGCGGTATCGTTGGCCCGCAGGTGCCGCTCGGCCTGCTCGCGCACCTTGGCCTCGAAGAACTCGCGCACCGGCCAGATGTGCTCAGGCGCGAGCGCCGCGCGCAAGCGCGCGAGCAGCGCCGCATTGCCCTCGAGCAGGCGCGCCTCGATCAGGGTGGTCATGACGCTGACATCGGCGGCGCTCTGCTCGAGGCACTCCTCGACCGTGCGCACGCTGTGGCCGACCTCGAGCCCGATGTCCCACAGGAAAGCGAGCAGGCGCTCGAGCGCTGCGCGCTCGGCGCCCTGCGGCGGCTCGCGCACCAGCAGCAGGATGTCGATGTCCGAGCACGGGTGCAGCTCGCCGCGGCCATAGCCGCCGACCGCCACCAGCGCCCACTCGTGCATCGAGCCGGTGAGGTGCGCGCGCCACAGGCCGGCGAGCACGCGGTCGACGAGAGCCGCGCGCGCGTGCACCAGCGTCTCGATGGGCTCATCGGCGAGGAAGCGCGCCTTGAGCTGCTCGTGGGCCTGCCCGAGCAGCTCGCGCAGCGCCGCGGGCTCGGCCGGCGGGCCGGCGATGAGCGCCGGCAGGCGCTCGAGCAGCGGCCAGGCCGCCGCCTCGGGCGGCGCCGCAGCGCTCGGTTCGACCGGCTCGAGCGTCTCGTCCGGCTCGCTGTTCCCGGCAACCATGGCGTCAGTGGGTGTGGCGGTCGGCCGCCCCTAGGGTGAGGACCTCGTGGCCGCCGTCGGTTACGAGAATGGTGTGCTCCCACTGGGCCGAGAGCGAGTGATCCTTGGTGATGACCGTCCAGCCGTCCGGCAGCAGCCGCACGTGCCGCTTGCCGGCATTGATCATCGGTTCGATGGTGAAGGTCATGCCGGGCTCGAGCGTCAGCCCCGTGCCGGGCTCCCCGTAGTGCAGCACCTGCGGGTCCTCGTGGTAGGTCCGCCCGATGCCGTGGCCGCAGTACTCACGCACCACCGAGTAGTGGTTCTGCTCGACGAAGCTCTGGATCGCGTGCCCGATGTCCCCGAGCCGCGTCCCCGGACGCACGATCTCGATGCCGCGCCACATGGCCTCGAAGCACGTCTCGGCCAGGCGCTGGGCGTGCGTCGGCGGCTTGCCGACGAAGTACATGCGGCTGGTGTCGCCGTGGAAGCCGTCGCGGATCACCGTCACGTCGATGTTGATGATGTCCCCGGCCTTGAGGCGCTTGTCGTTGGGGATGCCGTGGCAGACTACGTGGTTCACGGACGTGCAGATGGTCTTCGGAAAGCCGTGATAGTTCAGGTTCGCCGGGACGGTGCCCTGCACGTTCACGATGTAATCGTGGCAGAGGCGGTCGAGCTCCTCGGTGCTCACCCCCGGCACCACGTGCTCGGCGATCATGTCGAGCACCTCGGCGGCCAGCCGGCCGGCGATGCGCATCTTCTCCTGCTCCTCGCGGTTCTTGATCGTGACGGACATGGACTTTCCAGCGTGACTCGAACGGGCGCGCCGCGCGGCGCCGGGACAGGCCGGCCGCTGCGCGCAAGACATTGTTCGGGCGAGGTCTTCATGGTATAAAGCGCCGCCTTTTTTGGCAATCAACCCACACGCGCATCACACCATCCGCAGACTGGGTGTTCCGCTGGCGGCCGCAGGCCCCCGGCGGGATGGCTGCGGAGATGCGCGGAGGCTCAACCCAACGAGGAGTTTCTCATGCCTGGCGTATCCATGCGGCAGATGCTGGAGGCGGGAGTCCATTTCGGACACCAAACCCGCTTCTGGAACCCGAAGATGGCCCCGTTCATCTTCGGCGAGCGCAACAGAATCCACATCATCAATCTCGAGAAGACCCAGCCGATGTACTCGCAGGCTGCGGCCTTCGTGAAGGGCGTGGCGGCCGATGGCGGTCGGGTGCTGTTCGTCGGCACCAAGCGCTCGGCGCGCGAGTCCATCCAGAAAGAGGCCGAGCGCTGCGCGCAGCCGTACGTCAACCAGCGCTGGCTCGGCGGCATGCTCACGAACTTCAAGACCATCCGCCAGTCCATCAAGCGTCTGGAGGAGATCACGGAGCTCTCGGGCTCGGGCGCGATCGAGAAGCGCGGCAAGAAAGAGGCGACGCAGCTGCGGCGCGAGCTGGAAAAGCTTGAGAGGAGCCTCGGCGGCATCAAGCACATGGAAGCGCTGCCGGATGCGCTGTTCGTCGTCGACGTGGGCCACGAGAAGCTCGCCATCGACGAGGCGCGCAAGCTCGGCATTCCGGTGGTGGCGGTGGTCGACACGAACTGCTCGCCGGACGGGATCGACTACGTGATCCCGGGCAACGACGATGCGATGCGGGCCATCCAGCTCTACGCCGCCGGCATCGCCGATGCGGTGCTCGAGGGCAAGGAGTCGGTCCCGGCGGTGCTGGTCGGCGAGGACGAGTTCGTCGAGCTCGACGAGGCCGGCAATCCGCGCAAGAAGTCCGCGCGCGGTCCGCGCAAGGCCGCCGCCGCGGTGCGGGCCAGGAAGCCGGTCGCGCGGCGCCGTCTGCCGCCGGCCAAGGCGCCGCCACGCGTCGAGGGCACCGAGGAGGTCGCCACGGAGGAGGAGGTGCTGGAGGCCGTGCCGGAAGTGGTCGCCTCGGGCGGCTCGGGGGCAAGCACGCCGGCCGCGGGCGCGCGCCGCAGCACGGGCGGCGCCACGCGCCGCAAGGGCCGGGGCGGGGAGTGATCCCCCGCGTGCGGCCGCCGCGGCTGCGTTTGCGGTAAGGCTTCGGCGACGGAGAGCCGGGGCGGATGGAGCGTCCAGGGACGGGGCATTGAAGTGAGTGCGAGATGAACATCACAGCAGAAACGGTCAAGCAGCTTCGCGAGCGCACCGGCGCGGGCATGATGGAGTGCAAGAAGGCGCTGGTGGAGAGCGGCGGGGACCTGGATGCGGCTGCGGAGCTGATGCGCAAGCAGGGCCTGGCCAAGGCCGACAAGAAATCCGCGCGCATCGCCGCCGAGGGCGTCGTCGTCATCGAGCGCGCCGCGCATGCGGCGGCCATGGTCGAGGTCAACTGCGAGACCGATTTCGTGGCGCGCGAGCACGACTTCCGCGCGTTCTCGAGCGCGGTGGCCGCCCAGGCGCTCGCCGCTCGCCCGGCGGATCTGGAGTCGCTGCTCGCCTCCAGCCTCGGGGATGAGACCGTCGATGCGCGCCGCCGCGCGCTCGTGGCCAAGATCGGCGAGAACATCGGCGTGCGCCGTTTCACGGTGCTCGAGTCCCCCCAGCACCTCGGCGCGTACACGCACGGCTCACGCATCGGGGCGCTCGTTGCGCTGAAGGGCGGCACGGCCGGTCTCGCGCACGACCTGGCCATGCACGTTGCGGCGAGCAGCCCGAAGTACCTCTCGGTGCAGCAGGTGCCGCACGAGGTGATGGCCAAGGAGCGCGAGATCCTCACCGAGCAGGCCCAGGGCGAGGGCAAGCCGCCGGAGATCGTCGCCAAGATGGTCGAGGGCCGGCTGCGCAAATCGCTCGGGGAAGTAACGCTGCTCGGCCAGCCGTTCGTGAAGGACCCCGACGTGACGGTGGAGAAGCTGCTGAAGAGCGCGGGCGCCGAGGTGGTCGGCTTCGAGCGCTTCGAAGTCGGTGCGGGCATCGAGAAGAAGCAGGAGAATTTCGTCGCCGAGGTCATGGCCCAGGTCAAAGGCGCGAGCCGCCGCTGACCGGGGTCTGATCCGGCCTCGCCGTCCCCCGGCGCCGCGCGGGGCGGGCGGCTCCCGTAACGAGTGAAGGTTGGCGCATGGCGAATGAACAAGCGAAAGCGTCCCGCTACTCCCGGATCCTGGTGAAGCTCTCCGGCGAGGCGCTCATGGGCCAGGCCGACTACGGCATCGATCCGGCGGTGATCAAGCGCATCGCCGCTGAGCTCGAGGAGATCGCCGGCCTCGGGGTGCAGCTTGCGGTGGTCATCGGCGGCGGCAACATCTTCCGCGGCGCGGGCCTGGCGCGCGCCGGCATGGACCGCGTGACCGCCGATCACATGGGCATGCTTGCCACCGTGATGAACGCGCTCGCCATGCAGGATGCGCTCGAGAGCCGCGGCCTCTATGCGCGCGTGATGTCGGCGATCCGCATCAACGAGGTGTGCGAGGACTACATCCGCCGCCGCGCCGTCCGCCACCTCGAGAAGGGCCGGGTGGTGATCTGCGCGGCGGGCACCGGCAATCCCTTCTTCACCACCGACACTGCCGCGGCGCTGCGCGCCATCGAGATCAATGCCGAGGTGCTGCTGAAGGCCACCAAGGTCGACGGGGTGTACTCCGATGACCCGGTGCGCAATCCCGCCGCCCAGCGCTACCGGCGCCTGACCTTCGACCGGGTGCTCGCCGAGAAGCTGAACGTGATGGACGCCACCGCCATCGTCATGTGCCGCGACAACCACTTGCCCTTGCAGGTGTTCAATCTCAACAATCCAGGGGATCTGACCCGCAGCGTCCGCGGCGACGAGGTGGGCACGATCGTGACCTGCGAGTGAGCCGATCCGGCCCGGAGTGCGACCATGATCGAAGACCTTAAGAAAGACGCGCGCGAGCGCATGGCCAAATGCGTGCAGAGCTTCCAGGCGGACATGAGGAAGCTGCGCACCGGGCGGGCGCACCCGAGCCTGATCGAGCATCTGAAGGTCGATTACTACGGCTCGGAGGTGCCGCTGCAGCAGGTGGCGAGCATCGCCGTGGAGGACGGGCGCACGCTGGTGATCTCCCCCTGGGAGAAGGCCGTGGTGCAGGCCATCGAGAAGGCGATCTTCAAGTCCGACCTGGGGCTGACGCCGATGACCGCCGGCACCGTGATCCGCATCCCCATGCCGCCGCTCACCGAGGAGCGGCGCCGCGAGATTACCAAGGTGCTCAAGGCCGATGCAGAGAATGCGCGCGTTGCGGTGCGCAACGTGCGCCGCGACGTGATGAACGACGTCAAGGAGATGCTCAAGGAGAAGCTGATCTCGCAGGATGATGAGCGCCGCGCGGAAGGGGACATCCAGAAGCTCACCGACAAGCACGTCGCCGAGATCGAGCAGCTCCTCTCGGCCAAGGAAAAGGAGGTCATGCAGGTCTGATGGCGCGCGACGTGTCCGACAACGCCGAGCCGCAATCGCTGCCGCGCCATATCGCCATCACCATGGACGGCAATGGCCGCTGGGCGGCTGCGCGCGGCCTTGCCCGCTCCGCCGGGCACAAGGCGGGGCTTGAGCCGGTGCGCCTGTGCGTGCGCGAGTGCTCGCGCCTGGGGATCGGGGCGCTCACGCTGTTCGCGTTCTCGAGCGAGAACTGGTCGCGGCCGGCCGAGGAGGTCGCGAGCCTGATGGGCCTGTTTCTCGAGACCATCGAGCGCGAGGTCAACGATCTGGACCGCCAGGGCGTGCGGCTGCGCGTCATCGGCAACCGCCAGGCCCTCTCGGTGCGGCTGCAGGCGCAGATCGCCGCCGCCGAGCAGCGCACGGCGGGCAACTCGGGACTGAACCTGCAGGTGGCGGTGAGCTACGGCGGACGCTGGGACATCGTGCAGGCGGCGCGCACGCTCGCGGCCGAGTGCGCGAGCGGGGCGCTCGCGGCGGCGGCCATCGATGAGGCGCGCTTTGGCTTGGCGCTCGAGCTCGGCGCGCTGCCCGATCCGGATCTGCTCATTCGCACCGGCGCCGAGCGGCGCATCAGCAACTTCCTGCTGTGGAATCTCGCCTACGCGGAGCTTTATTTCAGCGAGCGGCTGTGGCCGGACTTCGATCAGGCGGAGCTCGAGCGCGCGCTCGAGTTCTTCGCCGGGCGCGAGCGGCGCTTCGGGCACACCGGCGGGCAGCGCGGTGCGGGGACCGCGGCCGGGCGCGCCGGCGCGGCGCTGAAAGCGGCGCCGTGAGCGACTCGCTGCGCAAGCGCGTCATCACTGCCGCCGCTCTCATCGCGCTGCTGCTCGTGGTGCTGTTCGCGCTGCCCGGGAGCGCCACCCTCGCGCTCATCACCCTGTTGGTGTTGCTCGGGGCCTGGGAGTGGTCGGCGTTCCTGAAGAGCGGCCGGCGCTGGGTCCGCACGGCCTATGTGCTGGCGATCGGCGCCTGCCTGGCGCTCGCCTGGCGCCTCACCGCCACGCGCGAGGGCCTGCAGCTTCTGCTCGGCGCGGCCGCGCTCTGGTGGGTGGTCGCGCTCGGGTGGATCGTGCTCGCCCCGCAGCGGGTGTGCGCCGCCTCAGCGGCGCTCGCCGGCCTGTGCGCCCTGGTGCCGGCGTGGCTGGCGCTTGCGCGATTGCGTCTGGCGGGCTTGCGCGGCGCCGAGTGGGTGCTGTTTTGCCTGCTGCTGGTGTGGATGGCCGATATCGGGGCGTACTTCGCCGGGCGGCGCTTCGGCCGGCGGCGGCTGGCCCCGGCGGTCTCCCCGGGCAAGACCTGGGAAGGGGTGCTCGGGGGGACGGCGGCGTGCATTCCGGTGGCGGTCGCGGGCAGTTTCTGGTTCAGTGTGCCCCCTGGATGGTTTCTGGTGCTGTGCCTGGGGGCGGTGGCGGCGTCCATCGTCGGGGATCTGACCGAGAGTCTGCTCAAGCGCTACGCGGGGGTGAAGGACAGCGGTACGCTCTTCCCCGGGCACGGCGGGGTCATGGACCGTATCGACAGCCTGACGGGGGCCGCCCCGGTGCTGCTGCTCGGTCTCACATTTCTGGGAGTCCTGCCATGATCGGCGTGGTCGTTCTCGGTTCCACCGGCTCGATCGGCGAGAGCACCCTCGATGTGCTCGCGCGCCACCCCGAACGCTTCCGCCTGGTCGGGCTCGGCGCGCACACGAATGTCGAGAAGCTCGCCGCGCAGATCCTCAGCCACCGGCCCGCCTACGCCGCGCTCGCCGATCCGGCCGCCGCGCGCGCGCTGCAGGAGCGCCTCGGCGATCGCGCGAGCGGGACCCGCCTGCTCTCGGGGCCCGAGTCGCTCGAGCAGCTCGCCACCCTCGCGGAGGCCGAGTGCGTGATGGCGGCGATCGTCGGGGCGGCGGGTCTGCCCTCGACGCTCTCGGCCGCGCGCGCCGGCAAGCGACTGCTGCTCGCGAACAAGGAGTCGCTGGTCATGTCGGGCCCGCTGCTGATGCAGGCGGTGCGCGAGGGCGGTGCGACGCTGCTGCCCATCGACAGCGAGCACAATGCGATTTTCCAGTGCCTGCCGCACGGCGCGAGCGCCGGCAGCACGCCCCCGGGCGTGCGGCGCGTGCTGCTGACCGCCTCGGGCGGGCCGTTTCGCGACTGGAGCATCGAGGCGATCGGCGCGGCGAGCCCGGAGGCGGCCGTGGCCCATCCCAACTGGGTGATGGGGCGCAAGATCTCAGTCGATTCCGCCACGCTCATGAACAAGGGGCTGGAGCTGATCGAGGCGTGCTTCCTGTTCGGCCTGCCGCCGGAGCGGGTCGATATCGTCATTCACCCGCAGAGCATCATCCACTCGCTGGTCGAGTACATCGACGGGTCGCTCCTGGCGCAGCTCGGCTCGCCCGATATGCGCACGCCCATCGCCTACGCGCTCGCCTGGCCCGAGCGCATGGCCTCGGGCGTGGCGTTTCTCGATCTGGTGCGCACGGCGCGACTGGACTTCCGCGCGCCGGATCCCGAGCGCTTCCCGTGCCTGGCGATCGCGCAGGCGGCCGCGCGCGCCGGCGGACTCGCGCCGGTGATCTTGAACGCGGCGAACGAAATCGCCGTGCACGCCTTCCTCGAGCGGCGGTTGAACTTTCCCGGGATCGCCTCGGTCATTGAGGAGGTGATCACACGCTCTAGCGCGGGGCCCATCGGCGGGCTGGACGATGTCATGGCCGCCGACGCCGAGGGGCGGAGGCTTGCGCGCGAGCGCATCGAGGCGCGCGCTCGCGCTGGCGCACCCATCGCTGTGGGAGGCGCAGGCGCATGACGGTGCTGTGGTATCTCCTGTGGTTCGCCGTCGCCGTGAGTCTGCTCGTGACGGTGCACGAGTTCGGCCACTTCTGGGTGGCGCGCCGGCTCGGCCTGAAGGTGCTGCGCTTCTCGGTCGGCTTCGGCAAGCCGCTCGTGCACTGGCGCGGGCGCGACGGCGTCGAGTACTGGATCTGCCCGATCCCGCTCGGCGGCTACGTCAAGATGCTCGATGAGCGCGAGGGTCCGGTTGCGCCCGAGGAGCTGCCGCGCTCGTTCATGCGCCAGCATCCGCTCAAGCGCGTGCTGGTGCTGCTCGCCGGCCCCGGGTTCAATTTCCTCTTCGCGGTGCTGGTGCTCGCCGGGATGCTCTGGGCGAGCGGCCTGACGCGTTGGCTGCCGGTGGTCGGTGATGTGGGCGCAGGCTCCATCGCCGCGAACGCCGGGGTACGCTCCGGGGACCGGGTCATCGCCGTGAACGGCGCGCCGGTGGACAGCCAGAGCCAGGTGCGCATGCGCCTGCTCGAGGTCATGAGCGGCAGCGGCAACGCCCGGCTCACCGTGCGCGCCGGCAATGGCGCCCCCCGCGTGCTCGATCTCGACGTGCGCGATCCGGCGCTGCGGCGGCGCCTGACGGGGCCGGCAGGCCCCATGGCCGGTCTCGGCATGCATTTCTGGGCGCCGAGCATCCCGGCGGTGCTCGGGCGCGTGCTGCCCGACGGGCCGGCGGAGCGCGCGGGGCTGCGCGCCGGCGATACCATCGTGGCCGTCGACGGCCGGCCGATGAAGGATTTCGAGGACGTGGTGCGGGCGATCAGCCCCAACCCCGGCAAGACGCTTGCGATCACCTACCGGCGCGGCTCGACCGAGCGCACCGTCGAGGTGAGGGTCGCGAGCGTGACGGTGCAGGGTCGGCGCATCGGGCGCATCGAGGCCGAGCAGCCCCTCACCATCCATTACCCCAAGAGCCTGGTGCGCCACGTACCGCTCGGCCCGATCGCGGCGCTCACCGAGGCGGCGCACCGGATCGGGTCGCTGACGCTGCTGCAGGTGCGGCTGCTGTGGCGTATGGTGCTCGGGCGGGTGTCGATCAAGAATCTCGGCGGGCCGCTCACGATCGCCCAGGAGGCCGGCCAGTCCGCCAGCGCCGGCGCCGGCTCGTTCCTCGACTTTCTCGTGCTGATTTCGCTCGAGATCGGTTTTCTCAATCTGCTGCCGATTCCGATTCTCGACGGCGGGCAGGTCGTGTTTCAGCTGGTCGAATGGGTCAAGGGGGCGCCGCTTTCCGAGCGGGCGCAAATCGTGGGTCAGCAGGTCGGTATCGCGCTGCTGATCCTCCTGATGGGGGTGGCGTTGTTCAATGACATCGCCCGCCAGTTCAGCTGACTGCTGCAGACATTAAAGTCGGACCGCAGCCTGTGGCCAAGGTCCGCTCGTCTCCGCGCGGCGCTGCCGAGCGGGGCACCGGGGGTACATACGTGATTGATGCAAGCGATTGGGGCCAAATGTTTCGCGACGTGACAGATCGGATGGTTGCCGTATGAAGACGAGGCGTATCGCACTCGCCGCAGTCGCGCTCGCCGTACATTCGGCGATCGCACTGGCGCAAGGCGCCCCTTCGCGGGGCGCGGCGGATTTCACCGTCGGCAACATCAAGGTGGAGGGACTGCAGCGCATCTCCGAGGGCACGGTCTTTAACTATCTGCCGGTGAACATCGGCGATACGCTCGACCCGCGCAAGGTGCGCCAGGCGATCCGCGCGCTCTACGCCACCGGGTTCTTCCGCGACGTGGAGATGCGCCGCCAGGGCAGCACCCTGATCGTGGTGGTCTCCGAGCGGCCCTCGATCGAGAGCTTCACGATCAAGGGCAACAAGGCGATCAAGACCAAGCAGCTGATGAAGTCGCTGCGCAACGTCGGGCTCGCCGCGGGCAAGATCTTCGACCGCTCGGTGCTGCAGCAGGTCACCGAGTACCTCACCGACATGTACTACGGGCGCGGCAAGTACGGCGTACGCATCAACACCAAGGTCATCCCTGACACCGACAACCGGGTGAAGATCGCCATCAACATCAACGAGGGCTCGCGCGCGGTCATCCGCTCGATCAACATCGTCGGCGCCACGCATTTCCCGCAGGGTCAGATTCTCAAGCACTTTCACCTGAAGACGCCGGACTGGCTGTCCTGGTACCGCCAGGACGACCGCTACTCGCGCTCGACGCTCAAGGGCGATCTTGAGCGTCTGCGCGATTTCTACATGGACCGCGGCTACGCCAACTTCTCGATCCGCTCCACGCAGGTGCAGATCAGCCCCGACAAGAAGAACATGTACGTCACGGTCGCCATCCGCCAGGGCGGGGTGTTCCGCATCTCCAAGGTCAAGCTCGCCGGCACGTTCGTGGTGCCGAAGTCGCAGCTCGAGCAGCTGGTGGTGGTCAAGCCCGGCCAGGTGTTCGACCGCGAGCGCATCACGAGCACGCAGAAGCTCATCCAGGACCGCCTCGGGGAGTACGGCTACGCGTTCGCCAAGGTCGATCCGGTGCCGACGCCGAACGCCAAGACCCACCAGGTCTCCCTCACCTTCTTCGTCGATCCGGGCGATCGGGTGTACGTGCGCAAGATCACCTTCTCCGGCGAGACCTCGATCAACGATGTGGTGCTCAGGCGCGAGCTGTATCAGCTCGAGGGCGGCTGGCTCTCGAACCTCGCGCTCGAGCGCTCGAAGTTCTTCCTGCAGCGCCTGCCTTACGTGAAGAAGGTGAGCTACAGCACCCACCGGGTGCCGGGCTCGCCGGATCAGGTCGACGTCGATTACAAGATCAAGCAGGGCCCGGCCGCGCAGCTCTCGGGCGGCATCGGCTACTCGGCGATGTACAAGCTGATGCTGAATGCGAATTTCGCCGATGCGGATTTCCTCGGCACCGGCAACCGCCTGGCGATCAACCTGCAGGGCGGGGCGTTCGACAAGCTCTACAGCATCAGCTACACCAACCCGTTCATCACCCAGAACGGGGTGTCGCAGACGCTCTCGGTGAGCTACAACGACGCCACGCAGTTCGTCTCGTCCTCGTCCAACTTCTCCTCCAAGACCGTCACCGCAGGCCCCGAGTGGTCCTATCCGATCACCGAGTTCCAGTACCTCTCCTTCGGGGCGGCGTTCGAGGATGCGCAGCTGCTCACCAGCTCCATCGGCAGCGCCGAGCAGGCACAGCAGTGGGTGCAGCAGAACGGCAACTCCTACAGCCGCCTGGTGCACGAGGACTACAGCAACAACGACTTCGTGTTCTATGGCACGAACTATCATGACGTGCAGCTGCTGCTCGGCTGGCAGATCGATGACCGCAACCGCACGCTGTTCGCTGACCGCGGCATGCGCGCGGCGCTCAACTTCAGCGCCACCATTCCCGGCAGCAGCACCGTCGAGTACTACGTCGGCAGCGCGCTCTATCAGCTGTACGTGCCCGTGTGGCGCAATTTCCTGACACTGTCGTTCCACGAGCGCGCCGATTACGGCAACGGCTTCGGCGGCACCACGGGGCTGCCGCCGTATCGGCTATTCTTCGGCGGCGGACCGGATTCGGTGCGCGGCTTTCGCGAGAGCTGGCTCGGGCCGCGCGATCAGTTCGGCAACCCCTACGGCGGCAATTTCGATATCATCAGCCAGAACGAGCTGCTGCTGCCGATGCCGGCCAAGTGGCGCCAGACCGCCCGGGTGAGCCTGTTCTTCGATGTCGGGAACGTGTTCTACACCGGCAACCGGATTAAGTTCTTCGAGCCCGATGGGATCACGCCGGTGACCTACCACCTGAACGGCTGGAGCTCCCTCAGGCGCTCGGTGGGCCTCGCCGTGGAGTGGCTCTCGCCCATGGGGCTCTTCCGCTTCAGCTACGGCGTGCCGCTGAACGCCCGGCGCGGCACAATCGATACCTGGGGGGATCAGACCAGCGGCTTCCAGTTCACGGTCGGCCAGGCTTTCTAGCGGCGCGGGCATGCGCGCGCCGGTGGTGGTAAGATCGACCGCTTAGCCGCCCCCGCTGTGGGGCGGACGTGCATTACACATAGCCATTTTTGAGGTGGGTTTCCGTGAAGCGCTTGAGAAGCCAATCATTCGTCTGGATGTTCGCCGCCGGCTTGCTGGTGACCGGGCTGGCCGCCGCGAGCGCCCAAGCTGCGGCACTGAAGATCGGTGTGGTCGATTACGGGGTGCTGGTGCAGTCCTCCCCGCAGTACAAGGCCGCCATCGCCTCGCTGCGCGCGGAATTCCTGCCCCAGCAGAAGAAGCTGCAGGCCGAGGCGAAGATCCTGCAGACCAAGCAGCAGACCCTGCAGCGTAATCAGGCGACCATGACCCAGGACCAGGTCGCCCAGGCCGAGCTCGACCTGCGCGAGAAGGTGGAGACCTTCCGCACCGAGTCGGCCAAGATCCAGCAGGCGCTGAACACCAGCCGCAGCGAGCTGTTCACCAAGGTGCAGAAGTCGATCGCGCTCGTGGTGCAGCACTATGCCAAGCAGCACGGCTACACCCTCGTGATGATGAACGACGGGGTGATGTATGCCGATCCGGCGCTCGACCTCACCCCGGCGATCCTGAGGATCCTGCAGGCGACGCCGGCCGGGAAATAACCTCCGGTTCCCATGAGCGTCTCGATCGGGGAGCTCGCGGTTCGCTTCGGCTGTGAGCTCAGGGGCGATCCGGGCGCCCAGGTCGAGCGGGTGGCGAGTCTGGCTTGCGCCGATGAGCAGTCGGTGGCCTTCGTCGCCAACCCCCGCTATCGCGCGCAGCTCGCGGGCACGCGGGCGGCGGTGGTCGTCCTCGATGAGGCGAGCGCCGCCGCCTGCCCGGTCGCTGCGCTCGTCTGCGCCAATCCCCATGCCACCTTCGCACGCATCGCGGCGGTGCTGCACCCGGCGCCCGCCGGCTCCCCGGGGGTGCACCCCTCGGCGGTCGTGGCGAGCGGGGCGCGCGTCCATCCGAGCGCCCATGTGGGGGCGCTGTGCGTGATCGGCTCCGGGGCCGTGGTCGGCGAGCGCGCCTACATCGGCCCGCAGAGCCTGCTCGATGAGGGGGTGCGCGTCGGGGATGACGTGCGCCTGGTGTCGCGGGTGACGCTCTGCCGGGGCGTCGTGATCGGGGATCGCTCGATCGTGCAGCCGGGCGCGGTCATCGGCGGTGACGGCTTCGGCTTCGCGCAGGACGACGGCCGGTGGCTGAAAGTGCCGCAGACCGGCGGCGTGCGCATCGGGGCGGACGTGGAGATCGGCGCCAACACCACCATCGACCGCGGCGCCATCGAGGACACGGTGATCGAGGAGGGCGCCAAGCTCGATAACCTGATTCAGATCGGACACAACGTGCGCATCGGCGCACACACCGCGCTCGCGGCGTGCGTCGGGGTGGCCGGCAGCACCAGCATCGGCTCGCACTGCATGATCGGCGGGCAAGCCGGCATCGGCGGTCACCTAACGATCTGCGACGGCGTGATGATCACCGGCTGCACCATGGTCACCCATTCGATTACACGAGCGGGCGTATACTCCGGCGGCATTCCGCTCGAGGAGGCGCACCTCTGGCGCCGCCTGGTCGGGCGCTTCAAGCGCCTCGAATCGCTCGCCACCCGCTTGAAGCGGCTCGAGCGCGGCGTCGCTGCGGCGGATCTGGAAGAGGACGATGACTGACACGCAACTCGACATTCACGGCATCCTGCAGCTGCTGCCGCACCGCTATCCGTTCATGCTTGTCGATCGCGTGCTCGAGTGGCACGCCGGGCAGAGCATCCGCGCGCTGAAGAACGTCTCCTACAACGAGCCGTTCTTTCCCGGGCACTTTCCCGGCCGGCCGGTGATGCCGGGGGTGATCATCATCGAGGCGCTGGCGCAGACGGCGGGCATCCTCACCTTCCTGAGCGCCGATATCGTGCCGCACAAGGACAGCCGCTTCTACTTCGTCGGCATCGACAAGGCGCGCTTCAGAAAACCCGTCGAGCCCGGCGATCAGCTCACGCTCACCGCCACGGTCGACCGCTGCCTGCGCGGCATCTGGCGCTTCTCCACCCGCGCCGAGGTTGGCGGCGGGGAGGTGGCCCACGCGGAAATCATGGTTACGCCGGAGGCCGGCAAGTGATCGATCCGCGGGCGATCGTCTCGCCGGCGGCCGAGCTCGCCGCGGACGTGTCGGTCGGTCCCTTCAGCATCATCGCCGCGGATGTCACCATCGGGCCGGGCACCGTGATCGGGCCACACGTGGTGATCAACGGCCCGACGCGCATCGGCGCGGACAACCGCATCTTCCAGTTTGCCTCGCTCGGGGATGCGCCGCAGGACAAGAAATATCGCGGCGAGCCGACCCGGCTCGAGATCGGCGACCGCAACGTGTTTCGCGAGAACACCACGGTCAACCGCGGCACCACGCACGATCGAGGCGTCACGCGCATCGGCGATGACAACCTGTTCATGGCCTACTCGCACGTGGCGCACGACTGCAACGTCGGCAGCAACGCGGTGTTCGCCAACTGCGCCGCCCTCGGCGGGCACGTGGAGATCGGTGACTGGGTGATCCTCGGGGGCCTCACCGCCGTGCACCAGTTCACCAAGATCGGCGCGCACGCCTTTCTCGCTGGCGGCGCCATCGTCACCCGCGACGTGCCGCCGTACATCATGGTGGCGGGCAATCCGGCGGTGCCGCACGCGGTGAACAGCGAAGGGCTGAAGCGGCGCGGCTTCACGAGCGAGCAGATCCGCAACATCCGCGAGGCTTACCGGACCGTCTACCGCCGCGATCTGCGCCTCCTCGAGGCGCTCGAGCGGCTCGATGAGCGCGCTGCCGGGCAGCCCGAAGTGCAGACGTTCGTCGAGTTCATCCGCAGCGCCTCGCGCAGCATCGTCCGATGACCCCGCCCGGCAGCGCGTGCGGGGCGGTCCCGGCACGGGCGGCCCTGCGGGTGGGGCTCGTGGCCGGGGAGTCCTCCGGCGATCAGCTCGGCGCGGCGCTGATCACAGCGCTGCGCACGCGCCTCGGGGCGCTCGAGTGCTTCGGCGTCGCGGGACCTAAGATGGCGGCCGCCGGATGCGAGGCGTGGGAGAGCGCCGAGTCGCTCGCGCTGATGGGGCTCACCGAGGTGCTGCCGCACCTGCCGCGCCTGCTGCGCCTGCGCGCCGAGCTTACACGGCGCTTCATCGAGGCGCGCCCGGATGTGTTCATCGGCATCGACGCCCCGGAGTTCAATTTGCGCCTCGCGCCGCGCCTGCGCGCCGCGGGCATCCCCACCGTGCAGTACGTCGCGCCGCAGGTGTGGGCGTGGCGCCAGGGCCGGGTGCGCAAGATCGGCCGTGCCTGCGACCTGGTGTTGTGTTTGCTACCGTTCGAGACTGGCTTCTACGAGCGCCACGGGGTGGCCGCTGAGTTCGTCGGGCATCCGCTCGCCGACCAGATCCCTCTTGAGGCCGACCGCGCCGGGGCGCGCGCGGCGCTCGGACTGGCGCCCGAGGCCACGGTGGTGGCGCTGCTGCCGGGCAGCAGGGTCGGTGAAGTCTCGCGTCTCGCGGCGGATTTCCTCGCGGCGGCGGCGTGGATCGCAGCGCGGCGGCCCGAGGTGCGTTTCCTCGCACCGATGGCGAGCGCGCGTGCGCGTGAGGCCTTTCAGAGCAAGTGCGCGGAAGTGCCTGAATCCCCTGAGGTCATGATCACCGATGGCCAGGCCCAGCAGGTCCTGGCCGCCTGTGACGGCGCGCTGGTGGCCTCCGGAACCGCTACACTGGAGACGCTGCTCTCGCGGCGCGTGATGGTGGTGGCGTACCGCTTGGGCGCGGTTACGGCGTTTCTCCTGCGGAGACTCCGTCTGGTGAAGGTCCCCTACTTCTCACAACCGAATCTGCTGCTCGGCCGCGCGTTCGTGCCGGAGTTCTTTCAGGAGAGCGTCACCGGCGCGGCCCTCGGCGAGGCGCTGCTCGCGCGCCTCGACGATGCGCCCTACCGCAGTGAGCTCGCGGTCGAGTTCGAGCGGGTGCATCGCCAGCTGCGCCGCGGCGGAGCGGGGCTCGCGGCGGATGCGATTCTGCGCCGGCTGCAGGGGGCGCGCGCGGGCGGGGCTGGCCCGTGAGCGCGCCGCTCGCTCCGAGGGCTGTTGCCGGCGTCGATGAGGCCGGCCGCGGACCGCTGGCAGGTCCGGTCATCGCCGCGGCGGTGATCCTCGATCCGGCGCGGCCCATCGAGGGGCTCGCCGACTCCAAGACGCTCACCGCAGCGGCGCGCGAGCGGCTCGCCCCGCTCATCCGCGCGCGCGCCAGCGCCTGGGCGCTCGGCAGCGCCGACCGGGCGGAGATCGACGCGCTCAACATTCTGCAGGCGACGCTGCTGGCGATGCGCCGCGCGCTGTTGGCGCTGCCGGTGCGCCCCGCGCACGTGCAGATCGACGGCAACCGCGCCCCATCGCTCGAGGACCTGCAGTGCACCGTTGAGACCGTGGTGGGCGGCGATGCCACGGTGGCGGCAATCGGCGCCGCCTCCATCCTCGCCAAGACCCACCGCGATGCGCTGATGCGCGCGCTCGACCGCGTGCACCCGGGCTACGGCTTCGCCCGCCACAAGGGCTACGGCACCGCGGCGCATCTGGCGGCGCTCAAGCGGCTCGGCCCCTCGAGCGAGCACCGCCTCTCGTTCGCGCCGGTGCGCGCGGCGCTCGCCGGAGCGCGCCGGTGAGCGGCGGGTTCGTTCATCTGCGCCTGCACACCGAGTACTCGCTGATCGACAGCGTGGTGCGGGTGGCGCAGCTGATGGAGGCGGTGGCGAGCGCCGGCATGGCGGCGGTGGCGCTCACCGATCAGAGCAACCTGTTCGCGATGGTCAAGTTCTACCGCGCCGCGCTCGCGCGCGGGGTGAAGCCGCTGATCGGCGTCGATCTGCTGGTGCGCGAGGGCACCGAGCGCGAGCCGCCGAGCCGCCTGACGCTGCTGTGCCAGTCGCAGAGCGGCTACCGCAACGTGACGCGGCTCGTCAGCCGCGCCTACCTCGAGGGGCAGCAGCGCGGCGTGCCGATGATCGAGCGCGCATGGCTCACGGGCGAGACGCTCGAGGGGCTGATCGGCCTCTCGGGCGCGGCCGAGGGCGATGTGGGCCGCGCGCTCGCCAACGGGCACGAGGAGGATGCCGAGGCGGCGCTCGCGCGCTGGCTCGCGCTGCTGCCCGATCGCTACTACATCGAGCTGCAGCGGCTCGGCCGGCCCGGCGAGCAGGCCTACATCGCCGCCGCGGTGGCGCTCGCCGCGCGGCGCGGCGTGCCGGTGGTGGCCACCAACGAGGTGCGCTTCCTCAAACGGGAGGATTTCGAGTCGCACGAGGCGCGCGTGTGCATCCACGACGGCGCGCAGCTCGCCGACCCGGGCCGTCCGCGCCGCTACAGCCCCGAGCAGTACCTGCGCACGCCGCGGGAGATGGCGGAGCTGTTCGCCGATATTCCCGAGGCGCTCGCGAACACCGTCGAGGTGGCGCGCCGCGCCTCGCTCGTGCTCGATCTGGGCACGCCGCGCCTGCCGCCCTACCCGGTGCCCGGGGAAATGAGCACCGAGGAGTATCTGCGCGGCGAGGCGGCCGCGGGGCTGACGCGGCGCCTCGAGGACCTCGCGCGCGGGGCCGCTCCGGCGGACCCGGAGGTCTACCGGCAACGCCTCGCGCGCGAGCTCGAGGTCATCTGCCAGATGGGGTTCGCGGGGTATTTCCTCATCGTCGCGGACTTCATCCGCTGGGCGCGGGGCAACGGGGTGCCGGTCGGCCCCGGGCGCGGCTCGGGCGCCGGCTCCCTCGTGGCCTACTGCCTCGGGATCACCGACCTCGATCCGCTGCGTTACGACCTGCTGTTCGAGCGCTTCCTCAACCCCGAACGCGTCTCCATGCCGGACTTCGACATCGATTTCTGCATGGAGGGGCGCGACCGCGTCATCGAGTACGTCGCCCACCGCTACGGCCGCGAGCGTGTCTCGCAGATCATCACCTACGGCACCATGGCGGCCAAGGCCGTGGTGCGCGATGTCGGGCGGGTGCTCGGCATGAGCTACGGCTACGTCGACAAGATCGCCAAGCTCATCCCCTTCGAGCTCGGCATCACGCTCGATGAGGCGCTCGAGAAGGAGCCGGAGCTGAAGAAGCTCTACGAGGGCGAGGAGGAGGTGCGCACGCTGATCGACCTGGCGCGCTCGCTCGAGGGCCTGACGCGCAACGCCGGCATGCACGCCGGCGGAGTCGTCATCGCGCCCTCGGTGCTCACCGACTTCGCGCCGCTTTACTGCGATGAGAACGGCGGCAGCCTCGTGACGCAGTTCGACAAGGACGACGTGGAGGCCGCCGGACTCGTCAAGTTCGACTTCCTCGGCCTGCGCACGCTCACCATCATCGACTGGACGGTCAAGGCGATCAACGCGCTGCGCGCGCAAAGCGGCGAGGCGCCGTTCGACATCGCGAGCATCCCGCTCGATGATGCGCCGACCTACGACAACGTGCTGAAGCGGGCGCAGACGGTGGCCGTCTTCCAGTTCGAATCGAGCGGCATGCAGCGATTGCTGAAGGACGCCAAGCCCGACCGCTTCGAGGACCTGATCGCCCTCATCGCGCTGTTTCGACCGGGCCCGATGGAGCTGATCCCCGAGTACGTCGCGTGCAAGCACGGCAAGCAGCCCGAGTACCTGCACCCCGAGATGCGCCAGGTGCTCGCCGTCACCTACGGGGTGTTCGTCTACCAGGAGCAGGTGATGCAGATCGCCCAGCGCCTGGCGGGCTACACGCTCGGCGGTGCCGACCTGCTGCGCCGCGCGATGGGCAAGAAGAAGCCCGAGGAGATGGCCAAGCAGCGCGGTGTGTTCGTCGCCGGCGCCGCCGCACGCGGCATCGGCGAGATCATCGCCAATGCGATCTTCGACCAGATGGAGAAGTTCGCCGGCTACGGATTCAACAAGTCGCATGCCGCAGCCTACGCGCTGCTCTCCTATCAGACCGCCTACCTCAAGGCGCACTATCCCGCGCAGTTCATGGCGGCGATGCTCTCGGCGGATATGGACCACACCGACAAGGTGGTGACTCTCATCCGCGAGTGCGCCGAGATGGGCCTCGCCGTGCTGCCGCCGGACGTCAACAGCTCGCAGTACACCTTCACCGCCGCGGCTCGCTCGATCCGCTACGGGCTCGGCGCGGTGCGTGGCGTCGGGCAGGGCGCGGTCGAGGCCGTGATACGCGAGCGCGAGGCGCGCGGGCCGTTCGTGAGCCTGGAGGACCTGTGCCGGCGGCTCGATCTGCAGAAGCTCAACCGCCGGGTGCTCGAAGCGCTGCTGCGCTCGGGCAGCTGCGATGCGCTTGGGCCCAACCGCGCCACCCTCATGGAGCGCCTGCCGAGGGCGCTGCAGCTCGGCGAGCAGGACTCCAAGGCGAGCCGCGCCGGCCAGGACGACCTGTTCGGGCTCGGCGTCCCCGCGGCGAGCGCGCCCGCGGCGGCGAGCGCCGCGGAGCTTCCCGAGTGGCCCGAGTCGGTGCGCCTCGCCGGCGAGCGCGAGACGCTCGGGCTGTATCTGACCGGCCATCCCATGGCGGCGTTCGAGCCGGGGCTGGCGCGCCTGGTGAGCCACCGCATCGGTGCGCTGATCGCTGAGCGGCCCACCTCGGGCCCGGAATTCCCGCGCGGGCGCGGCGGGCGACTGGTGACGGTGGCGGGCCTCATCGATGAGGTGCGCAAGCGCGGCCCGCGCCTCATCCTCTCGCTCGATGACGGCACGGGTCGCATCGAGGCGAGCCTCTTCGATGAGCAGTACCAGCAGTACCGCGCGCTCATCCACAAGGATGCGCTGGTGCTCGCCGAGGGGCAGCTGCGCTACGATGAATTCTCCGACGGCTGGCGCATCGGGGTGCGCCGCCTCAGCGATCTTGCGCAGGTGCGCGAGCAGCAGGCGCGGCGCATCGTGCTCGCCTGGCCGGCGAGCGCCGAGAGCGGCGCGCTGCAGCGGCGCTTGGCGGAGCTGCTCGGGCGCTTCCGCCCGGGGCCGTGCGCGGTCGCGATCGAGTACGCCACAGCGGCCGCGCGCGGCATGCTCGCGCTCGGGCCCGAGTGGTGCGTGCAGCCGGCGGCGGAGCTGATCGAGTCGCTCGAGCAGCTGCTCGGCGGCTCGGCCGTGCGCGTGCTCTACAGCGCGCCGGTGGATGCGCCGCAGCGCTCGGAGGGCGGCCGCTGAGGCGCGCCGCTTGCGCACAGCCGCAAGCGCCCGTACCCTCGCGCCCAGCACGGGAGAACTCCGGTAAACCGCATGGCCGTCGCCTTTCTCGATTTCGAACAGCCGATCGCCGAGCTCGAAGCGAAGATCGAGGAGCTCAAGCACGTCACGAGCGACCCGGAGATCAACATCCAGGAGGAGATCACGCGGCTGCAGGCCAAGAGCCGCCAGCTCACCACCAGCATCTTCGCCAACCTGACGCCCTGGCAGATCACGCAGCTCGCCCGCCATCCGCACCGGCCCTACACGCTCGATTACATCGGCGCGATCTGCACGGACTTCAGCGAGTTGCACGGCGATCGGATGTATGCCGATGACGGGGCCATCGTCGGCGGCGTGGCGCGCCTCGAGGGCAGGCCCATCATGATCATCGGCCATCAGAAGGGGCGCGACACCAAGGAGCGGGTGCGGCGCAACTACGGCATGCCGCGCCCGGAAGGCTACCGCAAGGCGCTGCGGCTGATGCACCTCGCCGAGCGGTTCGAGCTGCCTCTGGTGACGCTGATCGACACGCAGGGAGCGTATCCGGGCGTCGGCGCCGAGGAGCGCGGCCAGAGCGAGGCGATCGCGCGCAACCTCCTCGAGATGTCCACGCTCGCCGTGCCCGTCGTCACGGTAGTCACGGGCGAAGGCGGCTCGGGCGGCGCGCTCGCCATCGGCGTGTGCGACCGGCTGTTGATGCTGCAGTACAGCACCTACTCGGTGATCTCGCCCGAGGGCTGCGCCTCGATCCTCTGGAAGAGCCAGGACAAGCGCGAGGCGGCCGCCGAGGCGCTGAACCTGACGGCCGACCGGCTCGAGCGGCTCGGGCTCGTCGATCAGCTGATCGAGGAGCCGCTCGGCGGCGCACACCGCGACCCGGCGGCCACGGCCGCGAGCCTCAAGGCGGCGCTGCTGGCGCACCTCGATGCGCTCGAGGCGCTGCCGCGCGAGGCGCTGCTGGCCGCGCGCAGCGCGCGGATCGCCGGCTTCGGCGTGTACGCCGAGAGCCCCGCTTGAGCGATGCGGAGCGTGGCCGTTGAGCGCCGCGAACCGACGGCGAGCAGGGGCAGGGCGGGCGTTCTGCGGCGAACGGCTCATCGAGCACCTGCAGGGGCTGCTGCCGCAGTTCCCGCACGTGAGCCTGTGCGTCGCCTTCAGCGGCGGAGTTGACTCAACCGCGCTGCTCGCCTCGCTCGCGCGCGTGCGCGGGCGCACCTTCGGGCTGCGCGCCGCGCATATCGATCATGGACTGCATCCGGACTCCGCGCTGTGGAGCCGCCAGTGCCGCCAGCTCGCGCGGCGCCTCGGCGTTCCGCTGCGCGTGGTGCGCATCGCCGTGGCGCAGCCGCCGGGCGCCTCGCTCGAGGAAGCCGCGCGCAGCGCGCGCTATGGCGCGCTCCGGGCGCTGCTGAAGCCCGGCGAGACGCTGCTCACGGCGCACAACCAGGACGACCAGCTCGAGACGGTGCTGCTGCAGCTGTTTCGCGGCTGCGGCCTAGCGGGGCTCGCGGCCATGCCGCCGGCGGCGCCCTTCGGCCGCACGCTGCTCGTGCGCCCGCTACTGGGCTTCAGCCGCGCACAGCTCGCCGCCTGGGTCGAGGCCGAGGGCCTGCCGGTGGTGGTGGACGCCACCAATGCCGATGAGCGCTTCGACCGCAATTACCTGCGCCGCCAAGTGCTCCCCGCGGTGCGCTCACGCTGGAGCGGGGTGGCCGCGGCGGTAGCGCGCACGGCGCGCCACGCCGCCGAGGGCCAACAGCTGCTCGAAACGCTGGCGCGCGCCGACGTCGAGCGGGCAAGCGACGGGGCGGCGCTGTCGGTGAGGGCGTTGCGGCTTCTGCCGCCGCCGCGGCGGCGCAATGCGCTGCGGTTCTGGATCGCAAGCGGCGCGCACACGCTGCCCGATGCCCGCCGTCTCGAGCAGATCGCAGGCCCCGTGCTCGAGGCGCGCCCGGATGCCCATCCGCACGTGGCCTGGGGCACGGCGCGCATCGAGCGTCATGCCGACCGGCTCTCGATCGAGCGGGCCGCGCCGCACGCGCAGTGCTCGGTGCCGGCCGGGGAGATCCTCTGGGCGGTGAGCGCATCGCCGCGCTGCGCGCTGCCCGAGGGGTGCGGCGAGCTCGAGCTGCGTGCCGATCCGCTCGGCCCGCTCGACCTCGATGGGCTCGGCGCGGCCGTGACGGTGCGCTGGCGCCGCGGCGGGGAGCGCCTGCGGCTGCGTCCGGGTGGCGCGCGCCGCGCGCTGAAGAGCCTGCTGCAGGAGGCGCGTGTGCCGCCGGCCGAGCGCTCGCGCCTGCCGCTGCTGTTCCGCGACGGCGAGCTCGTTGCCGTGGCGGACCTATGGCTCGGGGCGAGCGTGCGCGCGCAGCGCGCGTCGCGCCGGCGCGCGCGGCTCATCTGGAAGAAGCCGCCCCGCCCGATGCGCTGATGTGATAGCCTACACACCCGTCGTTCATGCAGCCATGAGCTCCCGGCAGCGGTTCCAACGGCGGGTCACCTGAACTCATCCATCCTATGACGCGATTCGTATTCGTCACCGGCGGCGTTGTGTCCTCGCTCGGCAAGGGCATCGCAAGCGCCTCGCTCGCCGCAATCCTCGAGGCGCGCGGCCTGACGGTCGCCATGGTCAAGCTCGATCCGTACATCAACGTCGACCCGGGCACCATGAGCCCGTTTCAGCACGGCGAGGTGTTCGTCACCCAGGACGGCACCGAGGCGGACCTCGATCTGGGTCATTACGAGCGCTTCGTGCGCACCACGACGGGCCGCAACAGCAATTTCACCACCGGGCGGATCTACGAGCGGGTGATCGCCAAGGAGCGCCGGGGCGATTATCTCGGCGCCACGGTGCAGGTGATCCCGCACATCACCGATGAGATCAAGCGCAGCATCCAGCTCGGCGCCGAGGGGGCCGACGTGTGCATGGTCGAGATCGGCGGCACGGTGGGCGACATCGAGTCCCTGCCGTTCCTCGAGGCGATCCGCCAGCTCGGCGTCGAGCTCGGTCGCAGCCGCTGCGTCTACATGCACCTGACGCTGGTGCCCACCGTCGGCGGCTCGGGGGAGATCAAGACCAAGCCGACCCAGCATTCGGTCAAAGAGCTGCGCGGCATCGGCATACAGCCCGATGTGCTGCTGTGCCGCTGCAAGCTGCCGCTACCGGAGGAGCAGCGGCGCAAGATCGCGCTGTTCACCAACGTCGAGGAGCGCGCGGTCATCTCCGCTGTCGATGCGGATGACATTTACCAGATTCCGATCCTGCTGCACGAGCAGGGGCTCGATGATATCGTGGTCGGCAAGCTCGGGCTCGAGGTGCCGGCCACCGAGCTCTCCGAGTGGCGCCAGGTGGTCAGCGCCAAGGCCAACCCCGACGGCCAGGTGGACATCGCCATGGTCGGCAAGTACGTGCAGATCCGCGACTCGTACCTGTCGCTGCACGAGGCGCTGATGCACGGCGGCATGAAGAGCCGCACCCGCGTCAACATCCACTACATCGAGTCGACCGACATCGAGAGCCAGGGCACGCACGCGCTGAAGGGGATGGATGCGATCCTGGTGCCGGGCGGGTTCGGCGAGCGCGGCATCGAGGGCAAGATCCTCTCGGTGCGCTACGCGCGCGAGCACGGGGTGCCGTACCTCGGCATCTGCCTCGGCATGCAGGTGGCGATCGTGGAGTTCGGCCGGCACGTGCTCGGGCTCACCGGCGCGAACAGCACCGAGTTCAACCGCGCGACCCCGCACCCGGTGATTGCGCTGATCAGCGAGTGGCAGGACCAGGCGCGCGGGGTGCAGATGCGCGATGAGGCCTGCGCCAAGGGCGGCACCATGCGCCTCGGGGCGCAGGAGGTGCTGCTCGGGGCCGGCACGCGCGCGCACGACATCTACGGCAAGGACGTCATCCTCGAGCGCCACCGCCACCGCTACGAGTTCAACAACAACTTCCTCGAGCGCTATCGCGAGGCGGGGCTGCGCTTCTCCGGGTTCTCCCGCGACGGGCTTGTCGAGGTGATCGAGCTGGCGAACCATCCGTGGTTCATGGCCACGCAGTTTCACCCCGAATTCACCTCCACGCCGCGCGACGGGCATCCGCTGTTCACCGGGTTCATCCGCGCCGCGCGCGCCCAGCGCACCGCTCACCTGCCGCAGGCGGCGCTCGCCTGAGAGGGACATGCAGCTCGCCGGCGCGCAAATCGGGATCGATCAGCCGCTGCTCATCATTGCCGGACCCTGCGTGATCGAAAGCGAGACGCTCGTGCAGGAGGTGGCCGGGCGGCTGAAGGAGATCACCACGCGGCTCGCGCTGCCGTTCGTGTTCAAGTCGTCCTTCGACAAGGCGAACCGCTCCTCGGGCAAGAGCTTCCGCGGCCCGGGCCTGGAGCGCGGCCTGAAGGCGCTCGAGGGGGTGCGGCGCGCCTTGCACGTCCCGGTGCTCACCGACGTGCACGAGGACACCCCGCTCGCGGAGGTCGCAGCCGTGGTCGATGTGCTGCAGACCCCGGCGTTCCTGTGCCGCCAGACCAATTTCATCCTCGCCGTTGCCGCCTGCGGCAAGCCGGTCAACATCAAGAAGGGGCAGTTTCTCTCGCCCTGGGAGATGCGCAACGTCGTCGAGAAGGCGCGCTCCACCGGCAATGAGGACATCCTGGTGTGCGAGCGCGGCTTCACCTTCGGCTACAACAACCTGGTCGCTGACATGCGCTCGCTGGCGATCCTGCGCGAGTGCGGCTGCCCGGTCATCTTCGATGCCACGCACTCGGTGCAGCTGCCCGGCGGGCGCGGGCAGAGCTCCGGCGGTGAGCGCGAGTTCGTGCCGGTGCTGGCGCGCGCGGCGGTGGCCGCCGGGATCGCCGGCGTCTTCATGGAGACGCATCCGGACCCGGCGCGCGCCCTCTCCGACGGTCCCAACGCCTGGCCGCTCGAGCGCATCGAGCCGCTGCTCGCGACCCTCAAAGCCCTGGATGCGGCCGCGAAGGCGCGGCCGTTCGAAGAGTCTGTACTCGCGCAAGAAGGAAGTCATCGATGAGCCGAATCGCCGAGGTCCGCGGCCGTGAGATCCTGGATTCCCGCGGCAATCCCACCGTCGAGTGCGACGTGATCCTGGATTCCGGCGCGCTGGGGCGCGCGGCGGTGCCGTCGGGCGCCTCGACCGGCACGCGCGAGGCGGTGGAGCTGCGCGACGGCGACAAGAAGCGCTATCTCGGCAAAGGGGTGCTGAAAGCGGTCGAGCACGTCAACACTGCTCTGCGCCAGGCCGTCCTCGGCGCCGATCCGCGCGAGCAGGCCGCGCTCGATGAGCGGATGATCGGGCTCGACGGCACCGAGAACAAGGGCCGGCTTGGGGCGAACGCCATTCTCGCGGTCTCGCTCGCGAGCGCGCACGCCGCCGCGCGCGATGCGGGGCTGCCGCTGTACCGCTATCTCGGCGAGACGCTCTGCGCCGGGCGCGAGCCGGTCATGCCGGTGCCGATGATGAACATCGTGAACGGCGGCGCGCATGCCAACAACAGCCTCGACATCCAGGAGTTCATGATCCTGCCGGTGGGCGCGCCGAGCTTCCGCGAGGCGCTGCGCTACGGCGCGGAGGTGTTCCACGCGCTGAAGAAGCTGCTCAACGAGCGCGACCTGGCCACCTCGGTCGGGGACGAGGGGGGCTTCGCGCCGAACCTCGGCTCGAATGCCGAGGCGCTGGAGGTGATCCTGCAGGCGATCGAGAGGGCCGGCTACGCGCCGGGCCGGGACATCTACCTCGGCCTCGATGCGGCGAGCTCCGAGTTCTACCGCGGCGGCAGCTACGAGCTGAAGGCCGACGGGCGGCGCTTCTCGAGCGGCGAGTTCACGCGCTACCTCGCCGATCTCGCGCACCGCTATCCCATCGTCAGCATCGAGGACGGCATGGCCGAGGACGACTGGGACGGCTGGGGACAGCTGACGCGCGCCCTCGGCGAGCGCTACCAGCTGGTCGGGGACGATGTGTTCGTCACGAACACCCGGATCCTGCGCGAGGGCATCGAGAAGCACGTGGCCAACGCCGTGCTCGTGAAGCCGAATCAGATCGGCACCCTCACCGAGACGCTCGCGGCGATCGAGATGGCCGATGAGGCACACTATGCTGCGGTGGTCTCGCACCGCTCGGGCGAGACCGAGGATGCGACGATTGCGGATCTGGCCGTGGCGAGCGCCGCCACGCAGATCAAGACCGGCTCACTGTCGCGCTCCGACCGCATCGCCAAGTACAACCAGCTGCTGCGCATCGAGGCCGAGCTCGGCAAGGTGCGCTATGCAGGCCGGGATGCCTTTGCGGTGAAGATTTGATCCGCGGGCCGCGGACTCGTAAGCTCTCGCCGTGCGCGAGGCCCGCCAGATGATCGGATGGGGTGTCCGTCAGGGGCGCCGAGCGCGCACGCGGTCCGCGCCCAACGACCCACGCGCATGAAACTACTCGCCGCCGCCCTGATCGCCGCCCTGGTGCTGCTGCAGTACCGCATCTGGATCTCCAATGACGGGGTGCGCCCGGTGTATCGGCTCGAGCGCGCCGTGGCCGCGCAGGAGAAGCTCAACGCACGCCTCACGCGGCGCAACGCGCGCCTCGCGGCGGACGTGGCGGACCTGAAGACCGGCACGGGCGCCATCGAGGAGCGGGCGCGCAGCGAGCTCGGCATGATCGGCCCGCACGAGACCTTCTACATGGTCGTCGAGCCGCCGCGCTTTCCGCCGGCCGCCCGCCGCTGAACCATGCACTACTGGCTCGTGATGCCCGCCGCCGGCATCGGCCGCCGGTTCGGGGCCGAGCGCCCCAAGCAGTACGCGCCGCTGCGCGGGCGCACCGTCATCGAATGGGCGCTGGCGCCGTTTCTGCGCGATGCGCGCTGCGCCGGGGTGACGGTGGCGCTCGCGGCCGATGATCCGTACTGGCGCGAGATCGCCCCGCCGCGGGTGCTCACCGCACTCGGTGGCACCGAACGCAGCCACTCGGTGCGCAACGCGCTCGCGGCGCTCGCGCCGCGCGCTCAGGCCGAGGACTGGGTGCTGGTGCACGATGCGGCGCGGCCGTGCCTGCCGGATGCGGATCTCGAGCGGCTCATCGTCGAGCTCGCCGGCCATCCGGTCGGCGGACTGCTCGCGACGCCGGCGGCCGACACCCTCAAGCGCGCCGATGCGGCCGGCTGCGTGACCGAAACCGTGGACCGCACCGGTCTGTGGCGGGCGCTCACGCCGCAGATGTTCCGCTACGGGCTGCTCTGCGCGGCGCTCGATGAGGCGCACGCGGCGGGCCGCACCCCGACCGACGAGGCGCAGGCGCTGGAGTGGCTCGGCAAGCGGCCCGCGCTCGTGGCCGCCTCGGCGGCGAATCTGAAAATCACCCGCGCGGCGGACCTGACGCTCGCCGCGGCACTGCTGGAGGCGCTCGCATGAGAGTCGGTTCGGGTTTCGATGTGCATGCGTTCGGCCCCGGCGAGCACGTCATGCTCGGCGGGGTGCGCGTGCCGCACACCCACGGCGTGCTGGCGCACTCCGACGGCGATGTGCTGCTGCATGCCCTCACCGATGCGCTGCTCGGGGCCGCCGGGCTCGGTGACATCGGGCAGCATTTCCGCGACACCGATCCGCGCTGGAAGGGCGCCGACAGCGCCCGCTTCGTGCAGGCGGTGCTCGCGATGCTGCGCGAGCGGGGCCTGCGCGTGGGCAACGCCGATGTGACCCTCATCGCCGAGCGGCCCAAGGTCGGTCCCTACCGCGATGCGATCCGCGCGCGCATCGCCGAGCTGCTCGAGGTGTCCGGGCAGGCGGTCAACGTCAAGGCGACCACCACCGAGAGGCTCGGGTTTCTCGGGCGAACCGAAGGCCTCGCCGCCCAGGCGGTGGTGCTGCTGCTCGAGAGCCCCTGAGCGGGGCCGGCGCGGCGTGCGCTTCGGGTGGGGAACCGCAGGGCGCGGCGCGGGTGAACACCCGGCAAATCGCGGCCTTTGCCGCGCGCCGGGCGCCGTGCTAGCTTTAGGACGGATCGCGCGCTCGTCATAAAACGAACGCGGGCCGGCCCATCGGGGCTTTGCGACCCGCGCCAACCAGGGGGTCGTCATGCCGGTCATTGACAGAGTGGCGCGCCGCGCCGCACTCGGGCGCGGCGTCGATCTTCAACATCGTCAACAGCACCTACACGGGCGTGATCCACGGCAGCGGCTATCTCTATTTCTACCCGGGCGCGCGCTCGCGCGGCAGGCAAGGGGACGATGATGCCGCTTCGGTGCCGTCCGCGGTCTATCCGCTCAACAGCGGCAATCAGCCGAGTTACCTCGATTCGGCCGCGCAGTCGCTCGCCGGGACGTTCGTCTTCCCGACCAACATGACGCACATGGACCTCGTAATCACGGCGCAGAGCCAGATCGACGATGAGTTCTGGTACACCTGCGTGCCGAACGAGTACACGATCGAGCTCGAGAGCTGCGGCAACACCGGCTACCGCCAGGTGATGGTGCAGGTCGACGGGCGCACGGTGGCCTATTCGCCGGTCTCGCCGTGGATCTACACCGGGGGCATCGACCCGTTCCTCTGGCAGCCCACCCCGGGGGTGCAGACGCTGAACTTCATCCCGTACCGCGTGAATCTGACACCGCTGCTGGCGGAGCTCGATAACGGCCAGCCGCACACCATCGCCGTGAGCGTGTACAACGACGACAATTACTTCTCGGTGGCGGCGAACCTGCTCGTGTACCAGGACCCGCGCGTGAGCGCGCTCGGCGGCGCGGTCACCGAGGTGGACGTGCCGGCGCTCGCCCCGAGCATCACCTCCGACCTCGCCGGCGGCGCCTCGGGCGAGGTGAGCGGCTCGGTGGCGGTCAGCTCCGATGTGCGCACGCGCCTCGTCGGCTATCTCGATCTGCCCGGCGGCCCGCGCTGGACGGCGGTGGCGCAGGACCTGCACTTCAGCAACAGCCAGAACTTCACCATCAACAACACCGTCTACGACCAGCAGATTGCGCTCGCGAGCACGGTGCGGACCGTGACCCGCGTGAGCGGCGGCGGCGCGGACGGGCGCACCCGGGTGCGCAGCTGGAGCTTCCCGCTGACGCTCAACGACGATCAGGTGCAGCAGGCGAACGGCGATTTCGTCCTCACCAGGACCGTGCTGCAGCACGAGGCGGCGCGCTCCGCGCCCGCCTGGCCCGCCGCCTCCGGCTGGGCGCTGAGCGACCGGGTGCAGTCCGAGGACACGCTCGAGTTCGACCCGAGCTTCACCTTCCTCGGCCACTGCGGCATGTCGGGCTCGCAGCAGTACCAGTTCGAGAGCCGCGGCCGGGGTGAGCCGCGGTGCGGCTCGCGGACCATCACCAACACGGTCAACGCCGTGAGCGCCGTGTCGGATGCGCGGCACTGTGATCTTCTGAGGGGCGATGACGGGGGCGCTGAGCGCAGCCGGCCGCATCACCCCGGGTGCGGCGCGCCGGATGCGCCCTGAGGCCGCGTTCGAGCCGCCGCGCGCGCACGGTCCACCGCTTGGCGAGGTGAGCGTGCGGAGCGAGCCCGAGGACTTCTCGGTCGAGGAGTCCCTCGGGTTTGCGCCCGCCGGCGCCGGGGCGCACGTGCTGCTGCAGGTGCGCAAGCGCGATGCCAATACCGTGTGGGTGGCGCGCGAGCTGGCCAAGCTCGCCGGCTGCCGGCCGTCCGAGGTGGGTTACGCGGGGCTGAAGGACCGGCGCGCCGTGGCGGTGCAGTGGTTCTCGGCGCCGCGCGGGCGGCGCGCGGCCGAGGAGTGGGCGGGAGCGCGCGGGGAGGGCTTCGAGGTGCTCGCCGCCCACCCGCACACGCGCAAGCTGCCGCGCGGTGCGCTCGAGGGCAACCGCTTTCGCATCCGCGCGCGCGGCGAGCCGCCGCCCGAGGAGCGGCTCGGCGAGCGAGTGCGCCGGATCGCCGAGCGCGGCGTCCCCAATTACTTCGGACCGCAGCGCTTCGGGCGCGGCGGGGCGAACCTCGAGCCGGGAGCGCTCGATCCGCGCGCGCTGCGCCCCGCTGAGCGCGGGTTCGTGCTCTCGGCCGCGCGCAGCCTGCTGTTCAACGCGGTGCTGGCCGAGCGGGTGCGCGCGGGTCGCTGGGACGGGCTCGAGCCCGGCGACCGCGCGATGCTCGACGGGCGCGGCAGCCATTTCGCGGTCGAGGCCTGCGATGCGGCGCTGCGCGAGCGGGCGGCTCGCCTTGAGATTCACCCGAGCGGGCCGCTGTGGGGGCGCGGCGCGCCGGACTCGCAGGGCGCCGTGCGCGAGCTCGAGGAGCGCGTGGCGGGCCAGCATCCGCAGTACTGCGCACTGCTCGAGGCCGCCGGCCTGCGCCAGGAACGGCGCAGTCTGCGGGCCGCGGTGCGCGAGCTCAGCGTCCGGATCGAGCCCGGCGCGGTGGTGCTTCAGTTTCGTCTCGCGCGCGGGGCCTACGCCACCTCGGTGCTGCGCGAGCTGTTCACGCTCGGCGATTACGAAGAGAGCAGCACGTAGATGGCCCCGGTGCCGCCATCGACCGCCCGCGCCGAGACGTACGCGGCCACCGGCGAGAGCCGGCGCAGCACGGCGGCGACCAGGCCCTTGAGGACCGGCCCGCGGTGACCCGAGCGCAGCCCCTTGCCGTGGATGATCCGCAGGCAGCGCCAGTGCCGCAGCATCGCCTCGGCCATGAACTCGCGCAGGGCCCGCTTGGCCTGCTCGACGGTGAGGCCATGCAGATCGAGCTCGGCCTGCACCCGGTACTCGCCGCGGCGCAGCCGGCGCAGGACCTCGAGCGGGACCCCCTCGCGGCGGAAGACCAGCTCGTCCCCGGCGGCGAGCGCCGGATCGGGCGGCCCGCTGCCGCTCAGGCTCTCTTCGAGCACGGCCAGCCGGTCGGCGCGCGTGAAGCGCGCCGCAGGGGCCGGCTTGGGCCGCTCGCTCGCCACGGCGGGGCGCTCGAGCGGCTTGACGCCGCGGACCGCCTCGCGGAACAGCCGCCGGTCATCTTCCGGGTCCGATGCGCACACGCTACCTCCGCCGAATTTGCTTCCAGTATAGTCGCGCCCTTCCCGAGGAACGTCCTCGCCGAGACACCGCCCGCCACGTGAAAATCCTGCTCAGCAACGACGACGGCTACCATGCCCAGGGGATCCGCATCCTCAGGCGCAAGCTGGCGGATCTGGCCGAGGTCACCGTCGTCGCCCCCGACCGCAATCGCAGCGGCGCGAGCAACTCGCTCACGCTCGACATGCCGCTACGAGTGCTCGAGATCGAGCCCGGCCTTTACTGCGTGCAGGGCACGCCGACCGACTGCGTGCACCTGGCGATCACGGGGCTGTTTGATTTCGAGCACGACATGGTGGTCTCGGGCATCAACGACGGGGCCAATCTCGGCGATGACGTGCTGTACTCCGGCACCGTCGCGGCCGCGATCGAGGGCCGCTGGCTCGGTCTGCCGACCTTCGCGGTGTCGCTGTGCACCCGGCCCGGCAGTGGCGGGCATTTCGAGACCGGCGCGGCCGTGGCGCATCGGCTGGTCGCCGAGATGCTCAAGCGACCGCTGGATGCTTCGCTCATCCTCAACGTCAACGTCCCGGACGTCCCGCTCGAGGCGCTGCGCGGTTACCGCGCCACCCGCCTCGGCTACCGCCATCGCTCCGAGCCCATCGTGCCCTCGCGCGACCCGCGCGGCCGCCCGGTGTACTGGGTGGGGCCCGCCGGCACGCAGCAGGATGCCGGGCCCGGCACGGATTTTCACGCCATCGCCGAGGGCTACGTCTCGGTGACGCCGCTGCAGATCGACCTGACGCGCCATGCCGCGCTCACCCCGCTGCGCAGCTGGCTGGAGCGGCTCGATGAGTGACCTGCGCATGGCGGGCATCGGCATGACCTCGGCGCGCACGCGCGACCGCCTGGTGCAGCGCCTGCGCGAGCAGGGCATCAGCAACCTTGCGGTACTCGATCGCATCCGCAATGTGCCGCGCCACATCTTTGTCGACGAGGCCCTCGGCAGCCGCGCCTACGAGGACACGGCGCTGCCGATCGGCTTCGGCCAGACCATCTCGCAGCCGTACATCGTGGCGCGCATGAGCGAGGCGCTGCTCGAGGGCGGACCGCTTGGCAGTGTGCTTGAGGTGGGCACCGGCTGCGGCTACCAGACGGCAGTGCTCGCGCCGCTCGTGGAGCGCCTGTTCACGATCGAGCGCATCGGGGGCCTGCTCGAGCGCGCCAGGGAGCGGCTGAAGGAGCTCGACATCCGCACCGTCAAGTTCCACCACGGCGACGGCAGCCAGGGCTGGAAGAGTCAGGCGCCGTTTGACGGCATTCTGGTGGCGGCCGCACCGCTGGTCGTGCCGCCGGCGCTCGTGCGCCAGCTCGCCCCGGGCGGACGGCTCATCGTGCCGGTGGGCTCGGAGGGCGAGCAGGAGCTGATGCGCTTCACGCGGCGCGAGCAGGGCGTAGTGCGCGAGTCGCTCGGCCGCGTGGCGTTCGTGCCACTGCTCGGCGGCAAGAACTGATCCGCCGCGGCGCCGATTGAGCGCACGGGAATCGGCGTGAATTTATGTCTATAAGTTATTGAAAATAAATACTAATTTACCAGCCATAGCTTGTGCTGCCCGGCTTTCGAGCCGCTGCGCCAGGCCGGCGCGCTGTTTTTCGCGTCGCGTCGGAAAAACGCTTGCCAGCACAAAACCGTCGTGGTTAACATACCGCCCGTCTCTCGCGAGCGACAAACGTCGCCGGGGGGGACGCCGGGAGAGGGCACAGGGAGGAGGGGGCGGGCGAGACAAAAGCAACAATAGCGACAATTCGATCGCGACCAGCAAAAGCAATAACAGTGCAGCGTTCGGCGCGTCGGGTCGTGGAGTTGAAACCCCTCCCCCTGTGCCTTCCTCGATGCCGGCGCGGCTCACGCGAAGAACAAAGCCGCCGCGACCCGCCGGTCCTCTTGCACCAGAATGTTGAACGTCCGGCACGCCGCGCCGAGATCCATCACCTCGAGTCCAACGCCGCGCGTGCTGAAAGCCGAGCGAATCGGCGCCGGCGCAAAGCGTTGCTGCGCCCCCGTGCCGATCAGCACCAGCTGCGGCTCGAGCGCGAAGATGGGCTCGAGATGCGCCGCCTCGAGCGCCTCGAAATGCGCCGGCTCCCACTCGGTGATGAGCCGCTCGGCGGTGAGAATGCAGCTCGCGCGCACCACGGTCTCACCGATGCGCAGCTCGTGCGGCGAGTAGGCGCGCACCGTATTGACGTGCGTTGAGTTCTCTAAACTGAATCGCATGACGGTACGATACCGCCCGTGAGCGAACTCGTCATCGTGATCACGGATTTGTACCTCGATCCAGACCCTGGCGCGCCGCCGAGCGGGCGCGGCGTGCTGCCGGGCATCGAGTCGTTGACGCGCTTTGCGCGTGTCCGAGCGCTCGAGCAGTCCTGGCGCGAGTGGGCCGCGCGGTGGCTCGGGCTCGAGCGCTATGCGGACTTGCCGCCGGCGAGCATCGCGGCCTCGGGCGCAGCGGGCGGGCCGCCCGGGGCGGCGGTGTGGCTCGCCGAGCCGCTGCACCTGACCGAGGGGATCGGCCGGGTGCATCTGGAGCGGCGGGGCCGGCTGCGGCTCGCCGCGCCCGAGGCCGAGCGGCTGGCCGCCGATTTCAACGCGCTGTACGCCGGCTCGGGATTCGCGCTCAGCCCGCTGCCCGGCGGAACGTTTCTGCTCGCCGCCCCGGCGGGTGAGACGCCGCGCACCTGCGAGCCGGCGCGCGTGCCGGCCGGGACGCTGGCCGAGTCACTGCCGAGCGGCAGCGGCGCGGGCGCGCTGCGGCGCCTCGGCGCCGAGCTCGAGATGTGGCTGCACCAGCACCCGCTCAATGCCGAGCGCACCGCCCGCGGCGAGCCGCCGGTCTCGACGCTGTGGATCTGGGGCGGCGGGGCGGCGCCGGCCCGCGCGGCGCCCGCGAGCGCGGCGCGCGCGGCCGTGTACGGGACCGAGGCGTACCTGGCGGGACTGGCGCGCCTCGGCGGGACCGAGTCCCGCCCCGTCCCGCCCGAGTGGCCGTACGCGCGCGCCGGGGCGCTCGAGAGCGCGCTGCTTGCGCTCGAGGTGAGCGATGCGCTGCAGCGCGAGCCGGGCGCGGATCTGCTGCGCGCGCTCGCGGACCTCGATCGGCGCTGGATCGCCCCGGCCGTCGCGGCGCTGGGCGCCGGCTCGCTCGAGCGGCTCTGGCTGCTCGCGAATGACCGGGCGTGGTGCCTGCGATCGCGCGACCGCTGGCGGCGCTGGCGGCGCGGCCGGGCGGGGCTGGAGGCGCTGGCATGATGTTGCGCGTGGTGCGCCGCCCGGAGGCGGCGGGCGAGCGGTTGCTTCCCGGGCTGCATCCGGTGCTGAGCCGCGTGTACCGCGCGCGCGGCGTGCGCAGCGCCGAGGATCTCGACACCTCGCTCGAGCGCCTCACGCCCGTCGGCACGCTCGAGTCGGTCGAGGCGGCCGCCGAGCTGCTGCTCGCGCAGCGCGCGGGTGGGCGCATCCTGGTGGTCGGGGATTTCGATGCCGACGGGGCGACCAGCTCCGCGCTGATGCTGCGGGCGCTGCGCGCCTGGGGGTTCGAGGCGGATTTTCTGGTGCCGAACCGCTTCGAGTTCGGCTACGGGCTGACGCCCGAGATCGTACGCGTGGCGGCCGAGCGCGCCCCGAGCCTGATCGTCACGGTGGACAACGGTATCGCCAGTCTCGCCGGCGTCGCCGAGGCGCGCGAGCGCGGCATCGAGGTCCTGATCACCGACCATCACCTGCCCGGCAGCGAATTGCCCGCCGCGCGCGTCATCGTCAATCCCAACCTGCCGGGCAGCCGCTTCGCGAGCCGCTCGCTCGCCGGGGTGGGCGTGGCGTTCTACGTGCTCGCGGCGCTGCGGCGGCGGCTGCAGAGGGGCGCTCTGCTGGGCGCGGATGCGCCGGGGGTGGCCGAGTGGCTCGACCTGGTTGCGCTTGGCACGGTGGCGGATCTGGTGCCGCTCGATGGCAACAACCGGGTCCTGGTCGCCCAGGGCATCAGGCGGATCCGCGCGGGACGCTGCGCCGCGGGCATCCGTGCGCTGCTCGAGGCCGCGGGCCGGCCGCTCGCGCGAGTGACCAGCGCCGACCTGGCGTTCGCGGTGGCGCCGCGGCTGAATGCGGCGGGAAGGCTCGATGACATGTCGATCGGCATTCAGTGCCTGCTCGCCGACGCCGGCGATGCCGCGGGACTCGCTACGCGGCTCGATGCGCTCAACCGCGAGCGGCGCGAGATCGAAGCGCGGATGCAGGCCGAAGCGCTTGCCGCGGTCCGCGGACTCGATGAGGCGCGCACGCGCGCCGCGCAGCGCAGCGCGGTGTGCCTGTTCGACGAGAGTTGGCACCAGGGTGTGGTCGGGCTGGTGGCGAGCCGTGTCAAGGAGCGCGTGCGCCGTCCCGTCATCGCGTTCGCTGTGGCCGGGGACGGGGATCTGCGCGGCTCGGCGCGCTCGGTGCCCGGAGTACATATCCGCGACGTGCTGGCCGAGCTCGATGCGCGCCATCCGGGACTGATGGGCCGCTTCGGCGGCCATGCGATGGCCGCCGGGCTGACGCTGCCGCGCTCGCGGCTCGATGAGTTTGCCGCGTTGTTCGATGCGCAGGTGGCCGGGTTGACGCCGCGCGGGGTGCTCGCCGATGCGATCGAGACCGACGGGGAACTCGACGTGGAGGAGATTGCACTCGAGACAGCCGAAGCGCTCCGCGCGGGCGGCCCCTGGGGACAAGCGTTCCCCGAGCCGTGCTTTGATGGTGTGTTCACGGTACGCAATGCCCGCGTGGTGGGTGAGCGTCACGTCAAGATGTGGGTGCAGGGAGCCCGCAATCGCGCCTTCGACGCCATTGCGTTCAATCTGCTCGATCCCGAGGTCGGCATGCCCTTGCCGGAAGGGGAGCGGCGGCTGGTGTACCGCCTGGATGTCAACGAATACCAGGGTGAGCGGCGGCTGCAGCTGCTGGTCGATCACGTTCTGGCCCCCTGAGGGTTTCCCTTCTCGCGGCGTGCTGCGTCACTCGATGGTGGGCGTGCGGCCGCATGGGTCCGTGCGCTCGGCCGCGGCGCTGCGCTCTTGCGCCGCAACCGCGGCGGGGTCAGGCGGCCCCCGCGCGATCGGATCCCCATGCGACATGGCGCGCGCGCCGGGCGAGGGGGATCGATCGTGGAAGCCATGCTCGAATTCGCGCAGCTGCTCTATCGCACCGCGCAGCACACGCCGACCGAGCGCTTCCAGGATCTGGCGCTCATCGCACTGGGCGAGCACGTGCGTTTCGAGGCGGCGCTGTGGTTCACCGGCCGCCTGAGCGCCGGTCAGGTGCAGGTGCATCGCCTGCACGCCCACCGCCTCTGCCCCGAGGTGGCGGTGAGCGTTCTGCGCCACTGCCCGCACGCCCTGGCGGCGACGGCGGCGGCCCCAGGCTGTGCGCATAGCATCGATGCCGCAGAGCTCTTGGCCCGAGAAGCGTGCCAGGCGCAGCTTGCGCAAGCGCGGCGCTGGGGCATCGAGCGGCAACTGCTGATCGCGCGGCCTGCGGCGGGGGATGCCGCCGGCGAGTGGCTCTCGCTGCACCGCCCGCACCGCGATGCGCCGTTTGACGACGCGGATCGCTCGAGGCTGCGCCTGCTGATGCCGCACCTGTCGGAGTCCCGCTGTGTGAACCGGGCGCTGTGCCTGCGGCGCGCCTCGGAAGAGCCGCTGCTCGCTGCGGCGCCGCATCGGGCGTTGACTCTGCCCGACGGCACGGTGCTGCATTGCGGACAGCGCGTGAGCGAGGCGATTGGTGCCACTTGGGCGCACTGGGACGGGCTGCGGCTACCGGCGCCGCTCGTTGCCCGGGCGCTGCGCGGGGAGGCGGTCCCGCTCGAGCGGCGCGGCGAGCGCATCGTGGCGCGCCGCTTCACCGATTCGCTGGTGCTCACCGTGCGCTGCCTGCCCGTCAGTGAGCGCCTGACGCGCCGTGAGTACCAGATCGTTCGGCTGTACGCTGCCGGGCGAAGCTACCGCGAAGTAGCGCGTCACTGTGCTCTCGCTGCGGGCACGGTGCGCTGCGTCCTGCACACCTGCTATCGCAAGCTCGGCATCAACAGCCGCGGCGAGCTTGGGCGGCTGCTCGCGCGCGAGGCCGGCGCGAGGCTGGAAATTCCGCCGCCGGATCGCTAGCATGACTGGCTCATACCCGCATCTCACCCGGACGGCACCGCACGATGGAAGTCAATCCTCTCAAGCGCCAGCTCAAAGACCTCGAGGAGCGCATGGGCGCCCTACGGGGGTTTCTTTGAGTACGACCTCAAGAAAGAGCGCTTGGAGGAAGTCGCGCGCGAGCTCGAGGAGCCGAGCGTCTGGTCGCAGCCTGAGCGCGCGCAGCAGCTCGGCCGCGAACGGGCGCGCCTGAACGGCGACCTCGAGGCGATCGACCGGGTCGAGGGCGGTCTGCGCGACGCCGCGGAGCTGCTCGAGCTCGCCGAAGGCGAGGGCGATGAGGCGACCGTGCGCGAGCTCGGCCGCGAGGCCGGGGAGCTCGAGACCGCGGTGCGCCGGCTCGAGCTGAAGCGCATGTTTCGCGGCGAGATGGACTCGCACAATGCATTTCTCGACATCCAGGCCGGCGCCGGCGGCACCGAGGCGCAGGACTGGGCGCAGATGCTGCTCAGGATGTACCTGAGGTGGGGCGCCTCGCGCGGCTTCGCCTGCGAGGTGATCGACTCGAACCCGGGCGAGGTGGCGGGCTTCAAGAGCGCCACCATCGAGGTGCGGGGCGAGTTCGCCTACGGCTGGCTGCGCACCGAGACCGGCGTGCACCGCCTGGTGCGCAAGTCGCCGTTCGACTCGGGCAACCGCCGCCATACCTCCTTCGCCTCGGTGTTCGTCTCCCCGGAGGTCGATGAGGACATCGACATCGAGATCAATCCGGCGGACCTGAAGACCGACGTGTACCGCTCCTCGGGCGCCGGCGGCCAGCACGTCAACAAGACCGAGTCGGCGGTGCGCATCACACACGTCCCGAGCGGGATCGTGGTCGCCTGCCAGGCCGAGCGCAGCCAGCACAAGAACCGCGCCACAGCGATGAAGATGCTGAAGGCGAAGCTCTACGAGCTGGAAGTCAACAAGCGCAACGCCGCCGCCCAGGTGCTCGAGGAGTCCAAGTCCGACGTGAGCTGGGGTAACCAGATCCGCTCCTACGTGCTCGACCAGTCGCGCATCAAGGATCTGCGCACCGGCGTGGAAGTGGGCAACACTACCGCGGTGCTCGATGGGGATCTCGATCAGTTCCTGGAGGCCTCGCTCAAGGCGGGGTTGTAGGCCATTTATGACAGACACTGACACGCAACAGGGCCCGCTCGGCGAGGCGGCCGACGAGAACAAGCTGATCGCCGAGCGGCGCGCCAAGCTCGCCGCGCTGCGCGAGCGCGGTGCGGCCTATCCCAATGACTTCCGCCGCGATGCGCTCGCCGGGCAGCTGCAGCAGGCCTTCGGCGAGCGCACGGGGGAGTGGCTCGAGGCGAACCCGACGCGCGTGACCGTCGGGGGACGGATGCTGCTGAAGCGCGTGATGGGCAAGGCGAGCTTCGCCAACATCGCCGACCGTACCGGGCAGATCCAGCTGTTCCTGCAGAAGGACGCCCTGGGGGAGGCGCTGTACGAGGCGTTCAAGAGCTGGGACGTCGGCGACATCGTCGGCGCCACCGGTGTGTTGTTTCGCACCCGAACGCAGGAGCTCTCGGTGCGCGTCGAGCGGTTGCGCCTGGTGGTCAAGTCGCTGCGCCCGCTGCCGGATAAGTGGCACGGGCTCGCCGACCTCGAGACGCGCTACCGGCAGCGTTACGTCGACCTGATCGTCAACGAAACGAGCCGCAACGTGTTCCGCACGCGCGCGCGCATCGTGCGCTACCTGCGGGATTTCCTCGATGCGCTCGATTTCGTCGAGGTCGAGACGCCGATGATGCAGCCGATTCCAGGCGGCGCGAGCGCGCGGCCCTTCGTCACGCATCACAACGCGCTCGACATGCAGATGTACCTGCGCATCGCCCCGGAGCTGTATCTGAAGCGCCTGGTGGTCGGCGGGCTCGAGCGCGTCTACGAGATCAACCGCAACTTCCGCAACGAGGGCCTCTCGACCCAGCACAACCCCGAATTCACGATGCTCGAGCTCTACCTCGCCTACGCCGACTACCGCGACCTGATGGACTGGATCGAGAAGGCGATCCGCGGGCTCGCCCAGGCGGTGCACGGCAGCGAGCAGCTGACCTACCAGGGGCGCCGCTACGATCTGGCCAAGCCGTTCCGGCGGGTGACGGTCGAGGAGGCCATTCTCGAGCACAATCCCGAGCTCG
>JAJYLP010000169.1 GCA_021787615.1 Pseudomonadota bacterium
GAAACAATCCCCCGGTGGCGCCGGGGGCGCGCTCACGACGGATCAGAACATGAAGCGCAATCGCCCAAGCCATTGATTTTATTGGTGGAGCGGAAGGGGATCGAACCCTCGACCTTCGCATTGCGAACGCGACGCTCTCCCAGCTGAGCTACCGCCCCACGCAAGGCGGGCGATTCTAGCTATGATGCGCGAGGAAGCCAAGGCCATTGTAGGAGCCTTCCCGTGCTGGCCATCGGCGCGCGCGCACCCGAATTCACTCTTCCCGATGCGGACGACGTATCCGTCTCGCTGAAGAGCCTGCTGGTGCGCGGACCGCTCATCCTTTACTTCTATCCGGCGGACTTCACCCCCGGCTGTACCCGCGAGGCCTGCCAGATCCGCGATCTGCAGCCGCAGATCCAGGCCGCCGGCCTGCAGGTCGCCGGCGTCAGCCCGCAAAGCCCCGAGAGCCATCGCGCCTTCCGTGAGAAGTACCGCCTGCCCTTCGTCCTGCTCTCGGACGTCGACCGGTGCGTGGTGCGCATGTACGGAGTGCGCGGCCCGTTCGGCCTCGGTGTTCGCCGGGCCACGTTCCTCATCGATCCCGACGGTGAGATTCAGGACGTGGTGGCGTCGGATCTGCGCATCGGCGTGCACATCGGCTTCGTGCGCAGGGCGGCGACTCCTCGGCCGACCGCGCAATAGCCTCCGCTCAGTCGTGCATCTGCAGCACCCGCGCCGGTCCGTAGCGCGGAATGGTGACGATGTACATGTCCCGGGCGGCCGTCAGCTGGATGCGATGACCGCTGAGCGCGTGCACCAGATCGGCAATGGTCTGACGGTTGCACACGACGAGCAGGCTATCGCCGGTATGCTGATCGAGAATCTCCCCGGCGATGCCCGCCCCGGTTCGGCTTGACAGGACGATGGGCCGCAGGCCGAGCAGCTGGGCCAGCGGCTCTGCCGTCTGCTGCGCCCGGCGCGTATCGCTGACGTAGATTGCGCTCAGGCCGTACGGTCCCGAAGAGGTGGCGAAGCGCCGCGCGAGCAACTGCGCCTGCTGTCCGCCAGCGGCCGACAGTGGCGCATTGTCGATCGATCCCAGCTCCCCTTGCGCAGACGGCACGACGACGACGATGGTATTGGTTGCCGAGGCCCAAAGCGCAAGACCCAGTCCAACGACTGCGAGCACGGCGAGCAGGCTCAGCCACACCGGCGCCAGGAACGGACGCCGGCGGCGGGTAATGGCGGGCGCGGACGGGTCGGCAACGTGTGAAGTCATCGTCTCTATTGTCTTTCTCACCGGACCACGATCAAGGGATCGTGAAGTTCATCACACTGCACGCCCAATGTCACCTTTACATTGCGTTTGCACTTGCCAGTGCGGGATGCCGGCGCCCGAACCTTCACGTTGACACCCTGGAGCATCCGCCTGGCAGGGACTGACGAGCCCGGAGGGGCCAATGTCATCTGGCGGACACACGACAGTAATAAAACGGGTTCTCGAACGGCGCGTGCACGAGCCGGAGGCCCGGGAGGACACCACTGCCACCGTCGCAGTGATGCTGCGCGTGTTGCCACCGCCGCACGCACTGCTCGTCATCCGCGCCGCCGACACCCGCAAGCAGCTCGAGCAGCGCATCCACAAGGAGATGCTGGATGTGACGCTGTGCGAGGAGCACGAGGCGATCGACAATCTGCGCGAGCAGTTCCGCGCTGTTGTAATGACCGACAGCCTGCCCCTCATCCGCCGGATCCGCACGCAGAAGCTGCCGCGCGATCCGTTCATCCTCTACATCGCGCCGCTCGACGACCCTGAGGAGATCGAGTCGGGCCTCTTCGCCGGCGCCGACGACAACCTCGCTCGCAATGCCAGCGAGCCGACGCTCAAAGCGCGGCTCGGCACCGCACGGCGCATCGCAGAGCTGGAGGAAGTGCTGCGCATCGCGCTCATTGAGAACCGCGAGCTCTCGACCACCGATGAGCTGACACGAGTGGCAAGCAGGCGCTTCTTCGGCAAGCACTTCCCGCGCGAGATCGAGCGCGCCGCACGCTACCGGCGGCCGCTGTCGCTCATTCTCTGCGACATCGATTTCTTCAAGCACGTCAACGACACCCTCGGCCATGCCAGCGGCGATGAGATTCTCAAGCAGTTCGGCGCGCGGCTGCAGGAGAGTCTGCGCCGCGGCGTCGACTGGGTCGCGCGACTCGGCGGCGAGGAGTTCGCGGTCATCCTGCCCGAGACGAACTACGACCAGGCGCTCGATGCGGCCCGCCGCCTGCGGACGTGCATCGCCGACACCCCCTTCCAGGTTCCGGGCAACACGGTGGAAGTCACCGCCAGCTTCGGCATGTGCAATCTGCAGCAGGTGCCCTTCGGGGACCGCAAGACCGGCGATCACATGCTGCGCATCGCGGATGCGGCGCTCTACCGCAGCAAGCACGCCGGACGCAATCGCGTCACCGCCACGCTGATGCCGATGAACCCCGTGCGCCGCGACGCAAGCGACATCGACTGCGTGCTCAGCCGCTGAGCGCGCGGGCGCGCGGCGCACCCCTGCCGCGCTTCAGTCCGAGCGCCCGCGCCCCGCAGCGATCGGCGCGCTCTGGTACCCTACGACGGCTTCTCCGGGTCGCTCTGCCCGGCCGTCCGAGGGGGTGCCGTGAGACTTCTGTCGTACCTGCTGCCCTGGCAGTTTCGCCTACGGCCTGTGCGGTCTTCGCACTCACCGCGGCGCTCTACGCCCGTGGCATGATGGTCCTGCGGCGCAACGCGATCCACGTCAGATTCTCGCGGCCGTTCGTCTTCTTCCTCGGCCTCGTGGTGAATTACGCCGTGATGCAGACCTACTTCGATTTTCTCGCGCAGCACATGTTCTGGATCCATCGCCTGCAGCATCTGATCCTGCATCATATCGGCCCGACCCTGCTCGTCCTCTCGGCGCCCGTGCCGGTGC
>JAJYLP010000086.1 GCA_021787615.1 Pseudomonadota bacterium
CGAGCATCGGTGGGTTCATGGCCGCCTCACCGGGCCAGTATAATCAACCGCATGTCCCTGCCGGCCTCGCTCCATACCTCGGCCCAGGTGCGCGACATGGATCGCGCCGCGATCGACACGCTCGGAATCCCCGGCTATACGCTCATGCAGCGGGCGGGCGAGGCGGCGCTGCGCTGCCTGCGCGAGCGCTGGCCGGCGGCGCGGCGCATCGCAGTGGTCTGCGGCGCTGGCAACAATGCTGGGGACGGTTATGTGTTGGCGCGCCTGGCGCGCGCCGCGGGGTGCGAGGTCACCGTGCTCGCCGCCAGTGCGCCCGAGCGCCTGCGCGGCGATGCGCTGCAGGCATGCAACGACTGGCGCGCCGCCGGCGGTGCGATCGATCCGTTCACCGCGCAGGCGCTCGCAGCGGCCGAGGTGGTGGTCGACGGGCTGCTCGGCACGGGCCTTACCGGAGCGGTCCGCGAGGATCTGCTGCGCGTCATCGCCGCCATCAACACGAGCCGCAGACCGGTGCTTGCGCTCGATGTGCCGTCGGGACTCGACGCCGACCGCGGCCTGCCGCTCGGAGAAGCCGTGCGCGCCGAGTGCACCATCACCTTCGTGGCCCTGAAGAGCGGACTCTATCTCGGCGACGGGCCGGCGTACCGCGGCGCGCTGTGTTTCGATGATCTGGGCCTCACCGGCCGCCTGAGGGATCCGCCTGCGGCGCGGCTCGAGCGGTTGCTGTGGGCTGACCTCGAGCAGGCGCTGCCGCGGCGCGCGCGCTCGGCGCACAAGGGCGACTTTGGGCATGTGCTGATCGTCGGCGGCGGTCCGGGCATGCCGGGCGCGGCGCGGCTGGCGGGCGAGGCGTGCCTGCGCGTCGGCGCCGGGCGGGTCACTGTCGCGGTCGCGGCGCAGAATGTCGCCGCGGTGATCGGTGCGCGGCCGGAGTTGATGTGTGCGCCGCTCGCCGATCCCGAGACGGTGCGCCGGCTTGCCGCGCGTTGCGACGTGATGGCCATCGGACCGGGCCTGGGGCAGGACGCCTGGGCGCGCGGGGTGCTCGATGCGGCGCTCGGATGCGGCAAGCCGCTGGTTGTGGATGCCGATGCGCTCAATCTCATCGCGGCCGGCGCGCCGGCCGCGCCGGGCGAGTGGATTCTGACGCCTCACCCTGGCGAGGCGGCGCGGCTGCTCGGCGTCTCGAGTGCGCAGGTGCAGGGTGACCGCCTCGCGGCGCTCGATGCGCTCCTCGGGCGTTATGGCGGCACCATCGTCCTCAAGGGCGCCGGCACGCTGGTGGGGCATGCGGGCGTGGTGCCGGCGGTGTGTGAGCACGGCAATCCCGGAATGGCCAGCCCGGGCATGGGCGATGTGCTCACGGGGGTCATCGCGGGCTTGCTCGCCCAATGCCGCGATCCGTGGCGCGCGGCGCGCGCCGGTGTGCTCGTTCACGCGCTGGCCGGTGATGCGGCCGCGCGCGGCGGCGAGCGCGGACTGCTGGCGGGCGATGTCATCGAGGAGCTGCGGCGCTGCGTGAACTTCTGAAGAGCCCGCTCGAGACCGAGGCGTTCGGCGCACGGCTCGCGCAGCGGCGTCCCGCGGGGCCGTCGCACTTCGTGGTGGTGTATCTGCGCGGCGACCTCGGTGCCGGGAAAACCACGCTGGCGCAGGGATTTCTGCGCGCCTGCGGCGTCGACGGCCCGGTGCGCAGCCCGACTTACGCGCTCGTGCAGGTGTATGCGCTCGAGCGCCAGACCGTGGTGCATCTGGATCTGTACCGATTGCAAGCACGCGAGGAACTCGAGCATCTGGGCCTCGCGGAATGGGCGCTGCCGGGATGTCTGTGGCTGATCGAGTGGCCGGAGCGCGGCTTCGGCGGCCTGCCGCCCGCGGATCTGACGGTGGAACTGAGCGTCGGTGCGGCCGGGCACGAAGCGCATGCGACAGCCGGCACGGACGTCGGCGCGGCCTGGCTGACCCGGCTGAAATCGCCGTCGCCTGCACGCGGCAGTTGAAATTGCGACGCGCGACTCGTAGATTACACATCAACGAGTGCCGCGAAGCTCATGATCAGGAAGGCCTTTTATCTCTCTATCGCCCTGTGGGGCGTGGCAGCGGCGTTTCCCGCGTCCGCCGCCGTCGATCATCTCGATCACGTTTGGCTCTGGAGCGCGGCGAATGAGGCCACCGCGCACCTGGAATTATCGGGTTTCACACAGGCACGGTATTTCCGCCTGAGGCATCCGGATCGCGAGGTGGTGGATCTGCACGGTACCCGCGCCGGGCCCCTCCTGAGCCTGCCGCGCGTGGGCGGCTGGGTGCGCGATGTGCGCGTGGGCCTGCAGCCCAACGGCGCGCTGCGCCTCGTGTTCACCACGAACTCCGCGGCCCACATGCGCCTGGTGTGGCTGCGGCCCGCCGCCGGCGGCCGGCAGCTGCTGTTCGAGCTGCGCGGCTTCGGCCCCGCGGGCGGCGCCCGCGCCGCGCCGCGCCCGATCGCCACCCGCCTCTCGCCGGCCGATGACGGCCGGGACATCATCGTCACCGTCGACCCCGGTCACGGCGGCATCGATCCGGGGACCATCGGCCGCTACGGCACCGAGGAAAAGAACATCACGCTCGCCATCGGCCGGTTGCTCGCGCAACGCATCGACGAGCAGCAGGGGATGCGCGCCACCCTGACGCGCGACAGCGATATCTACCTGACGTTGCGCCAGCGGATGCGCGTCGCCCGACGCGATCATGCCGACCTGTTCGTCTCCATCCACGTCAATGACATCGGCGATCCCTACATCAAGGGCGCGCAGGTCTACATCCTCTCGCTGCACGGCGCCTCGAGCGAGGCGGCGCGCATTCTGGCCGCGCGGGAGAACGCCTCCGACCGGCTTGCCGGGGTGCGGCTGAAGGGTAAATCGCACACCCTGGCGAGGGTGCTGCTCAGCCTCTCGCAGACCACGACCATCGCCCACAGCATGGTCGCCGCGCGCGACGTGCTGCGCGCGCTCGGTCAGTCGGTGCCGGTGAACCGCACGAGCGTGCAGCAGGCCGCCTTCGTGGTGCTGAAGTCCCCCGCCATCCCCTCGATGCTGGTCGAGACCGACTACATGTCCGATCCCGCCGAGGAGTTGAAACTGCGCCAGCCCTGGTACCAGAGGCGCATCGCGGATGCGATCTTCCGCGGCGTTCTCGCCTACTTCCGCAATCATCCGCCGGCCGGCACGCTGTTCGCCGAAGAGCGCGCCGCACGGCTGCGCACCCTGGTGGCGCGCGACGGCCATTAGCGGCGAGCTTGCCTGTCCGCGGCGCCCGGATCCCTGCTAGGCTGTGCCGGCCGTCCGCCGGCCGCAACCCACAGCCTCCCGATGCCGATCCGCATATTGCCCAGCGAACTCATCGATCAGATCGCCGCCGGCGAGGTCATCGAGCGGCCGGCCTCGGTGGTCAAGGAGCTCATCGAGAACAGCCTCGACGCCGGCGCGCGCCGCATCGAGGTGGACGTGGAGCAGGGCGGCGTCGGCCTGGTGCGGGTCCGTGACGACGGGTCCGGCATCGATGCCGAGGCGCTGCCGCTCGCGCTCACGCGGCACGCCACGAGCAAGATTGCCACGCTCGCGGACCTCGAGGCGATCGGCACCCTCGGCTTTCGCGGCGAGGCGCTGCCCTCGATCGGCTCGGTGGCGCGGCTGCGCATCGTCTCGCGCACCGCCGCGGCGCCGCACGGCGCCGAGATCACGGTCGAGGGCGGCACGGTGGGACAGGTGCGCCCTGCGGCGCACCCGCTGGGCACCACGATCGAGATGCGCGAGCTCTTCTTCAACGTGCCGGCGCGCCGCAAATTTCTGCGCACGGCGCAGACCGAGCTCGGCCACATCGCGCGGCTCATCGAGCGCCAGGCGCTCGCGCGGCCCGAGGTGACGCTGCGGCTGCGCAGCGGCGAGCGTGTCGCGCTCGATGCGCCGGCCGCCGAACCGGGGGCGCGCCTCGCGCAGCTGCTCGGGGCGGAATTCCTCGCGCACACGCTCGAGGTGAGCCACGCCTCGGGCCCGGTGCAGCTCGCCGGCTGGATCGCATTGCCGACGGCCTCGCGCGCGCAGGCCGACCAGCAGTACTGGTTCGTCAACGGCCGCCCGGTGCGCGACAAGCTGCTGATGAGCGCCGCCCGCCTCGGCTACCGCGACGTGTTGTATCACGGGCGTCATCCGGCCTACGTGCTGCACCTGACGATCGATCCGCGTCTGGTCGATGTCAACGCGCATCCGGCCAAGCTGGAGGTGCGCTTTCGCGACAGCCGTCAGATCCACGAATTCGTGCTGCGCGCGATCGAGCGCGCGCTCGCGGCCACCCGGCCGCAACACGCCGGCGCGCCGGCGGCGCGCATCGAGCCATTGCTCGGGGAGGCCGCATCGGCTGCGGGCAACGGCCGATCACAGGTTCCCGGCCGCCTCGAGTTCGGTGCGCCGCGCGCCGCGCGCGACTGGCAGGAGCAGGGGGACTGGGCGCTCGCCGCAGCTGTGCGCGAGAGCGAGCTGCCGGCCGCACCGCCGCGGCCTGCCGATCAGCCCCTGGGTGCCGCGCTCGCGCAGCTGCACGGCATCTACATCCTGGCGCAGAGCGCCGATGGGTTGATTCTCGTTGACATGCACGCCGCGCACGAGCGAGTCCTTTACGAGCAGCTCAAGGCCGCCCGCGGCGACGGTCCGCCGGCGGCCCAGCAGCTGCTCGAGCCGCTGGTGGTGGAACTGAAGCCCTATGATCTGGAGCGGCTGCTCGAGCAGCGCTCGCTCTGGGAGCGCGCCGGCTTCGAGTTCGATGCTCTGGGTCCGGCACGGCTCGCGCTGCGGCGGGTGCCGGCGCTGCTCGCCGGCGAGCAACTGGTGCGCATCGTGCAGTCCGTCGCCGAGGACCTCGGCCGGGAGGGTCCCGCGCACCATCTCGATGAGGTGGCCGACCGCTTTCTCGGCACACTCGCCTGTCGCACGGCCATTCACGCGCATCGCCGGCTCACGCTGGCCGAGATGGACGCGCTGCTGCGCCAGATGGAGCGCACCGATCGGGCCAATCAGTGCAATCACGGCCGGCCCACCTGGACACGGCTGACGCTGCGGGAGCTCGATCAGCTGTTCCTGCGCGGGCGCTGATGCGCGTGCCGCCCGCCCAGCCGGCCGGCTCGGGGCCCCCGGTGCTCATCCTCACGGGGCCGACCGGCAGCGGCAAGAGCGACTGGGCCGAGCGCCTCGCCGAGCAGGCGCCGGTCGAGATCGTGAGCGTCGATTCGGCGCAGGTGTACCGGGGCATGGATATCGGGACGGCCAAGCCCTCGCAGGCGCTGCGGGCGCGCATTGCGCACCACCTGATCGATGTGTGCGACCCCGCCGAGCCGTATTCGGCCGGGCGGTTCGTGCAGGAAGCGCGCGGCGCGATTGCCGCCATCCGCGCCCGCAACCGAGTCCCGCTGCTGGTCGGCGGCACCATGCTGTATCTGCGCGCCTTGATCCAGGGTCTCGCCCCGTTGCCCCCGGCCTCGCCCGAGCTGCGCTGCGAGCTTGACCGCCGGGCTGCGCGGGAGGGCTGGCCGGCGCTGCATGCCGAGCTCGCCCGGCTGGATGCGCCGGCTGCGGCACGCATCAGCCCGAATGACGGGCAGCGCATCCAGCGGGCGCTCGAGGTCTGCCGGCTCACGGGGGAGCGGCTCTCGGACCTGTGGCGCCGCGCCGAGCGTCCGCTCGAGGGGCTTGCGGTGTGGACCTGGGCGCTCGCGCCGCCCGAGCGCGCCGTGCTGCACCGGCGCATCGCCGAGCGGTTCCAGGCCATGATGGCTGCGGGCTTCCTGGAGGAAGTGCGCATGCTCTACGCCCGGGGCGACCTGTCGGCCGGCCATGCCTCGATGCGCTCGGTCGGCTATCGCCAGCTCTGGGCTCATCTGGCCGGCGAGCACAGCCTGGAGGAAGCCGTTGCGCGCGGCATCGCCGCTACGCGTCAGCTCGCCAAGCGCCAGTTCACCTGGATGCGCTCGGAGGGCTTTGCCGAGTGGCTCGACCCCGAAACCCAGGCGCTGTCGTGGAATCGCGACGTTCGGCGCCGTCTTGACGCCACCGCGCTGTGAATCGCTGCGCTTGGTGATAATATCGAACATCCGTATCGCTTAGCTTGCCGCGGAGGCAGGCGCTTGCATCACCCCCGCAGAGGCGCTCTGGCGGCGCCCAACGTGCCCAACAATTACAAGCTGTGAGAACAAGGAGAACCCGATGGCCAAAGGCCAGTCGCTCCAAGATCCCTTCCTGAACGCATTGCGCAAAGAACGAGTGCCCGTGTCGATCTACCTGGTCAACGGCATCAAGCTGCAAGGTCAGATCGACTCGTTCGACCAGTTCGTCGTGCTGCTGCGCAACAGCGTGAGCCAGATGGTGTACAAACACGCGATCTCCACGGTCGTGCCAGCGCGCAACGTGCGGCTGTCTGCCGAGGAGGAAGGCGCCGCAGAGCCCGCCGCCGAGTGAGCCGCGCCCGTACGCGCCGAGGCAGGGATCCGATCCGTGTTCGAACGCCCGCGTTCCGGTGAGCGCGCGCTCCTGGTGCGCATCGGGTTCGGCGAGCCGGTCGACCCGGAGGATCTCGCGGAATTCCGTCAGCTCGCCCGCTCAGCAGGAGCCGAGCCCGTCGCCACGGTGACCGGCCGGCGCGAGCGGCCGGATCCGCGCTTTTTCGTCGGCAGTGGCAAGGCCGAGGAGCTGCGCATGGCGGCCGAGGGCGCCGGCGCCGAGGTGATCCTGATCGATCACGCGCTCTCGCCGAGCCAGGAGCGCAACCTCGAGAAGCTCACCGGCCGGCGGGTGATCGATCGCAACGGGCTGATCCTCGACATCTTCGCGCAGCGCGCGCGCAGCTCCGAGGGCAAGCTCGAGGTGGAGCTCGCGCAGCTGCGCCACATTGCCACCCGACTGGTGCGAGGCTGGACGCACTTGGAGCGCCAGAAGGGCGGCATCGGCATGCGCGGCCCAGGTGAGACGCAGCTCGAGACCGACCGGCGGCTGATCGCCCAGCGGGTGCGGCTGCTGACGCGCCGCCTCGCCAAGCTGCGCCAGCAGCGCGAGACCGGCCGGCAGGTGCGCGCCGAGATTCCCGTTCCCTCGCTCGCGCTGGTCGGCTACACCAACGCCGGCAAGTCGACGCTGTTTCGCGCGCTGACGGGCGCGGATGCGTATATCGCCGATCAGCTGTTCGCGACGCTCGATCCGACCGTACGGCGCATCACGCTGCCGGGCGGGACGCAGGTGGTGGCGGCAGACACCGTTGGATTCATCCGCGAGCTGCCGCACGAGCTGGTCGTGGCGTTCCACTCGACCCTCACCGAGGCGCGCGAGGCGACACTGCTGCTGCACGTTGTCGATGCGAGCGATCCGCGCCGCGACGAGCACATCGGGCAGGTCAACGAGGTGCTCGCGCAGATCGGCGCACGGTCGATCCCGCAGCTGCTCGTCTACAACAAGATCGACCGGCTGGGGCGCGAAGCGGGCATCGAGCGGGGCGCTGACGGCGAGCTGACGGCAGTCTGGATCTCGGCAGCCGAGTGCCGGGGCCTCGAGCTGCTCGCCGCGGCGCTCGCCGAGCGTCTCTCGCGCAGCACCTGCGATGCGCGCGTGCGCCTGCCGCCGGGCGCGGGCGCGCTGCGCTCGCGCCTGTACGCGGCGAAAGTGGTGCGCGCCGAGCGCACCGGCGAGGATGGATCGATCGAGCTCGCCGTGCGGATGCCCGACGCCGAGGTGCTCGCGCTGGCGCGCACCCCCGGGGTGGAGATTCTCGAGACACGGCATCCGCAAACCTGATTGAGGAGCGCACGCGAAGTGGGCAGATTCGTCGTCGTGATCGGCACGCAGTGGGGCGATGAGGGCAAGGGCAAGGTCGTCGACTTGCTCACCGAGCGCGCCGCCGCGGTGGTGCGCTTCCAGGGCGGACACAACGCCGGGCACACACTGGTCATCGGCGGGACGAAGACCATTCTCTCGCTGCTTCCCTCGGGCATCCTGCGCGAGCAGGTGCGCTGCCTCATCGGCAACGGCGTGGTGCTCTCGCTCGAGGCGTTGCTCAAGGAGAGCCGCACGCTGATTGATCAGGGGGTGCCGGTGTTCGAGCGGCTCGGCATCTCGCCGCTGTGCCCGCTGATCCTCCCCTCGCACATCCAGCTCGATCGGGCGCGCGAGCAGGCGCGCGGCGCGAACGCGATCGGCACCACCGGCCGCGGCATCGGGCCGGCCTACGAGGATAAGGTGGCGCGCCGCGCGGTGCGCGTGGGCGATCTGTTTCAGCGCGACCGCTTCGCCGCCAAGCTCGGCGAGGTGCTGGACTTCCACAACTTCGTGCTGCAGCGCTACTTCCGCCAGAGCCCGGTGGATTTCCAGAAGACGCTCGATGAGCAGCTCGCCTACGCCGAGACCATCGCGCCGCTCGTAACCGATGTGACGCTCGAGCTCGATCGGCTGCGCCGTGGGGGCGGCAACGCGCTGTTCGAAGGAGCGCAGGGCGCGATGCTCGATGTGGACCTGGGCACCTACCCCTTCGTGACCTCATCGAACACCACCGCGGGCTTCGCCGGAACCGGGTCGGGTCTGGGGCCGCGCGCCTTCGAATACGTGCTCGGCATCGTCAAGGCGTACACCACGCGCGTCGGCGCCGGGCCGTTCCCGACCGAGCTGTTCGACGGTTACGGTGAGCATCTCTCGCGGGTCGGGCACGAGTTCGGTTCGGTCACCGGACGGCGTCGGCGCTGCGGATGGTTTGATTCGGTGGCGCTGCGCCGCGCGATCGTGCACTCGAGCGTCTCGGGCCTGTGCATCACCAAGCTCGACGTGCTCGACGGGCTCGAGCTCATCCGGGTGTGCGTCGGCTACCGCATCGGCGGCGAAGTGGTGGCCGAGCCGCCGCTCAGCCTCGAGGGCTACGCGGGTCTGGAGCCGGTGTACGAGGAGCTGCCGGGCTGGCGCGAGTCGACGGTGGGCATCACCGAGTACTCGGCCCTGCCGGCCAACGCGCGCAAGTACCTTGCGCGCCTCGAGAGCCTCGTTGGGGTGTCGATCGACATCATCTCGACCGGTCCGGAGCGCGCTCAGACCATCGTCCTGCGCCACCCGTTCGGCTGAGGGACCCGCCGGCGGCCCGCCTCAGGGCCGCGCTTCCTCAGGGGCTCCTCTCGCGCGGCTGCGCCGGTGCTGGGGCGACAGGGCTGCATCCGAATCCGCGCCGCCCGCCTGCTGCGCGCAGATCCGCGCAGGGCTTTCCGACACTGCCTCAACGCCGTGCGCACCCGCACGAGGCCGAGAATTTCCCGTGGCAGGTGCGATGTTAGGGAGCCTGCCGGCATGGCACCGAGATGCGCGAGCGGCAGATGCGGCGGCCTGATGCGGGCAGTGCTTGCGGCTTCGGACGAGTGCAACTTTCGGCGAACCGGCGTGTTCTGGGGACAAGACCGAGGAGATTCATCATGATCACCGCCCGTAAAGTCATCGTCGCCGCGCTGGCCCTCATGATCACCGTTGCGAGCACCGTGCTCATGGTCTCGCCCGTCGCCTTCGCGCACCCGACGCCGACCGCCGCAAGCCGGCCGTGCTCGGGCGCATGCGCCACCTCGTTTGCGTTCACACGGAATTTCAGCATCTGATCGCAGAGGCGACCGCACTTCGAGGAAGTCTGCCGGCACGGACCGCAAGGAGTCACGGGCAGGGACCGGGAAGGTCTGATATGGATGCCTGATGTCAGACGGTCCGCGCCGCGCGCCGCGCAGGCTGACGGGCGGCGAGCTGGCCGACGATCAACAGCACGGCCGCGCTGAGGAAACAGCACAGCAGGCTCAGCCGCAGCTCGCCATAATATGACGTCTGCCACGCGCTGATCCCGAGCGCAAGCGGGCTTGCGAGCAGCGCGCCGGCGCCTGGGATGAGTGCGCACTCCGCCATTGAGTGCGCACTCCGCCATGAAGTGCGCCGCGAACTCGCCTCGGCGTGCGCCTCAGTGGTCGCAGAGCGAGATGCCGCCGCTCAGACTCTTGACCCGCACGCGCCCTTCTCCCGCGCCGCGCGTGCCGTCGAGCCGGCTCCCGGGTCCGTACTTGGGGTGTTTCGCCTGCAGACCAAAGCAGTTCTCGATGTGGCCGCTGAAGCTCTTGACCGCGTACGAATAGCCCGCGGCAGCGGCAACCTTGATGGTCTGATGACCGCTGATTGTCTCCGTGTCGAGGGTGCCGCCGCGTGCGAGGCGGGCATCCAAACTGATTGGGCCTGAGGTCGTGTGCAGCCGCGCGATGCGTGCGGGCGAGATCTGCGCGGTCAACCGTCCGTTGATCGTTCGCGCGTCGAACTCGCCAGCGACGTTCGTCGCACGCAAATCGCCGCTGATGGTCGCAGCCCGAAGCGTGCCGTCCTGGCCGCTTCCCTGCAGGCTGATCGTGCCGCTGACGGACTTCACGACATCGTCCCCGGAGCCGAGCTGCGCGGCGATCGCGCCGCTCACGGTGTGCAGATGCTGCACACCGGCGATGCCGCGAGAACTGATGCCGGCGCTGACTCCTGATGCGTCGATCTCGCTGTCCCGCGGTACATGAACCTCGAGCCGTGCCGGGTGCGCACGGCCCGAGGAGCTCCGCCAGCTGCAGCTCTCGGCGTCGTCCGTGACGCAAACCCGCGTACGGCCATTGCTGCCTCTCAGCAGCAGCCGCTGCCTGCCGCTTGTCAGCTCGGCGGTGACCGACACGGTGGGCTTGTCCCACCCGCGGATCACGATACTGCCCGCGACGTTGGTGATGTGGACTTCGCCGCGCGCAGTGGCCGCGATCTGCCGCCGCACCGTTGCGGCGTGCGCGGACCCCGCCGCGAGGGCGAGCGAAAGGGTGAGGGTGGTGATACGTGAAGCGGTTGTGCTCATGTTGTGGTCTCTCTGCCGCCGCCACTCAGCGCCTGAGCGGTCGTCAGCACTTGCATCTCGTTCTGATAGGAATCGATCAGCAGCTCCTGCAGCAGCGCGTTGCCGGGCTCGCGGCCGAGCGCCTGCTGGATCTGGCGCACCGACTGGTGAATGACGGCGAGGCTCTCTAGCACCTTGCGCCGGGTGGGCGGCGCAAGCGTTGCGAGGTGTGCGCGCAGCGAGCGCAGCAGAGCCGCCCGCTCGCGCAGATAGCTGGGATCGGTGAGGTCGGCGACCGGCAGCCCCGCTCCCGTACCCTGGGTGGTGGGCGGCCGGGCACTCGGGCGGGAGGGCGCCAGGACCCATCGGCCGACGGACAGTCCGAGAGCGAGCGCGGCAACAACCGCTGCGACCACCGCAATGCGCATCGCCTGCCGGCTCAGGCGCCGGGCCGGCGGGGCCGCGCCGCTCTGCGCCGGTGGACGCTGCGGTTGCGGCGCTGCGCTTGCGCGCAGCCTCGCCTGAAGCGCCGGCCAGCCGTCACGCGGCGGCGCAATCTCTTGCGGCAGCTCGCCGAGGCGCCTGGCTTTGGAGGCAGGATCATTCATGGCTGACTCTCCGGCTCGAGCCGGGCCCGCAGCAGCGCGCGAGCCCGGTGCAGCTGGGCCTTGCACGTACCTTCGGCGACGCCGAGCATTCGGGCGGCCTCGCTGTGGGAGTAGCCGTAAATCCCGCAGAGCACGAGCACGTCTCGGGCGCCCTCGGGCAGCGCGCCCACAGCGGCTTCGATTTCACTGACTTCGACCGGCGTATCAAGGGTCCACTCTCCCGGCGGGTCGGTGCAGTCCCCGTGCGCATCGGGCGGCCGGGACGGCAATTCGGGCAGTAACGGGGTCCTGCGGCGCCGGGCGAGGACGACGTTCACCGCGATGCGGTGCAGCCAGGTCCCGAAGCTGCTGCGCGTCTGGAAGCGCTGCAGCGAGCGCCACGCGTTGAAGAACGCCTCCTGCGCACAATCTTCCGCGATCGGCGGATCGCGCGTCAGCCGCAGGCACAGCCCGTACACGGTCCCGATGTGCTCGCGGTACAGGCGCTCGAATGCCCGCATATCGCCGCCGCAGGCGCGCTGCACGAGGCCAGCCTCCCACTCGATCGCGTCGCCTTGTGCAGCCGAGAGCATGTGTTTCATTAGATGCGCCAGCCGGCGGCGGCGTTTAAAGCGGTGCGCGGCCGAGATCGCCACAGGCCGCCGGCCGCGGCGGATCGCTCGCGAAACTCGGCGGCGCCGCCATGAAGCGGCGCGCGCCGCTCAGCCGTGCAGGAGCCGGTTGATGCGCTCAACGGCCGGGGGGTGCGAGTAGTGAAAAGCCGTGTACAGCCGGTCGGGGGTGAGCGTACTGGCGTTGCTGCGGTACAGTTTGACCAGCGCGCCGACGAGCTCGCGCGCATCGGCCTGGCCGGCCGCGAAGCGGTCGGCGGCGAACTCGTGCCGGCGCGACCAGAAGGCGCTCACCGGTGTGGTGAAGTACAGCACCGCGGGCGCTGCAAACGCGAACAGCAGCAGCGCCGCGTGCGGCGAGGGGTGAGGGACACCGAGCGCCGCGTAGAACGCGCTCTGGCGCGCGAGCCAGCCGAGGAGCGCGAAGGCGACGAACATCACCCCGATCGACACGGCGAGCCCGTTGCGCACGTGGTGCAGGCGGAAATGCCCGAGCTCGTGCGCCAGCACCGCCTCGATTTCCGGCGGCTCGAGCAGCTCGAGCAGCGTGTCGAAGAACACGATGCGCTTGTTGCGCCCGACGCCCGTGAAGTAAGCATTCCCGTGCGCCGAGCGGCGCGAGCCGTCGACCACGAACACGCCGCTCGAGCGGAACCCGCAGCGCGAGAGCAGCGCCTCGATGCGTGCCTTGAGGCTCGCATCCGCGAGCGGCGAGAAGCGGTTGAACAGCGGCGCGATGAGCACCGGCCACGCCCAGCTCACCGCGAGCGTGAGCACCACCCACCCCCCGAATGCCCACAGCCACCAGTTGCGGCCGGCCCGCACCATGAGCCACAGCGCGCCCAGCACCACGGGTGCGCCGAGCAGCACGGCGAGCGCGATGCCCTTGAGCAAATCGACCCAATACACGCGCGCCGTGGTGCGGTTGAATCCGAAGCGCGCCTCCAGCACAAACGTGCGCCACAGCGACAGCGGCAGGCTCACGAGCAGCACCACGGCGGCCACCGAGCCGATCACGGCCAGACCCAGCCACCGCTCAGCCCACCCGGTGTGCCGCCAGAGCGCATCCAGCGCCGCGATGCCGCCGCCGACGGTGAGCGCGAGCGTCACCAGCGCATCGAGCACCGTGCCGATGCGCCCGAGGCGGGCCTTCGCCTCAGTGTACTCGGCCGCCTTGCGATGCTCCTCGAGGGAAACCTGTGCGGCGAAGCTTTCCGGGACGTGCTCACGGTGCGCCCGCACCGCGGCAATCTGCCGGCCGGCGAGCCACAGTTCGAGGCCGGCGCCGGCGGCCACGATGAGCACGAACAGCACAGTAAGCCAGAGCATTGACCTCAGTATGGCAGATCGGGCGCTGCGGCGAGGATCGCCTCATGCCACCGGCCCGCGGCGCGCCGGCGGCAGCGCCGCCTCCTCCTCCGGCGTGTACAGGCGCGAGCGGGTGATGAAGCGCACCCCGAGCGGCCCTTCGAGCGAGAACATGCCGCCGCGCCCGGGCACGACATCGATGGTGAGGTGCGTGTGCTGCCAGTATTCGAACTGCGCGGCGCCCATATAAAAGGGCTGCCCGCCGATCTCACCGAGGTACACGTCCTGATCCCCGATCAGCAGCTCCCCGCGCGGCAGGCACATCGGCGCGCTGCCATCGCAGCAGCCGCCGGACTGATGAAAGAGGAGCGGGCCATGGCGCGCCACGAGGCGGGCGATCAGCTCCAGCGCCGTCTCGGTGGCAGTGACACGGCCCACGCTCATGAGGTGCCTCAGAAGAAGCCGAGTGCCTTCGGTGAGTAGCTCACCAGCAGGTTCTTGGTCTGCTGGTAGTGCTCGAGCATCATCTTGTGCGTCTCGCGGCCGATGCCGGACTGCTTGTAGCCGCCGAACGCCGCATGCGCCGGGTAGGCGTGATAGCAGTTGGTCCAGACACGGCCGGCCTGAATGGCCCGGCCCATGCGGTAGCAGATGTTCGCCTCGCGCGACCACACGCCGGCGCCGAGGCCATAGAGCGTCTCGTTGGCGATCGAGAGCGCCTCGTCCATATCCTTGAAGGTGGTGACCGACACCACCGGCCCGAAGATCTCCTCCTGGAAGATACGCATGCGGTTGTGGCCTTTGAAAACCGTCGGCTTGATGTAGTAGCCGTCCTTCAGCTCGCCGGCGAGCCGGTTGCGCTCTCCGCCGATCAGGCACTCGGCCCCTTCCTTGCGCCCCAGGTCGAGGTAGGTGAGGATCTTCTCCAGCTGTTCCTGCGAGGCCTGCGCGCCGATCATGGTCGAGGGGTCGAGCGGATCGCCCTGCTTGATCTGCCCGACGCGCTGCAACGCGCGCTGCATGAAGCGCTCGTAGACCGACTCCTGGATCAGCGCGCGCGATGGACAGGTGCACACCTCTCCCTGGTTGAGCGCGAACATGACGAAGCCCTCGAGCGCCTTGTCGAAGAAATCGTCGTCCCGCCGGCAGACATCCTCGAAGAACACGTTCGGCGACTTGCCGCCGAGCT
>JAJYLP010000087.1 GCA_021787615.1 Pseudomonadota bacterium
TTCAAGCCGCGTTGTCCGCTTCCGCACCGCCGCCCGCGGCGCCCCGGACTGCAGGTGCTCCACAGGTGCGTCTCGCCGTGTCCCTGCAACCGAATCCCCCGCGCGTCGGGCGCAATCTCATCCACGTGACGCTCACCGACCTCAAGGGCGGGCCGGTCAACGGTGCGCAGGTGAGTGCGACTTTCGTGCTGCCGGCGATGCCGGCCATGGGGATGGCGGGCAGGCAGATTTCGGTGCAACTGACTGCCAGCGGCAACGGTGGCTATCAGGGCGCCGTGATGCTGCCGGGCGGCGGCACCTGGCGAATCGCTGTTGTGGCCCGAAAGGGGGATCAGGTCTTGGCCACCCACCTGCTTTCGGTCGATGCGGCGGGGGGCCTGTAGATGATCGCCCGGATCCTGCGCTGGTGCGCGGCGAACCGCTTCCTCGTCTTCACCGGGACGATCCTCGCCATTGCTGCGGGCATCTGGTCGATGATGCATATCCCGATTGATGCGCTGCCGGACATCTCCGACGTCGAGGTCGTCATCCACACCCGCTGGGCGGGCCAGCCACCGAACCTCATCGAAGATCAGGTGACCTATCCCATTGTCACGACGCTGCTCGCCGCGCCACGGGTGAAGGCGGTACGCGCCCAGACCATGTTCGGCGACTCATACGTGTTCGTCGTGTTCAAGGACGGGACGAACCTCTACTGGGCCCGCTCGCGCGTGCTCGAGTACCTGCAGCAGATCGAGGGCCGCCTCCCGCCAAATGTGCATCCGCAGATGGGACCGGATGCGACCGCCGCCGGGTGGGTCTATGAATATGCGCTGGTAGATCACACTCACCGCTATAGCCTCGCCGACTTGCGCACCCTGCAGGACTGGTACCTGCGCTACCAGCTCGAGACCGTGCCGGGGGTGGCGCAGGTCGCCTCGATCGGCGGCTTCGTCCGCCAGTACCAGGTGAACCTCGACCCCGACAAGCTGCGCGCCTACGACATCCCGCTCTCGCGAGTGATCGAGCGCATCCGCGCGAGTACCAACGAGGTCGGCGGCGGGGTGCTCGAGCTCTCGGGCGCCGAGTACATGGTGCGCGGACTCGGGTACATTCGATCACTCAAGGATCTCGCCGACATTCCGGTGGCCGTCAAGAACGGCACGCCGGTGCTCGTGAGGGACCTCGGGGTGGTGAATTTCGGCCCCGCCCCCCGCCGCGGCGTTGCGGACTGGCAAGGGGAGGGCGAGACCGTCGGCGGCATCGTCGCGATGCGCTATGGCGAGAACGCCCTCAAGGTCATCCAGGCGGTGAAGGCGAAGCTCGCCGCGATCGCCCTCTCACTCCCGCCCGGCATCACGATCCGCTCGGCCTATGATCGCTCCGGTCTCATCGAAGCGTCGGTCCACACCCTCGAGCGCGATCTCATCGAAGAGGCGCTGGTGGTGAGCTTGGTGATTGTGCTGTTCCTGTGGCACTTCCGCTCGGCGCTGATCCCGATTCTCTCCATCCCGATCGCGGTCATCGCCTCGTTCATCCCGATGTACTTCCTGCACGTCTCGAGCAACATCATGTCGCTCGGGGGGCTCGCGCTCGCGATCGGGGTGCTGGTCGATGCCGCCATGGTCATGGTCGAAAACGGCTACCGGCGGCTCGCCGAAGTGGATGCGGGCGGCGAGGGGCCGCCGACCCACGGGCCCCCGGGCGAGGGCGGTACTGCGCCCACGGTCCCAGTGCCGCAGGAGCGCCGCGCGCTCCTGCTCGGCGCCGCCGAGCAGGTGGCCCCAGCGCTCTTCTTCTCCCTGATCATCATCATTGTCTCGTTCCTGCCGGTCTTCTTGCTCGAGGGGCCGGAGGGTCGGCTGTTTACGCCGCTCGCCTGGACCAAGACGCTGGCGATCGCCTGCTCGTCGATTCTCGCGATCACGCTGGTGCCGCTGCTGATGCCACTTTTCATTCGCGGTCGACTGCGCGCCGAGTCACGCAATCCCATCTCCCGCATCACCAGAGCGCTCTATCTGCCGGTGCTCAAGCTCTGCCTGCGCTATCGCCGGACGGCTCTCGCTGTGGCCGTGATCCTCCTCGCACTGACGGTGCCACTCGCCGAGCGCATCGGCAGTCAGTTCATGCCGGCGCTCTACGAGGGCTCCCTGCTCTATATGCCGACGGCGCTGCCCGGCATCTCGATCACGCAGGTCACTCAGCTCCTGCAGGAGCAGGACCGCATCATCCGCTCATTCCCGGAGGTCAAGTCCGTCTTCGGAACCGCGGGCCGCTCCGATAGCGCAACCGACAACGCCCCGCTCGACATGTTCGATACCACGATCATGCTCGAGCCCCGCCGGCAATGGCCCACCGGGATGACTTACGCGAAGCTGATCCAGCAGATGAACGCGAAGCTGCAGTTTCCCGGGCTCACCAACACCTGGACCATGCCGGTCGCGGGGCGTCTCGACATGGAGCTCACCGGGATCAAGACGCCCGTGGGCCTGAAGATCCAGGGTCCGAGTCTCGCGGGGATCGCGCGATTGGGCCGGCGCATCAGCGATCTGCTCACCCATCTGCCCGGGGTCGAGTCGGTGTTCGCCGAGCGCGTCGCGCAGGGCCTCTACATCAACATCGCGGTCCACCGGCTCGAGGCGGCCCGCTACGGCCTCACCGTCGGGGATGTTCAGCGCGCCATCGAGTCGGGGATCGGCGGTGAGGATATCGCCGAGACGGTGCAGGGTCGCGAGCGCTTTCCGATCAACGTGCGCTACGCCCACGACTTCCGCAACGACCTCCCGCAGCTCGAGCAGGTCGTGATCGCTACCCCGGCGGGCGCCCAGATCCCGCTCGGCGAGGTGGCGTCGATCAGGTTCTCCCGGGGACCTTCCATGATCCGGGACGAAGGGGGGCAGCTCACCGGCTATGTGTATCTTAACCTCAGCACCTCGAACTATGGCGGTTTCGTGGCGAATGCCAGCCGGATCCTTCACGAGCAGCTCACGCTGCCCCCGGGCTACACGTACAAGTGGTCCGGCCAGTATCAGTTCGAGATGCAGGCGAAGCAGCGGCTCGAGCTCATCCTGCCGGTCGTCTTCGTGGTGATCTTCCTGCTCCTGTATCTCCTGTTCCGCTCCGTGGCCGAGGCGGCCCTGCTGTTTTTCCCTGCTTTCTTCGCGCTCATCGGTGGACTGCTGCTGCAATGGTTGCTCGGCTACGAATTCAGCGTCGCGGTGGCCGTCGGGTACATTGCTCTTTTTGGTATCGCCGTGGAGACGGCGGTGGTCATGGTCGTGTACCTGCGTGGCGCGCTCGAGGCGCGCCTGAAATCGCACCATGCCCTGACGCCTGAGGACCTTGCGGCGGCCGCGCTCGAGGGGGCCGTGCTGCGGTTGCGCCCGGTGCTCATGACCGTCTGCGCCGTCATTGGCAGCCTCGCGCCCATTCTCTGGGAGACCGGGATTGGCTCGGACGTGATGAAGCCGATCGCCGCCCCGATCGTCGGCGGCATGGTGACGGCGACGATCGCCGTGATGATCCTGGTTCCCATCCTGTTCGTCATGCTCAAGGAGCGCGCGCTGCGTCCCGGGGCGCTTGCGAACGGGGAGGCGGGGGCTCCTTTCGGGGAGGCACAGCGCTGATGCGCCGATCGAACTTCGCTGGCATGTCGACTCGCTCCGTGCTGCATCCCGCGCAGCCGCCTTTGCCGTGCCGGTTGTCCGAGATGCGGCCGCGCCCAAACCATCTATGCGGGGCCATGCCCGGCGTTTTCGGGGTGCCAGCCGGTGGCGGGTCCCCATAATCCGGACTTCACGGTGACTTGGCAATCGAGCGCGCGGCTGCAGTTCTACACCGAGGCGTACGGGCAGTCACGCACAGGTCATGGCCGGGGATCGGGATCGGACGCTGATGGTGGCGCGCAATACCTCACCACGCGACGCTTCGAGGTGGATCTCGAGGAAGGCGTCAGAATCCAAGGTAATCTCGGCGGCTTCTCGCACTAAACCGGCGTGGGGTTGCTGTTCGGATCGGGCAAGACTGGCATGCACGGCCGCAGCTCGCACGCAGAGGCCGTGCATGCCGCCCACGATCAGCGGTTCATCCGGCAGCGCCATGCAGGAACGCCCACACCACCACCACCGTCATGACCACTACATAAACCCGCAGTGCCCAGAACACCGCTTGCTGGCCCGGGCTCAGACGGGTCCGCTTCACCTGCGCAAGGGGCTCGTCCCAGCGCTCCTGCTCGATCAGCCGGCGAATCTCCTGTGCCTGAAAATCATTCAGCTCCTTCATGGCTCATCCTCCAAATGCCTGCGGAAAGAGCGTAGCGAACCCGTACAGGACGTTGCAGACGATCAACCCGATCATGATGGCAATCGAGGCGGCATTGCGCCGCGAAGAGTTGATGTGCTCGCCCATCAGTTCCCGGTCATTGAGCAGCATCAGCAGGAAGAGCATCGCCGCTGGCATGAAGACGGTCGCGATGACCTGCACGCTGAGGTTTAGGAAGCCGAGATTGAGCCGTGGAGTCATCACCAAGACCGCCGCGACTGCGGTTCCGGCGACGGCCGGCAGGTAGAACCCGAGCGCCTGCCGCGGCGCCGCATTCAGAGAACGGTCGATATCGAAGGCTTCGCCCACTGCCCAAGCGCTGCTCGCAGTGATGACGATGGCAGCGATCAGCCCAGCCTCCATCAGGCCAAGGGCGAACAGGGCCATCATGTCCTGCCCGAGCTTGGCACGGATCGCCCCGAGAATCGCTCCGGCGTCAAGCTGCTGCGCGTTCGGCGCGCCCTTGAGGGTTTGCGCCGCGAGCACGATCAACGCCATGGCCACAAGCACCATGCCGATAACGCCGAGCAGCAGATCGCGCCGCCCGGCGCGGATGTCCTGGACGAGCAACCCCTTGTCGACCACGCAGGACTGCTGGAAGAACAGCTGCCAGGGTGCGATCGTGGTGCCGATATTGGCCGAGATCAGCACGAGAAAGGTGACCGACAGGAACCCTCCGGAGACCATCCAGCCGTGGCCCGCGAACGCGAGCGCCACGGCGTGCCAATGCGGATGTGCGAGCAGCGCCAGCGGGACGAAGACCAAATTGAACGCCGCGACAAAGAGGGAAATGCGCTCCCAGGTCCAGTAGCGCAGGAACACCAGCACCACGGTGACGAAGATCAGCGCCCCCGGCACCGTCAGCCAAGCCGAAAGGCCGAGCGCTTCACCCCCTAAGCGGATCCCGATGAACTCCGTCATCAGGGTGAGCACATTGGCCACGATCAGATCGATGAGCGAGAACCATCCCCAGAAAGGACCATACCGCTTCCAGATCAGCTCGGCGTGGCCGCGGCGAGTGACCGCCCCCAGGCGCACGGTCATCTCCTGCACCACATAGGCCACGACCCCGAGCAGGATCATCAGAGGCAGAAACAGTCCGAGCCCGTAGGCGGCGCCGGTCTGCATGTAGGTGATGACGCCGCCGGCGTCGTTGTCGCCCAGCATCACCAGCACCCCGGGCCCGAGCAGGGCGAGCGCGAGCACGAGGCGGCCGCGCCAGTTCGTCGCGTTGCGGTGCAGTTCGGCTAGGTGCAGCCGGTCGCGCAAGCGGTGCCGCAGCCCCTCCGGAATCGGGGGGCAGTCCGCGCACGGGCGGAACTCCCGAAGTTCGACCGGACTATTCATGCGCATGCTTCGCGCATCGTGCGACGGCTCGCCGCCCTGGGAAGGCCCCGCGTCACGGCGTTGCACGTTTGGCTCGTGCGGTGGCGCAGCCGGGGAGGCTCCGTGGCGCCCGCTGAGGCGCGGCGCGCCGAGGCGGCATGCCAGCACAGCTCAATGCGGTCGGAGACCTCATTGCGGCGCCATTGCCCAGCGAGGGCGCGTGGGCCGCAGCGGACAATTGGCGCGGCTGACGCCTTGCTGACGGCCCGCACCTCACCGTCATGAGCTGGACATCCAGCGATGCGCGTTGCGATCATGATCCACCACTCTCGAGCACTTGGTTTGCTCGCGCAAGATCCCGTTCCACGAACGGCAGCACCGCCAGCCGCTCCGTTCGTGATGAATGGAGACGGTCGAGCAATATGAGCGCTCCGCCAACCGGAGCACGTTGCCTGATTGAGAGAAACGGAGGGTGACGAGGAAGTCAGCGCCGAGGGACCTCGGCGCAAGGCAGTCAGCGCTTCAGCGGACTGCCTCGGTCTCGGTCCCCGTGGGCCAGCCTTGCCGAGCGCAGCGCGTCGCGTCGTGCGCGGCCCCTGTCACCGCTCGTACAGCTACTGTCCAACTGGGGAAAACCTCGTGGTATCAAGTCAAGACGGCGCGCACGGTACGCCCCACGCCGATCAAAGTAAATAGGGTCGCCGCACAAAAATTGAGATCGCTCGGCCCTCGCATTTTGGAAGGCACAGCGCGAGGCAACAGCGGGTTCCAGAAGGCTCAGTCGGACTCGGCAATTCCGGTTACCCCCGCGCGACGGTAGCGGAGTGCCTGCATACAAGGCTGCGTGTCACGGCCCCCTTCAAGCTCGTCGCGCATCCGGTGATCAGAGGTTGCGCCGCGTCACGCCGTGAGCCGGGACGGACCGACTTTCGCTCCGAACCCACGTTCTGATGGGCTCTATCGGCCCCGATCCAGCCTCTGAATCCGATCTCGGTGCAGGGCCGGGCAGGCGGGTTTTGGCCCAGCCGGATACCGAGCCTCGGTGGGATGGGAAGCCCCGCTGGCGATGTCGACGCCGCCGGACATCTCTCCAGTCTGGTGCTTCACCCCGACTACGCCATCCTGCGCGCTGTACCCAACAAAGCACTCGGCGCGTTGCGGCTGCGGATGGCGCGGGTTTCGCTGGTGCTGCTACCGTGGCTCGATCGTCCGCCGGTGAAGTCTATCGGCTACAAGGGCTGGATCTCTCGCCTGGCGCTGGCCGTGTTCGTGGTGTTCTTCATCGACTCGGCCACCTCGGCATGCAGCCGGTGGAGCCGTTGTACTGGACTCTCGCTCGCATCTTCGCGGTTGGCTGTTTCGCCTACTTCTGGCTGACGCCGATCTATTCGCACATCGATCGCGTGAAACCGGCGCCCGAGAGGGTGCTCTACCATGCCTGTTAATCATCGCAGAGGGGTGCTGGTCGCTGCGGCGCTCGGCTCGGGCGCCGGGACGCCCGCTGCGGAGGAGCACCGCGCGTACGCCTCGCACGGGCAGATGCCCGCCACGGGTACTGACGGGCGGTTGCTCGTGCGCGCTTGCACTGCCGTAGGGATGCGAAACTGCCGAGTCACACATGGCACTGAATAGCAGCGAATATCGAACAAACAGAAGGGCTTTCTTGCCCCCGCGTTTATTGCGTCGACGTCGGAATGTCTTCCGGCAGCGCATGCCGCCAGATCAGCGGCGCCGTGCAGCGGGCCGTCCGGCTTGCTGGGATTGCTCGAGCGCCCCGCTGTAGGGGACTCGAGTTGCGTGGTTCCGGACGGGATGACTGTCTTGGAAGCCGGCGCGCCCGCAGGCAATCTCTACGGGCCGCCGGGCGATAATATCGATACTCTGCCGGATCTGGAGCGGCGCTGGGGACTACCGGACAACTCGGAATTCGTCTGCCTGCCGCCGCACTTGCAGTACCCGCCAACCAATCCCGGCCCACATGGCCCGCCGGTGACAACGCGCGGCTTTGGCGCGACTACCATCGGAAGCGAACATGAGCTCGGCTACACGGCGCATTGGCAGTGGACGGCCGAAGCGCTGACGACGCTGCCCTCTGGCGATCGCACATTCGACAGCCGCGGCGCTGGCGAAGCGGTGCGTGGTATCGTCAGCTATGGCAATGGACCGTCCGGGGTATCGCGGACGGCGGGCTACATCTCGGAAACGGAGCCCCGCGCCGCGGGCGGGCAGCGCCATCGGCGCTGCAGTCCGGATCTTGTGGTCACCTGGCAATCGAGCGCGTGGCTGCAGTTCTACGCACAGGTCGATGCGCAATCCCAGGTCGCCGACCAACGGGGATGGGGCCCCGATGCCGACGGCGGCGTTCAGCATCTGATCAATTGCGATTTCGAGGTGGATCTCGAGGCAGGCGCGCGCACCCAAGGCGATCTCGGCGGGTTTTCGAACGATACCGGCGTCGGGCTCGAACTGCTCCTCTGAGGAGAGGCGCGCGCGGATCCTCGCGCCCGTATGCGTCGATGGCAGACGGCTCTGCCGGTTCGACCGAAGCAGTCGTGCCCGGACAAGAAGTGCGCATCAAGAGGACGGGCGTCTCTCTCGGAGCGGCTGGACGGGCAGCGGGACTGGTTCGCGCCATCACCTGCTCGTTGTGCGTGGATTTCGAGCCCTGAGTACGCCGAGAACGAGCGAATCATCGACCGATTGCACGAGCTCGGCGTGCAGTACGCACAGGGGTGCGGCGTGGAAATGCCGCGGGCATTCGAAGACGTGCTGAAGGAGCTGCGCGCGCGAGTCCCAGAAGAACGCAGCGCTGGTGCGTGAGGTTCAGGTCGAGCGGTCGTCGTGCGCTTCGACTGTGCTTGCGCATCAGATCGTCGCGCCTGCGCAAACGCTCGAGCTGCTCTTGCGCGCTGTCCGACGGTGGAAAACGACCGCAGGTTGATCTGGTCGAGATCCATGTTTTGGGCACCAACTTCGGCTGTCAGGATGCCAATGCCGTCCGCGTTCGCCGCGTCGGCAGCGAGAAACTCGCGAATGCGCCCGGCTTCCGTGGCAGCCCCGCGAACGAAGGCGACTGGCCCTGGGGCCTTCCATGCCCCTGCACTCGATGTGGCCTACCCTGCACAGCAGGACAGCTGTTTCACGTCCTCTGAGAAAGTCTGGGCCGCGAGCTTGAGTCCTTCGGCCATCGTCAGGTACGGAAAGAGCTGGTTCGAGAGATCTGTGACGGTCATGCGATGGTGGATGGCGAGTGCGGCCGCCTGGATCAGCTCCCCAGCGTCCTGCGCGACCGCCTGGACGCCGAGCAGTCGGCCGGTGCCGGCCTCGGCGACCATCTTGATGAAGCCGCGGGTGTCGAAATTCACGAGTGCGCGCGGCACATTATCGAGCGTGAGGGTGCGGCTGTCTGTTTCGATGCCCTGGTGGTGCGCCTGCTGCTCGCTGTAGCCCACAGTCGCCACCTGCGGGTCGGTGAAAATCACCCTCGGCAATGTGGTGAGCTCCAGCGCCGCGTGGCCGCCGGTCATGTTGATCGCGGCGCGCGTACCAGCCGCTGCGGCGACGTAGACGAATTGCGGCTGGTCGGTGCAGTCGCCAGCGGCATATATGCCCTGAGCGCGGGTCCGCATGCCGGCGTCGACCTGGATGGCTCCTTGCGCGCTGACGGTGACGCCGGCGGCTTCGAGCCCGAGGCCGCGCGTATTGGGCGTGCGGCCGGTTGCGATCAGCAGGCGCTCGGCCCGCCGCTCACCGAGTGGGATCCCCAGCACGAATTGCCCGTCCCGGTGCATCACCCGGCTGGCCTCAGTGTGTTCCAGGACCTCGATCCCCTCGGCGCGAAATGCCGCCGTGAGCACCTCACCAATGGCCGGGTCTTCTCGGCAAAGCAGTGTGCTGCGCGCCAGGATCGTGACCTGGCTACCGAGCCGCGCAAAGGCTTGTGCGAGCTCCACGGCCACGACAGACGAGCCGATCACGGCCAAGCGACTCGGGATGGTCTCGCTCGCCAATGCTTCGGTCGACGTCCAGAACGGTGCGTCCTTCAAACCGGCAATGCCTGGCACGACCGCGCTGGCTCCCGTGGCGATCAGGCAGCGATCGAAGCTCACCGTGCACTCGCTGCCTGCATTCAGCCGCACCGTGAGGCGGTGCCCGTCGTTGAAGCGAGCTTCGCCGTGCAGCACGGTGATGCGGGGAGTGCCCGCGAGGACGTTCTCGTATTTGGCCTGTCGGAGTTCCGCGACACGTCCGTCCTGCTGCTTGAGCAGCCGCTCGCGCAGGATGGTGGGCGGTGTGGGCGGCAACCCGGCATCGAACGGGCTCTGACGGCGCAGATGGGCGATGTGGGCGGCACGGATCAGAATCTTCGAGGGCACGCAGCCGACGTTGACACAAGTGCCCCCGAGAGTGCCGCGCTCGATCAGCGTGACGTGCGCGCCTTCCCTGGTGGCCTTCAGCGCCGCTGCCATTGCCGCTCCGCCGCTGCCGATGACGGCAATTCGTAACCCCCCGGCGCCGGCAGCCGTCTTGTCTCCCCGTCCCACCCCTTCTCGTACGCGGTCGGGAAGTCCGCCCTGGGCTTGCCGAGGCGGCGTGTGCGCCAGCTGCGCGTGATAACCGAGCTGGGTCACCGCGGCAATCAAGGCGTCGGGTGAGAGACCGGCGTCGCGGGCGATCCGGGCGCTGCCCTGGGCGTAGGACACTTCGGCCGAGCGCACGCCGGGGACCTGCTCCAGTGCCTTCTTCAGGTGAATTGCGCAGGACTCGCAGGTCATGCCGGTGATGTTGAGCTGTGTCATGAGGGCGGTTCCCCGTCAGATCCTTGAGAGTCTCAACGATTCACCCGTTCGCAGACGGTTGACACGTCGGCCCGGCACGGCGTCGCACCGGTGGCGAGACCAAATCCCACAGCGACACAGCGAGCATGAAGGCGAGCCCGAGGTAAAGCATCGGCGCCGTCCCCAGGTGCGCCAAGCGCATCAGGAGCGCCGCGGAGAGCACCAGCAGCGGCCCGATGGCACCGAGTACGAGGCGCCGAGTTTGGCGGTGACTCCGCCAGCCGAGCGCATTCGCGGCGAGCGCCAGCAGCGCAAAGAGCGGAATGAGCGTGGTGATGAACAGACTCTCCCAGCGCGTGAGGAAGCCGAGGCCGATGGCCGCCCCGAGACTGGCCAGTGCCGGGAAACAGGCCGCGCAGCCCATCGCCGAGATGAAGGTGCCGAGAAATCCCGCTTTATCCGCGATTCGTGTGGCGAGTGACATGAGATGTTCTCCTCGTTGCGGTGTCGAGCCGGTTGCCGCTCGATGGTTGACGGATAGCCGGCGTTGTGGGTTGCCATCGTCAGCCCAGCGACGGCGCTCTTGCAGTCATCGAAGGTGACGACCGCGTCCTGCTTCGCCAGGCTCGCCTCGATCTTGCGGACGCCAGGGACTTTTGCGAGCGTTTCTTTGAGCGTGACGGGGCACATCGCACAGTGCATGCTCGGAATGGCCAGCGTGACGGTTCGTGTGGTGGCCCACGCCGCAGCGATGACGCCGGCGAGCGCAATTGCGGCAAGCAGCTTCTTTTCATGAGGAACTCCTTACTTCAATGGAACAGGGGGGCGACCTACGGGAAGGCGGACGCGACCAGAACCAACGCGGCCACGCGCCAGAAAATGACCTTGCCGGTGGTCCGAACGCGCGTCATGGTACAAACCTCACGGGCGCGCCGGCCGAAAAATGCGCCACCACGCGAAGAACAAGGCGGTAGGGCTCGAGCCGCCCGATCCAGGCGCCCATGACGCCGAACAGGACTAGCAAGAGCGGTCCGAGACAGCAGGCCGAGGCGAGGATTGCAGCCCGCCCGCCGAGGGTGAGGCTTCCCATTATGACCACGGGTTGTTGGGAGGGGGTTTCGCTGCGCATGCAGTGCTTCTTGCGAGTGTCCGGATTCGCGGTACCTTAAGACCGTACTCGACTACGGAGTCAATATGCTCGAGTCCTATACCATCGGAGCGCTGGCAAGACAGGCCGGAGTCAATGTGGAGACGATCCGCTACTACCAACGTCGGGGCCTCATCGGGGAGCCACGCCGCCCCCCAGGTGGGATCCGCCGCTACGGGGAGACCCACGCTGAGCGGCTGCGGTTCATCCGTCAAGCCCAAGCACTCGGCTTTAACTTGGAGGAGGTGAAGGAGCTGCTCGCGCTCGAGGATGGCCAGCATTGCCGAGAAGCCGAACGACTGGGCGCCATCAAATTGGCTGCGGTGCGGGAACGGCTGGGTCAGCTGCGGCGGGTCGAGCGAGCGCTCGCGGCCCTCGTCGGCCAGTGTCACAGCAATGCGGGGAGAGTGCGCTGCCCGCTGATGGCGGCGCTGGGGGCTGGGCGGACGATCAATTCTCGCAAGCAGAGCTCGGACGGCTGAGGCTCGCACGGAGCGCTCAGGCGCCGGTCGGGATCTCGGTGCAGAATGCGCGGATGGAATCGGCGTGCGGCATTCGATTCCGGCAGTGCACGCCCCGGAAGCGCCGACACTCGCCGGCTCTCGGCACTGCGCATCGCGGCGCGCACGTATGGCGGACAAGTGCTGCACACCGGCGGCGCCGAGTTTCAAGAGCGCGCCGCGCGCAGGTGTGCGAGGCTGAATATCCGTGTCGTGAATGCGGATCTGGCTGGGATTGTTCGGGACCCATGACAGCAGCCCTATGACCACCGCAGCTCGGCGGCAGCCAGCCAGCGCATGCGCGACGAGCGTGAGCGGGAGCGGCGTGAGCGCGCTACCCGCGCAAAGCGCGGTGAGAGTGCATTGCGTGGGGAACCACCGTGAGAAGGACCCGGAACGAAGAGGAGGTGAACCCACAGCCAAGCTTGCACACTCAAGACCGTCCACCAGATCGGATCGACCCTAGAACAGACGGCCCGGATGGCAGAGGCGGCGGCCGGCCGGCAGCAGACCATACTCGGCGCGCGGCCCCGCTGACGGGGCCACCAGGATGCGGGTCGAACACCGCCGTCAGGAGTTCTCGCAGCGCCGGAGCATAGAGATTGGCGCGGGGCTCATCGCGGGCGCGATGAACGCTAATGAGCGGCCTGTGGATGCTGCGCACGGGGACAGCGCCCGTGGTGACGCTTGCGCGGTTGCCGCAGCGCTTCGGGGACCTCTGAAGCCCCGCTCAGGGCTGCAGCCGGGTCACGTTCCACGGTTCGGGTTCGAACGTCTCGCCGGTCGCAGCCAGTCGCCGGGTCCAGAGCAGCCGGTCGTGAATGCGCGCCGCGCCCTCCACCCAAAGCTCGACCGATTCGGCCCAAAGACGGTAGCCGCCCCAATGTGGTGGTCTGGGGATCACCCCCGCGAACGGCGCGGGCCTTGCGTGATCCGGCACCGGCGCTCCGAAGCGTTCAGCTGCCGCCGCGAGCGCCCGCTCAAGCGCTTGCCGGGATTCGGCGGGCTCGCTCTGTGCGCTCGCCCATGCCCCAATCCGGCTCTGCCAGGGGCGAGAGGCGAAATAGCCATCGCTATCGGCCGGCGGTGCCGTGACCACCGGCCCCTCGATGCGCACTTGCCGGTGCAGCGCATCCCAGTGAAAGACCGCGGCCGCGCGACCGTTGGCTGCGAGTTCGCGGCCCTTGCGGGACTGGTAGTTGGCGTAGAAGCTGAGGTAGCCGGGCTCGACCGCCACGCCTTTGCAGAGCATGACGCGCGCCGACGGGCGTCCGTCGGCATCGCATGTGGCGAGGACCATGGCGTTCGGATTGGGTTGCACCCGGTGGTTGCGCGCTTCGGCGAGCCACCGCTCGAGCACGGCGAGCGGCTCGGCCGGCGGAGCGCCGGCGGAAAGTTCATTGGGAATGCACATGGGCGCCATGGTACGGAATTCGGCCTCCCCCGTGGGCGTGAGTCAATCGGGAGTTCCCCTGAGGCTCGAGCGCAATTTTCGGGTGAATCAGCCGCTTGCCGACGCAGCAGCTGCTGGCGCCCTGGCTGCACGGCGATCCGCTGCAGCAGCTGCAGCGCTCGCTGTTCAGTGGCGTTCGCGGTGGTGACCATCGGGAAGGCCGGTGAAGGGGCTTCCCCGAGCGCGTCACGCGGGTATTGCGCACGATGGCGTCCGGGTCCTCGAGTAGGGTGCGCAAGCTGTGCGCCGGCGTTCCGTCAGGCAGAGTATGCGTGAGGACCTTTTGGAGGTCCGCCTCGGAGCGCTTGGCGGGGGCCACCGGGTCGGGATGCCGGTTGGCTTGGAGGTCTTCGCCAGCGAAGCGCAGGTCGCGCCAGGCCTCGCGCATGGGCCACTCGACACAGTAGCCAAGCATGCACAGGACGATGTGGGCGCGCACCCGATCCTCCAAGTGGTGATGGCTGCGGCGGGTCTTCAGGTCCACGGTCTGCAGCGAGCGGAATGCCCGCTCGATCTCGCAGAGCCCCTTGCAGTTGCGCACGGTGTCGGTGGCGCTCATCTGCTTCTTCGCCACGTTGGCGCGAATGACATGCGCCCCAGCGAGGGCGGCCTCGGCGGCGACCTTGTATTTGCTGACGATGCGCCCGACACGCACACCGGTTTCGTCCTTGCCCTTGAGCCGTCCGGCAAGGACGCTCGTCTGCACCTGCACTCTGCACCCTCGAGCGCCCCCCTTTTTTTCGGTTCTTCTCCCGTTTCCGGGGTGACTGGACGCGGGGGGTGAGGCGAACGGCCGCCACTGCTAACTTGGTGTTACCAGGCATCAAGAAGGCAGGAGGGCGACCGTGGCCCCAGAAGAGTGTATTTGC
>JAJYLP010000170.1 GCA_021787615.1 Pseudomonadota bacterium
GCTTCACCGGCCGGGACCGAACTTGATCGGGTGCTTGCGGATCCGGTGCGCGAGTTCGGTACTCGCAAGTATCACGGTCGCGTGTAGTCAGGACTTGGCGCCCGCCATCAGCCGACACTGGCTCGTGGTCGCCCGGCAGTCCTCCTCAACGATGTTGCCTTTCGGGGCCGCGAACTCAGGTATGCGAGGCGACGGGTTGCAGCATATTCGCGGTGCCCGGGCGTCGGGCCGGCAGCAGCCGCGCGGAGTTGAGGATGAAAACTAATTCCGAGGCGACGTGGATGAACGCCGCTAGCAGCGGATTGAGCAGTCCCGCGGCCGCCAACGCGATGCCAAGCGTATCGACGCCGATGGTGCCCGCAAAGTTTGCCCAGATGATCCGCCGCGTGCGCCGCGCGATGGCGAGTGTCTCGGCGAACTTCGCCAGATCATTGCCGAGCAACACGACATCCGCGCTTTCGCGGGCCACATCGGTGCCTGAACCCATGGCGACGCCGACCTGCGCTTCAATCAGGGCCGGCGCGTCATTGATCCCATCGCCGACCATCGCGACGACGCACCGCTCGAGCGTGAGGCGCTGGATGTAGTCTCGCTTGCCCTCGGGCAGCAGATCGGCTGTGAATTCAGCGATACCGAGTTCCGCAGCCACGGATTCGGCTACGGACCTTGCATCACCGGTGAGAAGCACGGGCCGCACACCCATCGCACGGATTGTTGTGATGGCGTCCCTCGCCTCAGGCCTGACGCGATCGGCAATCTCGATGGCACCGAGGAGAACACCGCCGCGTGTGACGTAAATTTCGGAAGAGCCCCGGCGGGCACTCGCCAGGGAATCGGGCACTGAAATGCCGTGCTCCCGCAGCAGCGCGATATTCCCGACGAGTATTTCTTGCCCGCCGACCAGCGCATCGATGCCGCGCCCAGGCTGATAGCCAAAGCGCTGCGGCTCACTCACGGTACGGCCCGATGCGCGCGCATATTCGACAATCGTCTTGCCCAGCGGATGCTCCGAGCGCAGTTCGGCCGATGCGGCGACATCGAGTAGCGCCTTCGGCTCCACGCCCTCGCTCGGATGCACCGCACGCACCTGCGGGCGTCCGAACGTCACAGTGCCGGTCTTGTCCAGGACAACCGTGTCGACCCGGCCGAGCTGCTCTAGATAAAGCCCCCCTTTTATGATCGCGCCGCCTCGGGCGGCACGTCCGATTGCGCCCAGAATCGCGAGCGGGGTCCCGGCGGCAATCCCGCAGGCGCCGGCGACGATGATCACCGAGATCGTCGAACGGATATCACGGGTTAGGACGTAGGTCAGGAGCGCCGCACCGAGCGCAAAATAAACCAGATATCCTGCGAGACGATCAGCGAGGCGTTGCACCGGCGCCCTCGAGCGCTCGGCCTGCTCGACCGCCTCGATGATCTTGCCGTAGCTCGTATCGCGCCCGATCCGCTCGGCACGGATCTCAAGGGCGCCAGATTGATTGATCGATCCGGCAAAGACGCTGGCACCTGGCGTCTTCTCCACGGGAAGCGACTCTCCCGTGATACGGGACTGATCAACGAACGAATGCCCGGCGATGACGATGCCGTCCACCGGGATGCGGCCGCCGGGATTGACGAGCACGGCATCGCCGGGCGCGAGCTCAGCCGCATCGACCTCGCAGACCCCGCTCGATCGGCGGACTGAAATCGCTCTCGGCAGGAAATCCAGCAAATCGCGAATTGCTCGGCGGCCGCGCGAGACCGTCATGCCCTCCAGGACCTCAGCGACCAGAACGAAAAGTGTAATGACGAGCGCCGTGAAGAACTGCGAGATGGCCGCCGCCGCCACGATGGCGATGGTCATCGACAGCTCCATCGTCATGCGCCGCGCCAGAAGACTCTCGAATGCCTCCTTGAAGATCGGCCAGCCGCCGACCGCAAGGCCCAACACCCCTATTACGCTGACGGCTCTGAATGGCTCCCAGACTCGAAACCACACCGCGGCCGCGGCCAGCGCGACCAGCACAACGCGCAACCCCTCGGTCCACGAGAATGCGTGCTCATGCTCACGGTCATCTCCGTGCTCCTGGTCATGATCAGCATCATGATCATGGTGGTAGCCAGGGTCGCCGCGATCGGTGTCGCCATCAACAGCATCCGATCCATGAGGCTCCTCATCAACTGGAACGGTCATCCCACTGGCCATCGCCGGTTCCATCGGTTCGCGTACGATCACTCGATGTTCTGGTTCGCCCATTGGAAGATCTCAGGTCAATTCCCTGACACCAACTACCTCAGGTAGGTGCGCACCACTTCGATCAATTCGTCTGCGCCCTCGCGTCGCTCGGCATCGCTTGCAATCTGCGGATTGGCGAGGTGTGTCTCGATATGATCTTCCATGACCTCCACCATCAGGCTATTGATGGCACCACGCACCGCAGCGATCTGCTGCAGAACCTCCGCGCAGCCGCGCTCGGCCCCGAGCGCCCGTTCCAGCGCCTCGACCTGCCCCCGGATGCGGCGGACCCTGGACAGAAGCTTCGCCTTTTCGCGCGCAGTGTGACTCATCGCTCCCGACCGCAATACCGTAGGGGGGTATTGTATAAGTGGGGAGCAAGAAAGTACACCGATCCGAGTCGCACAGATCGGCTGCAGGAGCCGGTCCTGGTTTGTGCGTCGCGGGCCGGTGGCGGCTATTTCAGGCCAGCGCCTGCTGCCACTCCTTACGTCCGCGACCCGCAGCTCCATCTGGCGGGCTGATATGGCCCGCTCTTGTCAAGCGGGGCACGAGTCGTCCTCGCAGTCTTGCGCATGGTCGGTTCTCCTGTGGCATGGGATAGCACCAGATGGGCAACGCGACGCGCGGCAGCTTCAAGCGACGATGGATCACACTGATATCCGCGGGTTGATTACCG
>JAJYLP010000171.1 GCA_021787615.1 Pseudomonadota bacterium
AGGGCTCGGCGCGGATGTCGCGCACAATGCCGTCCGGCTGATGCTCGCTGGTCGAGGGCACGATGCCGAGCGAGCTCAGGCAATACACCAGGCCACTGGCAATGTCATAGGAGGCGGTGCGGAAACTGACCCGGCCCGCGCCGACCGTGCCGTCACCGAGCAGGTAGCCACGCAGGAAGGCGAGCCGCAGGGGCTCGGCCACATTGAACACGACATCGGGTATGCGCTTGGTCGCGCGCTCGGCGCCGGTGAAACCGAAGACGCTCTGCCAGGCGAGCGCGGCGACTCGATTGACGAGCCGCAGCTCGGCGCACGAGCCGGCGCGGTACACCGAGGCGGGCAGGCCGAAGACGCGCGCCAGCTTGCCTGCCATCTCGGCGAGGTCGCGCTCGTTGCCCGCGCCGATGGCAAACCGCACGCCATTGCGATCGGAGCAGGAGCCCTCCGCGAGATACAAGCCGAGCAGGGTCATGAGCGGCTCATCGAGCGCGATAAATCGGCCCACCCCGTGATCAGCGTAGTGCTCCGGCGTCAATTGCAGATCTTCCCGGTCCGCGAGCCAGTCAAGATCGTGCGGATCGAGGTCGCAGAGGCGCACGCAGTCGCGAACGGTATTGGGGCCCGAGCCGCGGTATTGCGTACCCCAGGTGCGCTCGAGGCGATTGGGACCGACGTCGATTTTCTCGAGGATCTCAGCAGAATCGGTGCCAATTGCGCCCAGATAGGCTCTGAAATGCGCTAGGGTCGGCCGCTGTTCACCGTTTTCCCACGCATGGAAGATAACCGGCTGACGGATGCCGGCCGCGCTGCAAGGCTCTGCATTCGTGACGGCGCCAGCGTGCCGCAGCGTGCTGAGCTCCCCGCGCGGGTCGGTGAACTCGGGCCGGTCCTGCCGGGGGCGCAGCACGGACTCCAGGTACCAAGCCTCGACGGCCGGGCCGCGTACCCAGACCTGGGCGGCGGCCTCGGGATCGCGATGCAGTGCGCGCAGCAGGTCCAGTCGCGCCTCCGCGCGCACGGGGAAGTGGATCCGCCGCGGCGCCACCAACGGGTCGCCGACGCGCAGATCTTCGCCGCGCTTGAGTCGGATGGCGCCGTTTTCGTGGACGAACACGCTGTGACTCGCGGTGACCCGCACCGAGCGTCCCTGGGCGGTGCGGACTTTGAACAGCCGCTCCTCGAGGGGGTGGCGGATCACGCTCTTGATCGGCTTGAACCGAGTGCGGTGATCGTCCACGCCAAAGCACAGCACCTCGCCAAGGTCGGTGTCGGTGCGCTTCTCGATCCCCTCCGCTGTGGGCCTGACTCCGCTCAGCGCGGCGTCGATGAAGGCGCCGATGCGGACCATGCGCACGCCGCTGGAGGTGTCGCGGATGAACACATGCTCGTCTCCATCGACACTCATGATGATCACACGGTGATAGCGGAGCTTGCCGAGGTCGAAATCATCTTTACCGATGCCGCAGCCGAGCGCGGTAATCAGCGTGCCCACTTCGGCGGATGAGAGCATCTTGTCGAAGCGCGCCTTCTCGACGTTGAGGATCTTGCCCTTCAGCGGCAGGATGGCCTGAGTGCGGCGGTCGCGGCCCTGTTTGGCCGAGCCGCCGGCGGAATCGCCCTCGACGATGAAGATTTCCGACAGCGCGGGATCCTTCTCCTGACAGTCAGCGAGTTTGCCGGGTAGCCCCGCGATATCGAGTGCGCCCTTGCGGCGCGTCATCTCCCGAGCCTTGCGCGCCGCCTCGCGCGCGCGCGCCGCCTCGATGATCTTGGCGACGATGGACTTGGCGTCCTGCGGATGCTCCAGGAGAAAGTCCTGCAGCTTGGCACTTACCGCCGCCTCGACGATGCCCTTGAGCTCCGAGGAGACGAGTTTGTCCTTGGTCTGCGAGGAGAACTTCGGATCGGGCAGCTTCACGGACAGGATCGCCGTCAGCCCTTCGCGCGCATCGTCTCCCGTGGTCGGCAGCCTGTCCTTCTTGGCCGACATCTCCTTCTCGATGTAGTCATTGAGCGTGCGGGTGAGCGCGCTGCGAAATCCCGCGAGGTGCGTGCCGCCGTCTTTCTGCGGGATGTTGTTGGTGTAGCAGAACATGCTCTCCTGGTAGGAGTCGTTCCACTGCAGCGCCACCTCCACGGAGACCTGGCCGTCCTGGGTCTTGAACCAGGGAACGGAGTCATGAATGGGGGTGCGGGAGCGGTTCAGATACTTCACGAAGGCCTGCAGGCCGCCGTCGTGTTGGAACACGTCCGATTTGTTCTCGCGCTCGTCGATCAGCTCGATGCGCACGCCGGAGTTCAGAAAGGAGAGCTCGCGCAGCCGCTTGGCCAGGATGTCGTAGTTGAACTGGATGTGCGTGAAGATCTGCGCGCTCGGCCGGAAGCGGATGGTGGTTCCCCGCTCGTTCGAGGGGCCGACCACGGCCAACGGCGCCACCGGGTCGCCGAGGTGGTACTCCTGCCGATGGACCTTGCCGTCACGGCAGATGGTGAGCAGCAGGTAGTCCGAGAGCGCGTTGACGACCGAGACGCCCACCCCGTGCAGTCCGCCGGACACCTTGTACGAGCTGGCATCGAATTTCCCGCCGGCGTGCAGGACGGTCATGATGACCTCGGCGGCGGACCGGCCCTCTTCGGGGTGCAGGTCGACCGGGATGCCGCGTCCGTTGTCGGTCACGGTCACGGATTCGTCGGCGTGCACCGTGACTACGATGCGGTCGCAGAACCCGGCCAAGGCCTCGTCGATCGAGTTGTCGACGACCTCGAAAACCATGTGGTGCAGGCCCGTGCCGTCATCGGTGTCCCCGATGTACATTCCGGGCCGCTTGCGCACGGCGTCCAGACCCTTTAAGACCTTGATTTTACTGGAATCGTAGACGTCTTCTG
>JAJYLP010000172.1 GCA_021787615.1 Pseudomonadota bacterium
CGTCCTGCTCTCGCTCAAGCGCAGCGCCCCGGTCGAGTTCGAACTCATCGCTGTCAATTTGGATCAGAAGCAGCCCGGCTTTCCGGCGCACGTGCTGCCTGAGTATCTGGCCGCCCTCGGCGTGCCGTTCCACATCATCGAGCAGGATACCTACAGCGTCGTCAAGCGCGTCGTGCCCGAGGGGCGCACGATGTGCGGGTTGTGCTCGCGCCTGCGGCGCGGGGCGCTGTATCGCTTCGCCGCCGCGCACGGGGTGACCAAGATCGCCCTCGGCCACCACCGCGACGACATCGTCGAGACGCTGTTCCTCAACCTATTTTTCGGCGGACGCCTCAAGGCCATGGCGCCGAAGCTGCTCTCGGAGGACGGCCGTCAGGTGGTGATCCGCCCGCTCGCCTATGTCGCCGAGCGGGACATCGAACGATACGCGCGCGGCCGGGGCTTTCCGATCATTCCCTGCAGGCTGTGCGGCTCGCAGGACAATCTGCAGCGCGTGGCGGTCAAGCGCATGCTCGCCGAGTGGGAGCGGGCGAGCCCCGGACGCACCGAGAGCATCTTCTCGGCACTGCGCCACGTGGAGCTCGGCTCGCTCGCCGACACGCGGGTGTTTGATTTCGCCGGCCTCGAGTCGCGGCGCATCCGCGCGATGACGGCGGATGAGGAGCTCGGCCTCGATGAGGCCTGCGAGGTGGCCTGAGGGGCCGCTTCACCTCAATGGCCGCCGCACCCACCCCACCGCTCGTCAATGCCTACTGGGTCTACCCCGGACGGCTGCTCGCCGGCGAGCACCCCGCGGGGGTGACCGTGGCTGCGACCCGCATGCGCCTCGCTCGGCTGCGGGCCGCCGGGATCGAGGCGATCGTCGATCTGACCGAGCCGGCGGAGATCGATGACTACGATGACGCGCTGCCGCTGGCGATCGAATATCACCGCAAGCCCATCCCCGATCACGGCGTGCCCGAGCGGCGCGAGCACATGTTCGAGATCCTCGACTGCCTGCACGGGGCGCTCGGCGCGGGCAAGCCCTGCTACGTGCACTGCCGCGCCGGCATCGGCCGCAGCGCCACGGTGATCGGCTGTCTGCTGGTCGAGCGGGGCCTCAGCGGCGCGGAGGCGCTCGATGAGCTCGCGCGCCTGTGGCGGCAGTCGGAGCGCTCGCGCGAGTGGCCGCGCATCCCCGAGACGCAGGCGCAGAGCGAGTACGTGCGGACCTGGTTGCCCCGCAAGATCGTCTTGCCCGAGCCGCCTCCCGATGCGTCGGAGGGCGACCCGCTGCTCGAACCCGCGGCGCTTGCGGCAGCCCGTGCGCTGCGCGAGCGCTTCCACGGCGCGCTGCTCGGGCTGGCGGTGGGTGATGCGGTTGCCGCGGCGACGCAGTACCGCCGTCCGGGCAGCTTCGCGCCCGTGGCCGACCTGCTTGGCGGCGGTCCCTTCGGACTGCCGCGCGGCGCCTGGAGCGACGATACGGCCATGGCGCTGTGCCTGGCCGAGAGCCTGCTCGAGCGCGGGCAGTTCGATCCGGCCGATCAGGTCGAGCGCTACCGGCGATGGCAGCGCGAGGGGTATCTGTCGGCCACCGGCCGATGCGTTGGGATCACCGCCGGCACCGCGCGTGCGCTCGCCGTGGCCGGCTGGCGCCAGCAGCCCTTCTCGGGATCGCACGATCCGGCACACCCCGATCCGGAACCGCTCTCTCGCGTCGCGCCCGCGGTGCTGTTCGCATTCGCATCCCGCGAGGAGGCGGTGCGCCTGGCGAGCGAGGCTGCGCGCACGACCTGTCAGGTCAACGCGGTGCTCAGCGCGTGCGCCGACCTCGCCCGCGCGCTGCTTGCAGCGCTCGCAGGCGAGCCCAAGGCGCGCATCCTCGCCGAGCAGAGCTCGGCGCCGGCGCGCAGCGCCGGCAAGGGCGCCGTGCGCGCGCTCGCCGGGGCGCTCGAATCCTTCGCGGCGGCCGGCAGTTTCCGCGAAGCAGTGCTGCACGCGGCGAATCTCGGCGGTAACTCGGACGTCACCGCGGCTGTTTGCGGCCAACTCGCCGGTGCCTTCTGGGGCGCCAGCGCCATCCCGGCGTCCTGGCGCACGGCTTTGCGGCATGCCCCGCTGATCGAGTCCTTCGCCGACCGGCTGCTCTCGCACGCGCTGGTGCAGATGGGCTGAGTACGCTGCTAAGCTCGTTCGTGCCGCGTCCCGCGCCGGTGCCGGGGCCAGGCTGCCTATGAACACACCTCGTACCAGGCGGCGGGACCCGGCGTGGGCCCGCCTCAGCGATGAGCAGTTGCTGAAGCTGCGCTTCTGCGACCTCGGCCTGGGCGTGCGCGGCTCGAACATCGAGGGCGCCATGCGGCGGCTCTACGAGGAGCTGGGCGCGCGCGGCATCCGCTTCCGCCCGCACATCTGGCTCTCGGAGGAGTGGTTTTCACCAGACGGCGTGCCGGGCATCGCCGTGCCATTCTATCTGGCGCACCCGCGTCTGGCGCGGCTCGAGCGCAGTCTCATGGGCCAGGTCGAGGGCGGCAATTCGCGTTGGCTCATGCGGATTCTGCGCCACGAGGCCGGGCACGCGATCGACAACGCCTACCGCCTGCGCCGCCGCAAGCGGTGGCGGGAAGTGTTTGGACCGGCTTCGCTGCGCTATCCGGACCGCTACAAGGCGCGCCCGGGGAGCCGCCGCTACGTGCATCACCTCGGCGACTGGTACGCGCAGGCGCATCCCACCGAGGATTTCGCCGAGACGTTCGCCGTCTGGCTGACGCCGCGCTCGGGTTGGCGCAAGCGTTACGCCGACTGGCCGGCGGTGCGCAAGCTGCGCACGGTCGATGAGTTGATGGCCGAGGTGCGCGAGCGGCCGGCGCCGGTGCGCACGCGCGTCCGCATCGAGC
>JAJYLP010000088.1 GCA_021787615.1 Pseudomonadota bacterium
GCGCCCGTGGTGTGCAGCAGGATCGGGTTGGCGCATGCCTGCGCGCGCTGTATGGCGGCGGTGAACTTGAATTCGTGCATCGGCACGACGCGATCGTCATCCCAGGAAGTGGTGATGAAGGTCGGCGGATAGCAAGTGCCCGGCTTGATGTTCTGCAGCGGCGAGTATGCGTACAGCCACTTGAATGCCGTGGGATTGCTCGACACCCCATACTCCGGCGCCCACAGCGCGCCGCCGGAGAAGTCCTGGTAACGGAGCATGTCGAGCACACCGTGGCCGATGTAGGCCGCGCCGAAGAGCTTCGGCCGCTCGGTGATCGATGCGCCGGTCAGCAGCCCGCCGTTGGAGTAGCCCTGAATCCCCAGATGCTTCGAGGAGGTGTATCCCTTGGCGATCAGGTACTTCGCCGCCCAGGCGAAGTCGTTGAACACATTCTGCTTGTTGCCGAGCATCCCGGCCCGATGCCACTTCTGGCCGTAGACCCCGCCGCCGCGCAGGTTCGGCACCGCGTAGACGCCTCCGAGTTCGAGCCAGACCGGCAGAATCGGATCGAAATAAGGCGTGATGGTGATGTCGAAGCCACCGTAGCCGTAGAGGATGGTCGGATTGTGTCCGTCGAGCTTCACGTTGCGCGCCGCCACGATGAACATCGGCACCCGGGTGCCGTCCTTGGAGCGATAGACGACCTGGCGCACCTGGTAGGGCGAGGCGTTGAAGCTCACATGCGGCTTGAAGACCGTCGTCGTCGTGCCCTGGCGGACGGTGTAGCGGTAGATCCGCTTCGGGTACAGGAACGAGGTGAATCCGTAGTAAACCACGTTCGAGTCCATGCGCGACGACACGGAAGTGACGGTGCCCAGCGTCGGCAGCGGCAGGTCGCGCAGTTTATGGCCGTTGAGCGCGTACAGCGTCAGCCGGCTGGTCGCGACGTCTTCCGTGTCGAGCAGGAGGCGCCCGCCGGCAAGCATCGCGGCCTGGATGACAGCCTTGCCCTGCGGTACGACGGTGCGCCAGTGCGCGCTCGCGGGCGCGTACAGGTTTGCCGCCACGATCCGGCCGCGGGGCGCATCGAGTGTGGTTTGTAGGTACAGCGTGCGGCCCTGCACGCCGACGAATGCGTACTGCGCGTCATTCTTCGTGTAGAGAGGCCTCAGCCGCGCAGTAACATTCGGGTGCAGCGGATTGCCGAGATCGGCCGCGTACAGCTCATTGTGTGTGGAGGTGCCATTGACGAGCGTGACGAACAGGAAGCGGCCGTTCTCGCTCACCTGCCCCTCGATGATCCAGCGCGGCAGGTCGGGCCGGCGGTAGATCAGCTTATCGTCGTGCTGCGGCGTGCCGAGCGCATGGAAATAGAGCGCCTGGTCGAGGACCTGGTCGTTGATGCGGTTGCTCTGCGGCGGCCGCGGATAACGCGAGTAGAAGAATCCATTGTCGCCGTTGGTCCAGGCAATGCTGGAGAATTTGACCCAGCGGACCGCATGGGGCAGCGTCTTGCCGGTCGCGACGTCCATCACATGGACCGTTTGCCAGTCCGAGCCGCCCTGCGACAGGGCATAGGCGAGATACTTGCCGTCCGGCGAGGGCTGGAAGCCGGCCAGAGCGATCGATCCGTTCGGCGAGAGATTGTTGGGGTCGAGGAGAACGCGCGGCGTGGCCGCAGGCGAATCCTGGACATACAGAACCGACTGATTCTGCAGGCCGGAATTGCGCCGGAAGAAGATGCGCGGTCCGGAAACCTCAGCCGGTGTCGTCTCCTTCGCGTAATTCGACAGCTCCGTCAGACGCTGCCTGATCCAGCCGCGCACCGGAATCTTCGCCAGGTACGCGTTCGTCAGCTTGTTTTCCGCCTGCACCCAGCGGTGCAGGGCTGGGCTCTGCATGTTCTCCATCCACTGGTAGGGCGCCGGGACGCGCGTACCGGAATACACATCCACGATCCTGTCGCGACGCGCAGGCGGATAATGCAGAGCCCCGGGGTGTGCCGCGTGCGATGCGGAACAGGCCGAGAGCAGCAACAGTGCGAGCGCGGCAGGAATGATGGCTTTCATGATTATGATGGCCCCCCGTCCCAATGCGAATTTCCGATGATAGCACAGCGCTGTGCGTCCCCTTGCCCGAGGCGAGGCGCCCTCCCCCCTGGCCCGCGAGCGTTTGCCGGAACTCGCGAGTGAGCACACGGCGGGCGGACCGTCGATCACGGCAGTCCCGCGGCAGCGTGCGCGCCGCGCCAGACTGCTTCCCTCGGCGCTCCACAGGCCCGATGAGTCAGACTCGCGCATCCAACCCGCAGTTGACGGCGAGGTCACTCTTGCCTAGCTTCTGCGCAGATCGGCATTGGAGTTGAGAGAGACTCATGGCCCGCGATGGCGCATTGCTGGCGATCGATCAAGGCACGAGCTCGAGCCGCGCCATTGCGTTCTCGACGGCAGGAGAGGTGCTCGAGATCGCGCAGCAGCCATTCGAGCAGATTTACGCGCACTCGGGCTGGGTCGAGCATGATCCGCAGGTGATCTGGTCAACGGTGCTCTCGACGCTGCGCGAAGTTCTGCGGCGCCTGCAGGCCCGCGGCATTTCCGTCATCGCCGCCGGAATCACCAATCAGCGCGAGACAACGATCGCGTGGAACCGCCGAAGCGGCGCACCGCTGTGCAACGCGATCGTCTGGCAGGACCGGCGCACCGCCGAAATCTGCCGGCGGCTGGCGCAGGCGGGGGAGGAGGAGCGACTGGCGGCGCGCACCGGTCTGAGGCTCGATCCGTACTTCTCCGCGAGCAAGATGGCATGGATTCTCGAGCAGGTCCCTGAAGCGCGGGCCGCTGCACGCCGGGGCGAGCTGGCGTTCGGCACGGTCGACTCGTTTCTGCTCGCGCGCCTGACAGGCGGCCGTGCCCATCTCACCGACGCCTCCAACGCCAGCCGCACCGCACTCTACGATATCGTCACGAATCAATGGGACACCGAGCTGTGCGGCCTGTTCGGAGTGCCGCCAGAAACTCTGCCCCGCGTTCAGGACTGTGCGGAAGATTTCGGCGTGACGGATCGGGCGGTGCTCGGCGCCGCCGTGCCGATCAGAGGCGTCGCGGGCGACCAGCATGCCGCGCTGATCGGGCAAGCCGGATTCGCCAGCGGCGATGTGAAGTGCACGTACGGCACCGGTGCATTTGTGATGCTCAACACCGGTGAGCGTCTCATCCGCTCCACCAGCCGGCTGCTCACCACGATCGCTTACCGGCTGAACGGCCGCACCACCTATGCGCTCGAGGGATCCATTCTCTCGGCAGGCGCGACGATCCAGTGGCTGCGTGACGGGCTCGGGTTGGTCAACGACGCCGCCGAGGTCGAGGCGCTGGCAGCCTCAGTGGGCGACACGGGCGGCGTGTACCTGGTGCCGGCGTTCACCGGACTCGGTGCGCCGTACTGGGATCCGGATGCGCGCGGCGCGATCATCGGCCTCAGCCGCGCAAGCAGCCGCGCGCAGATCGCTCGCGCCGGCCTCGACAGCGTCGTCTATCAGACCCGCGATCTGCTCGACGCCATGGCGGCGGACGGCGTCGCGCCGGAAGAGCTCAAAGTGGATGGCGGCATGGCGCGCAACGCATTGTTCCTGCAGCGTCTCGCCGATGTGCTCGCGGTACCGATCCATCGTCCGAAAGTCGTGGAGGCGACCGCCTGGGGCGCGGCATGTCTGGCGGGACTGGGAGCCGGTGTATTCAATGCGCTCGATGACATCGGCCGGCTATGGCGCGCGGAGGCGAGCTTCGAGCCGAGGCTCGAGGCCGCTGGGCGCGAGCGGGAGCTCAAAGGCTGGCATGCGGCGCTGCGCCGCGTGGGCCGCCCGGAGTAGGTCCCGCGAGGGGTGGCGAGGACAGCCAGCGATCGATGCGCTCGGACATGCCGGGCGCCAGGCGAAGACCCAGCTTGGATCGGCGCCAGAGCACATCCTCGGCGGTACGGACCCACTCCTCAGCGCGCAGATAATCGAGCTCCGCTTCGTACAGCTGGGGCGCGATCTGCTCGCCGAGAGCGGCGGCGCCGGCCGGGGAGATGATGCGCTCGATCCGAGTGCCGTAGGCGCGGCACATGCGGCGGATCATCGGCGGCGCGGCAAAGGCATAGCGCGCGGTCTGGGCGGCGATGAATGCCTCGAGGTCCAAGTTGGGAATATCGCCGCCCGGCAGCGTGGCAGTTCGTGTCCACGGACCGCCCGGAAGATTCAGCCGCGGCAGCAGCTCCTGCAGCGCATGCTCGGCGAGGCGCCGATATGTGGTCAGCTTCCCGCCGAACACGGACAGGACCGGAGCCATCCCGCGAGGCGCATCGATGTCAAACACGTAGTCCCGCGTAATGGTGGATGCGCTGACGCTGCCGTCGTCATACAGGGGGCGTACGCCGGCGAAGCGCCATACGGCCTGATCAGGTGCGACCGGAACGCGCAGATACTCGCCGATGAGGCGGCAGAGATAGTCCATTTCCTGCGGACTCGCCCGCGCCTGGGCCGGATCGGTATCGTAAGGCACATCCGTGGTGCCGACGAGAGTGAAATCCTCCTCGAAGGGAATGGCGAATATGACACGGCCGTCGGTGCCCTGCAGCGTATAGGCGTGGTTGCCGGCATACAGCCGGGGAACGACCATGTGGCTGCCCTTGACGAGCCGCAACGTCCGGTGGCGCAGCACGCCGACCTTGCCCAGCACCTCCTCCACCCACGGGCCGGCCGCGTTGATCAACGCCCTGCCGTGCAGCGCGCGACGCTCGCCGCGCGAGGACTCCGCCCCGATGCGCCACACCTGGTCGTCGCGCTGCGCGCTGCTCAGTCGCCACCCCGTGAGGATCTGGGCGCCACGTTCGCGCGCATCGATCGCGTTGGTCACCACCAACCGCGCATCGTCCACCGCGCAGTCCGAATATTCGAACGCGAGCCGGACGTGGTCGCGCAGCGGATCCAGCACCGAATCGCGCCCGCGGCGCAAGGTGCGGGTCGGCGCCAGACGCTTTCGCTCACCGATGTGATCGTAGAGAAACAGCCCCGCCCGCAGCATCCACGCCGGCCGCATGCCGGCGCTCACCGGCAGCACGAATCGCAGCGGATGAACGATATGCGGCCCGGCGGCCCAAAGGACCTCGCGCTCCTTGAGGCTCTCGCGCACCAGATGAAACTCGCTCTGCTCGAGGTAGCGCAGACCTCCATGAATGAGCTTGGATGAGGCCGAAGAGGTGGCACCGGCCAGATCGCTCTGCTCGAGCAGCAGCACCGACAGACCGCGCCCCGCGGCGTCGCGGGCAATCCCGACGCCGTTGACGCCGCCGCCGATGATGATCAGATCGTAGATCGCGTTACCGCTCACGGCATCACCCCTCGTCGCGGTCCGCTCCGCGCCCGGCACCCTGGCGTATCGGTGCAGTTCATATTCCCGCCGCGCTCAGTCCGGAACCGGCGCCGGCATGTTCTGGCGGGCCGTTGCCGTCGCCCCGATGGATGCCGACATCACCAGCACAATGGCGCTGCATTGCGAGACCGTGAGCCGCTCGTCGAGAAACAACCAGCCGGCGAGCGTACCGACGGCCGGCTCGAGACTCATCAGCACGCCGAACGTGCGCGTCGGCAGGCGCGTGAGCGCGATCATCTCCAGAGTGTACGGCAGCGCCGTCGACAGCACCGCTACTGCGAGGCCCGGAAGGAGCACCTCGCGCGAAAACAGTATCGAGCGCGCGTGCAAAAGGCCGATCGGCACGACCAGTGCGGCGGAGATGAGGCTGCCGAGCGCCACGGTCTGCGTGCCGAGGTGATTGCCTGCCTTCTGTCCGAACACGATGTACAGCCCCCAGCAGGCCCCGGCACCGAGTGCGAACAGAATTCCCGTCAGACTGGACTGGCGCACCTGCGGCAGCACCGGCAGCAGAAGCACGAATCCAGCGGCTGCGATCACGATCCACAGGAAGTCAATGGAGCGGCGCGAGGAAAGAACCGCGACAGTCAGCGGCCCGATGAACTCGACCGCCACGGCGATGCCGACCGGCAATCGATCGAGCGCCTGATAATAAAGGAAGTTCATGGTGCCGAGCGAAAGCCCATAGACCACGAGCGGCGGCCAGGCTTCGCGCCGGATGCGCGCGCGCCAGGGACGCAGCGCGAGACAGAGGATGAGCGTGCCGAAGCCGATCCGGACCGTCACGATGCCGGCAGGCCCGGCGATGGGGAACAGCGTCTTGGCGATCGATGCGCCGCTCTGCACGGAGGCCATGGCCAACAGCAGCACCCCGACCGGCAGGATGGAACGTAGGCGGAGCGTAAGTTGGCGCACGCGCAGATTGTAGCGGCCGGCACGTCCGATGTATCGGTGATCCCCCTTAAGGAGAAGCGCCGCACAAGCGTGCGATGGCGGCATTCACACCGTGAGCCCCGTCTTGCGAACGGCGATCACTATCATCCGAAACGGGGCTGCGGCGCGTGTGCAACGGCACCCGTTCCGTCGTCCTGGCGTGCCCGGCCGCCACCCGACACGAAGCGATCGGTCATCAGACAGCGGGGGTCGGAGGGAATTCGATAGATATCGCCTATGGTGCGGATAGGATAAATCGCGTTCCGCTCGCCGCAGAATTGCCCTACAGTTCTCCCCGGTGAAAGGCGCGCAAACGCCGCGATACGCGAAACGATCGGCAGGCCGGTCGAAGGAGTTCAAACATGTCGAGCGAGACAAAGTGTCCTGTTAGTCGTACCGCGGGCGAAGGCGCCTCCAATCGGGACTGGTGGCCCGATCAGTTGCAGCTGAGAATCCTGCATCAGCATTCGGTGCTGTCCGACCCCATGCATGGCGAATTCAACTATGCAGAGGCGTTTGGGACGTTGGATTTAACGGCGGTCAAGAAGGATCTCCTGGCGCTGATGACCCATTCTCAGGAGTGGTGGCCTGCGGACTTTGGACATTATGGGCCGCTGTTCATCCGCATGGCCTGGCACAGCGCAGGCACGTACCGCGTCGGGGACGGGCGAGGCGGTGCTGGCTCGGGTCAGCAGCGGTTCGCTCCGTTGAACAGCTGGCCGGACAACGTCAACCTGGACAAGGCGCGACGGCTGATCTGGCCCATCAAGCAGAAATACGGCCGCAGAATATCCTGGGGCGACCTGATCATCCTCGCCGGAAACGTCGCGCTGGAGTCGATGGGGCTCAACACCTTCGGCTACGGCGGCGGGCGCGCCGACGTCTGGGAGCCGGACGAGGACGTCTTTTGGGGCGTGGAGACCACTTGGCTGGGCGATACGCGTCGTGCCGACGGACGAGAATTGGATAATCCGCTCGCTGCCGTGCAGATGGGCCTTATCTACGTCAATCCCGAGGGTCCGAGTGGCAATCCGGACCCGCTGGCCGCCGCGAAGGACATCCGTGAAACGTTCGCCCGGATGGCAATGGACGACGAGGAGACCGTCGCCCTGATCGCCGGCGGGCACACGTTCGGCAAGGCCCATGGTGCCGGCCCCGCCACGCAGGTGGGGCCCGAGCCGGAGTCGGCCGCGATTGAGGAGCAGGGACTCGGCTGGCGGAGCCGATTCGGCTCCGGCAAGGGCAGTGACACCATCAGCAGCGGCCTGGAGGTCACTTGGACCAGTACGCCGACCCGGTGGAGCAACAGGTTCTTCGAGAACCTGTTCGGATATGAATGGGAATTGACGAAGAGCCCCGCGGGCGCTCACCAGTGGAAGCCCAAAGGCACTGCCGCTCAGGGCACGGTACCAGACGCGCACGACCCGGCGAAGCGTCATGGGCCGTCGATGCTGACCACGGATCTTGCCCTGCGGTTCGATCCGGCCTACGCCAAGATCTCCCGGCGATTCTACGAGCACCCCGACATCTTCGCGGACGCTTTCGCGCGCGCTTGGTTCAAGCTGACCCACCGCGACATGGGTCCGCGTGCCCGCTATCTTGGGCCCGAGGTTCCCGCCGAAGAGCTCATCTGGCAGGACCCCGTCCCGACCATCAATCACGGGCTCGTCGATCAGCGGGATGTCGCCGCATTGAAAAGGAGGGTGCTCGCCTCCGGACTCACGGTCCCGCAACTTGTTTGCACTGCATGGGCCGCAGCCTCGACATTCCGCGGATCCGACAAGCGCGGCGGAGCGAATGGCGCGCGGATCCGCCTCGCGCCGCAGAAGGACTGGGAGGTGAACCAGCCGACGCACTTGGCGGAGGTTTTGCGCACTCTCGAGGATATTCAACGGGAATTCAATCACTCAACGGCAGATGGCAAGCGAATCTCGCTCGCCGACCTGATCGTTCTCGCCGGTTGCACGGGCGTGGAGCGAGCGGCGGCGAATGCCGGACACGCGGTTACGGTTCCCTTTACGCCGGGACGCACGGACGCCTCGCAAGCGCAGACGGATATTGAGTCGTTCGCGGTTCTTGAGCCACGCGCCGACGGCTTTCGAAACTACCTCAAGGGCGCAAGCACCATCCGCGCCGAGGCACTGCTGCTCGACAGGGCGCAATTGCTGACACTCACGGCGCCGGAGATGACGGTTCTGGTTGGCGGTCTGCGGGTGCTGAATGCCAATTTCGCTCACCGCCCGCACGGCGTGTTCACGCACAGGCCGGAGAGTCTCACCAACGACTTTTTTGTCAACCTGCTCGACATGGGCACGGAGTGGCGACCCGTCTCGGAAGCACGCGACGTGTTCGAAGGACGCGAGCGGGCCACCGGAAAGTTGCGATGGACCGCAACCCGTGTCGATCTCATCTTCGGCTCGCATTCGCAGTTGCGCGCTCTGGCTGAGGTCTATGGCAGCATGGATGGCGAGGAAAAGTTCATCCTCGACTTCATCGCGGCGTGGAACAAGGTCATGAACCTGGATCGCTTCGATCTGACCCGACCGTAAACGTCACAGAACGGCCAAGCACACCGCGCAAGCGGGCGACGGCCGGCCGCCGCCGCTTGCGGACCGGGCATGGAGCCGAACAGGTCGTGTCAGCTCGAGCGTTTGCGCTGCGGCCGAGAAGTGGTGCCGGCGGGCGCGGCAGGACACCGGTAGGACTTGGCGGGCAATTGAGTGGCCTGCCGCTGCCCTGCGTCGATTGCCTGATTGAGGGTGGTCCAGAGTTGCCCTGCCTCGGCACAGCGAACGCCATAGTCAAAGAGCGAGTGCATGTTCGAGAACTTGAAATCGAGCGAGCCGTGATCCGGGTAACTCATCGGCAGGTCGGTAAAGCGCAAGTGCATGCCGAAATGGCGCGCAAACTGCTCGGAGAGCACCAGGGCCCGTCGTGATGCGTGCATCAGCGCCGCCGCAGAGCTGCGTGACAGTACCGCCATGGGCTTCAGGGGCGTCGTCTTGGGATAGGTGCTCAGCTGTCCATTGACGATCAGGTAGACTTGGGCACCTTTGAGCTCCGGCAGGTGCAGCGGCATCACATCGGCGACATCGGAGGTCACAAAGAACGGCAGGGTCGTACCGCCGTCCACGTGCATCTCGTCATATGTTTTCCCATCGCCTTGCACGCGGATGAGCACCGGTGGGAAGACCCCCGGGATGCTCGCGGAGGCCACCAGAACCTTCGAAAACAGCTTGAGAGCCGCGGGTCCGCCGTGTTCGGCGATCAGCCCCATGTTCCAGATGACCGGTTCCTGCTTGTCGAGGTCCGTAGTGGCGACGAGGAGCACGCGACCCTTGCGGGCCTGGGCGGCAATCGCGCGGATCATGCGCGGCGTGATGAAGTGGTGAACTAGTTCAACGAGCGGCTCGCGACGGTAGATGCCCGGGTGAAACAGCAAGCCCAGCCACGGACGCGCGCGCAGCAGATGATCTGTCCGGTGACTGTCGAAGGCGTCCTTGAGCTGAGCATCCCAGGAAGGTCCGAGAAAGGCGAAGGGCGCGAGCAGCGCCCCGGCGCTGACGCCGGTAACCACCTGGAAATTCGGCCGCTCCCCCGCGCGCGTGAGTCCATACAACGCGCCGGCGCCGAAGGCGCCGCCGGCACCTCCGCCGGAAAGGGCAAGAATCCGGATCGGGGCGCCAGCGGCGACCCTGCTGAGGCTTTGGACTGCGGCATTCAGCTGCGTCACCAGGTAATCCCGGTCACTGCTGAGGAACCGCACGTTCGGCGAAAATCCGGGCGGGGCGACCTGGGCGATCAGCGTCGGCGGGGCCGGCAGACGCGGCGTGGCGCACGCGCTGAGCATGCCGCCGCACAAGACAGCGGCCGCAGCTCTCCAGAGCCGGCGCCGCTGGCGGGCGCGGCCGCGTTTGCAGGCATTTCCGGGTTGATGTGGGTTCCCATTCAGGCAGTCGGGCATGCTGAGCTGCGATCCGAACGCTCCGGCGGAAAATCATACCACCGCGGGATGCGTTCCCATGCAATTGAGGGGCAAACGCGCGACGCTCGCGCGTTTTCGTTAAGATGCCCGGGCGGCCTGCGCCACACCGTTTGCGAGAATGGGTATGTCTCTACGAACTCCGCGCCTCATCGGGTCGGTGCTGCTGGCGGTGATCCTGTGCGGCGGAGCGCTGACGTACGCTCTTGTCTCGGGTGTTCCGCAGTGGAATGCGGTCTTTCAGGGTGCGCTCGATCCGGTGATATCCGCCTACGGCGGCTGGGCCCTGACGGGCGGATACGTGGCGCTCGGCGTTGCCTTGGTGGGTGGCTCTCTGGCATTGAGCTGGTTTCGCGCGACCTTCGACTACCTGCCCCTCGGGTTCGGCTTCGTGTCGGTCCTGGTGATCATCTCGCTCGGCCTGCCGCCGTACATCGATGCACAGATCGACGCTGTATTGAGTTTCGTCATGGTGGGTCTGTGCGCGATTCTCTTGGGCGGGATTTTCCTCGCAGCGGTCAAGGACCGTCTCAGCAGGGGCGTTCGCGTTTAGGGACCGCGGCATGGTCGTTCGTCGCACACGCGCAAAGGAGTTCTGATTGACCGCCGAGTGCCTTGGGAAGCGGCTCGACAGATCGGGGCAGACCCCCCGGGGTGTCGTCATTGGGACTCGCCGCCCGCATGCGATTGCATTCGGGCCCGGTCATGCGCAGGGCACACGCCGAACGACCCCCGATACCGCTCTCGGATGCCGTCTCAGGGCGACAGCCGAGTCCGTGCCGACCCGGGTCGATGGCCTGCATGCGCCGGGGTGCGTGCAAGACAGTGCCGGAGGCGGAATGAGCCCGCGGGCAACACGGTCGTCGCTATGACGGAATCGCCCTTCTACCGCCGGCTGTTCGCGGTCGTGGCCGCCGCAGTCCTGGGATATCTGTTGCTCCAGGTCCTGCTGCCGTTGCGGGACGCCCTCGGCTGGGCTGCGGTGCTCGCGTTCATGCTGCACCCGCTGCACAAGCGGCTCGCCAGCACCCTCAAAGGCCGGCGCGCGCTGTCAGCCGGCATTCTCACCGTCGCAACGCCGTTCGTCGTCCTCGCGCCGTTGTCCGTGCTGGCCGTGGTCTTCGTTGAACAAGCCATGGAGCTGCTTCGTTACCTGCACCAGCACCCGTTCATCGGATTTCCGGCCCTGATCGTCCAGCTCAGGCAATATCCTCTCGTCGGGACGACAATCGACTGGCTGTCCCGCTACCTGCCGATACCTGCGCTCGACGTGCACGCCTGGGTCACCGGGGCAAGCACCGAATTGCTGAAGTCGGCCGCATCCGCTAGCGGCAACGTTGCGTTCAGCCTCTTCGGGACCGTGATCAGCTTCTTCATGATGCTGTTCCTGCTGTATTTCTTCCTGCGGGACGGCGAGCGGTTCGTGGCGCAGTGCATCGCGCTCGTCCCCCTTGCTGCAGACCGTCGCGATCCTCTGTTGAAGTATCTCGGCGACGTCACCCGGGCCGTCGTGTACGGCTCGACGATTACCGCGATTATTCAGGGGCTATTCGTGGCCGCGGGATTCGCGTTGGCGGGCCTTCCGTCTCCGCTGGTTTTCGGCGTCGTCGCGATGATTGCCGCTCTGCTGCCCGCCGGCGCAATCGCCGTGCTCGTGCCCGCAGTGCTGTATCTGCTGATCCAGGCGCACTGGGGCATGGCGATATTCCTGGCGTTCTGGGGCGCCGGCCTGGCGCTCGTCGAGAATGTGGTCCGGCCGTTTCTCACGGCGCATCGCGCCAACGTATCGACACTTGCCGTGTTCGTGGGCGCGATCGGCGGGGTGAGCACATTCGGAGTACTGGGCCTGGTGATGGGCCCCGTTCTGCTCAGCTTTGTTGTCGCGATCGTCCGGTTTCTCACCGACCAGCAAGCAGAGGTGTAGTCGCTGCGCGCCAAGCGCGCGCCGGATCCTGATCGCCGGGACTGGGTCTCGATATGCGCCGCGCATCACGGGGCGCCGGCACCCTCTGCCGGCGCGCGGACGGCCCCACGTCCGAGGGCAGCATCAGAATGCGTAGCCGATGCCCAGGGTCGTCTCGGCCGTATTGCGTTCGTAGTGGTACCGATTGACGAGACCGCTGACGTACCGGTAACGGGCATCGAAATCGACGAAGAAGTTCGTCGTCAGATAATACCGGGCGCCCATACCGATATTGGCTGTGTAATCGTTGCGTCCGCGAGCATCACCGGAGTGCTGTCGGTGCTGCCCAGCAGCGGGTGCTGCAGATCGATCCACGCCTATCCCACGCCGAGTTCGGTGTAGAGCACCACGCGCCGCCCGCCCACGGTCAGAGCCGGCGCGAGGTTGAACAGAATGTCGAGATCTGCCGTCGTCCGCCCGAGGCTCGAATCGCCGACCGCAAGCCGCGCGGCGCGCCCTGCGCTGTAGCCGGCTTCGAGCCGCACGGCAAACCACCTTGACAGCCCGTACGGGTAACGGCCACCGAACGTCGCATTGTCGTTCAGAACAGCGTACCGGCCGGTCAGCGGAATCGACGTGAGGCGGCCGCCGAAGAGCTCGTCCGCATAGATTTGCAGGTCATGGCTCGCAGTGTCGGCGAGCGCTGCACGTGACACGACGAGCACGAGCGTCGTGATGGCGACGATCCATCCGTGAAGACCATGCTTTGCGTTCATGTCCCGCCTCCCATCCAGATTCCGCGCCGTCTGGCGTCGCCCTGGTGTCCCGACCACGGGCATGCCTGTTCGACGCAACGGTTGCCGCCGGACCGCTTCCCAGATGACGGGACGGATGCGGCATTCGGTCAGCACGGATTCGTATAGCGAATTGACCGGCTCCGGAACATGCGTATTTGTGTTGTCTGCAGCCGACCACGGATCGTGCCCCACGGAGGGGTGTACGAGTCGTGATTTCTGGTTCGATTGGACTCCTACTCAGCTGACCACTGCGAGCAGCCGAGCGGCTCTACCACATGGGTATCCGGGGCCGGATCTCCCGCAATACCCTCGCCAATGCGAACGCCGCGCGCAATTGGCGCATCTACGCCGACTTCGCTCAGCGTCTGATCGGTATTGCTCGCAAGCGGTATGCCGAGGAGCCTTTCGGGGTCGATTTGGCGAACACCGCCTACGCGCTGGGCTCCACGACGATCGATCTGTCGTTGTCGCTGTTCCCATGGGCGCCGTTTCGCTCGACCACGGCCGCGGTGAAAATGCACACGCTGCTGGACCTGCGCGGCAACAGCCCCAGCTTCATTCACATCAGCGACGGGAAGCTCCACGACGTCAACATCCTCGATCAGCTGATTCCGGAAGCCGGGGCGTTCTACGTGATGGATCGCGGCTACATCGATTTCGCAAGACTGCATCGGCTGCACCAGGCGGGCAGCTTCTTCGTCACGCGCGCGAGGAAGAACATCGACGCGCAGCGCCGATACTCGCATCTCGTCGATCGATCCACGGGCGTGCGCTTCGATCAGACGCTCTTGCTGCAGGGCTACCAGTCTGCCAAGGACTACCCGCAGCCGCTGCGCGGTATCCGCTACAAGGATCCCGAGACCGGCAAGCGACTGCTGTTCATCACCAACAACACCGCTCTGCCGGCGCTGAGCATCTGTGCTCTGTACAAAGCCAGATGGCAGGTGGAACTCTTCTTTCGCTGGATCAAGCAGCATTTGCGCGTCAAAGCCTTTTTCGGCACTACCGAGAACGCCGTGAAGTCCCAAATCTGGATTGCCGTGTCGGTTTACGTTCTGGTGGCCATCGTGCGAAGGCGGCTCAACCTCTCCCGCAGC
>JAJYLP010000089.1 GCA_021787615.1 Pseudomonadota bacterium
CGCGCCGGCGCGGCACTGGCGGTGCATGCCGCGAGCACGGCGAGCAAGGCGCAGGCGCGGCGCGCCGAGACGATGCCGTGAGGCGATTGCGGAGTCGATCTACGCGTGCCGAGCATGGTTGTCCTAGCTGTTCTGTCCGGTCAAGCGCCCGCGGGCGCGATCGAGCGATGCGCGTCGCGGTGTCCGATGGTACTCACACCGGCCCGGAGGCTGCGGCGCGTGCGCAACGCATCGTACCGGCGGCTGCGGGGCGGGCGGGCTCGGCTCACCGACGGCGCTGCCCGGCTATATCCTCGCTCCGACCGGTGTGATTGCGGAAGCAGCGCGTGATGATTCCGCTCTCATGATTTTCATGAGTCCCGGCGGGCGCTGCTGCTAGGATGGGCTTGGGGGTCGTCTCATTCCGGGGCTCGCGCTGGGGCGGATTTATGAAGCTGCGCACACGTCTGCATCTGGTGGTGACGGGCCTCACGGCCGTATTCGTGGTCCTGCTGATCACCGCGCAGATGATCGCCACGCGTGCGCGGGTGCGCGAGGACATCGAGGCCTCGCACCAGGTCGCCATGCAGTTTCTGGGGCGCCTTGCGAACATCTACTGGAGTATCGGGGGGCCGCAGGTGGTGCTGCGCTTCCTCGAGCAGCTCGGTCACGTGCGATCGAACGGCATCACCCTGCACTACCTGCACGGCCCGGTCCTCTACCACTCCCCGCCCCCGACGTACAAGGCGGGTCAGTACGCGCCGCAGTGGTTCTCGCATCTGCTCGCGCCGCATCTTCCCCGTTATACCTTCGTGATGCCGGACAATCTCGAACTCGTGGTCCGCGCGCAGGTGTCCCGGGCGATTCTCGACGGCTGGGAGGAGATTACCCGGCTGCTCGCCCTGACCGCCGTGCTGCTGATCGTGGCCAACGGCGTGGCCTTCTGGATCATCGAGCGCGCGCTTGCGCCCTTTCCGATCATTGTGCAGGGCCTGGAGCGGCTCAAGCGGGGCGAACTCGACTATCGTCTGCCGGCGCTCGGCGGACTCGAGGCGCAGGCGATGGGCGCAGCCTTCAACCGCATGGCGCAGGCGATCGGGCACACTGTGGCGGCCGAACGCAAGGCACGGGAAGCCGAGGCGCGTTTGGAGGAGCGCCGCGAGATGTCCCGGCTGGTCGAGCAGCGCCTGGAGGAAGAGCGGCGCCTGATCGCGCACGAGCTGCACGACGAGTTCGGCCAGTCGGTCACCGCCATCCGCAGCCTGGCGCAGGCGATCAGCACGCGCACCGAGGAGCCGGCGATGCAGGAGGCCGCCCGGCTGATCTCTCAGGAGGCCGCAGCGCTCTACGACGCCATGCACGGGCTCATCCCGCGTCTCTCACCCCTGACACTCGACACGCTGGGCCTCGGCGAGACTCTCGAGAGCCTCGCGCAGGATTTGCAGAAGCGGCACGGGTCGGTCACGGTGTCGCTGCGGCATGACCTGCGGGTCGATCTCGGACCCACTGTGACGCTGGCGGCCTATCGCTTTGTGCAGGAAGGGCTCATCAATGCACTGCGCCACGCCAACGCCTCGCGCATCGAAGCTGAGCTGCGCGCCGATGCGCGCAGCCTGTCGGTGCGTGTGACCGACGACGGCAGGGGGCTGCCGCAGGAGTGGACGCGGCCCGGCCATTTCGGACTGCGCGGTCTGAAGGAGCGGATTGAACAGCTTGGGGGCCGCTTCCAGGTCGGCAACAGCGGGCACGGGGGCGTGCTGCTCGCGGCAGTGATTCCCCTCGACGGGCAGCCTGAGCCCGCATGATCCGCGTACTGCTCGTCGACGATCACGCCGTGGTGCGCACGGGCTTTCGGCTGCTGCTGCAGGCGAGCGCCCAGGTCGAGGTGGTGGGCGAGGCCGATTGCGGTGAGGCCGCTTGCCAGCGCCATCTCGAACTGAACCCGGACGTGACCGTGATGGACGTCGCCATGCCCGGCATGGGCGGCATCGAGGCCCTGCGGCGGATCCGCGCGCACCAACCCCAGGCCCGCGTGCTCGCCCTGTCCGCGCATGACGACCCGGTGCACGCGCGGCGGGCCCTGCGCGAGGGGGCGTATGGGTTCCTCTCCAAGCGCAGCGCCCCGGAGGCGCTGCTCGAGGCGATCACGAGCATTGCCGCGGGCAAGCATTACATCGATCCGGGCGTGGCGCAGCGGCTGGCACTTACTGACGTGGAAGGCGGGCATTCGCCGGCCGAGCGGCTCTCGGAGCGGGAGTTCGAGGTGTTCATGCGCCTCGCCCGCGGCGAGTCCGTGCAGCGCATCGCCGAGGATCTGCGGCTTGCAGCCTCGACCATCGGCACGCATCTATACAACATCAAGCACAAGCTCGGCGTCTCCAATCAATCCGAGCTCACGCTGCTGGCGATCCGTCACGGGCTCATCGAGACGTAACGGTCACAAGACGCGGCCGGTGGACCGCTTGCGCGGGCCACCGGCACGAAAGCGCCGAGCCGTGTTTAGAAGCTCAAGAACAGGCCGGCGTTGATGTTCCAGCTCGAATTCTTCTGATCCGCGTCATTGGTCGACTGAATCCGGCTGACTTCTCCGACGAGCAGCAGATCCTTGGTGAGGTGGTGGTAGACGCCCGCGGTCCATTTGTTGTTCATCTCCACGAGCAGGCCGTTGGCGCGATCCAGGCTGGTCGGATCGAGCTTGCTCTCGCCATAGTTGATGCCGTACTTCGTCTGGCCGTACGTGTAGGTCACCTGCGCGATGAAGCCTTCGGAGGCGCGCGGATGGCCGAACGAGTCGTTCGACAGCACGAAAAGGCCGGTCGTGCCCACGCCGCTGCCGCGGTAGTACCAGCCCATGAACTGGAAGGGGCCCGCGGTGTACTTGCCGCCGAGATCAATCGCGGCGCTGCTGTACTGCAGGTAGCTCGCGCCTGCGGAGCAGGCGGCGAAGTTGAGCGACGGATCGGCGCAGTCGAGGCGCTGGCGCTGGTACAGACCGCTCGCCGACAGATACAGGTTGCCGATGGTATAGGTGGCCTTGGCCTGAAATCCGGGAGTGGAGTGGTTGGCCGGCACCTGCCCGAGGGTGTTCAGGGGGTCAAAGATACCCACGGTCAGGTTGGCGCCGCTCACGGTCGGGGTCGTGTAATTGATCTGTGCGAGCCAGTCGGTGTAGATGTAGCCCAGTCCGATCGAGCCGAGCGAGGTATTGGCCGGCGCGGCGTAGTTGCCGTTGCCGGCGCCCACCCCGAGCAGGGTCATGTCGTTCAGGATCGCATCGGAGGCGAACAGGCCGATGTTGCGCCCGGCCATGATGGTGCCGAACTCCTTGTTGCCCACCGTGAGGAACGCCTGACGGACATCGAGTCCGGCGGTGCCGAGGGCGGTGTGGCCGTAGTTGCCGCTGCCGACCTGAAGATTCGGGCTGCCGCCGTCGTTGGTGCTGATGCCCGGGTACAGGCCGAAAGTGAACGCGATGTCGTAGCCGTTCTGGACGGTGGATCCGCCGATGGTGAGCGCTGCCGGCAGCAGGCCGTTTGAGACCGAGGAGGAGCTATTGGCCGCCACACAGGCCAGACCGCCGTTCACCACCGACGGATGTTTCTCGCACTGCGAATAGATGTAATGCGCGTTGACGTTTCCGTTGAACGACAGCTTCCATTTTCCGGCCTTGACGCTGATGGCATGGGCCGCAGGCGCGCAAAGCGCGGCACCCATGACGGCGGCAAGGACAGTGGCTTTGCGGAATATCATGTACGGCCCCCCGATGTGCGTTTTTGCTGATCGATCAGATAGCAATTGCCGTGCCATCGCTTCGGGCTGCGGCGGCCGTTGCGCATGGGACACATCGGAATGCGCCAATTCGCCGGGGCCTGCTCGCCGCATCGGTGGACGGTACACTGTGTCACGCTTCCGGAACATCAGGCGCCGCCGAATGCTGCCCAGGCGCGTTTCCCCCAGCCGCCGGAAGGTCTCCCCGGGCACACTAGGGCGTCGATAAGCGGGCAGTGTGCGCGCGCCGGTGTTTCAATGCGTGACACTGTCACGCCGAGAGATGACACACCTGGCGCAGCGCCGACGTGACAGAGGGGGGGGACGTATGATGAACGCAACAGAGAATACGCCTGATCCGATCGCTGTCGAGCCGCCCGAGGTTTACGCGGGGTGCGAGTCCGTGCTGGGCGGATCGTGCCTGACATTGGAGGATCTGGCGGGTGAGGACCCGCGGATGCTGCGCAACGTGCGTTGCGCCTACCGCATCGCTGACACCGACATCCCGGTTCTGATCCAGGGTCCGACGGGTTCGGGCAAGGAGGCGTTCGCGCGCGCCATGCATCTGATCAGCCGGCGCGCGGGGCGGCCGTTCGTCGCGGTCAACTGCGCAGCCATCCCCGAGACGCTCATCGAGAGCGAGCTGTTCGGCTATCGTCCCGGGGCATTTACCGGTGCGCGCCGCGAAGGCCTGCGCGGACGCATCGCGCAGTCCTCGGGGGGCACGCTGTTTCTCGATGAGATCGGCGACATGCCGCTTGCGCTGCAGAGCCGCCTGCTGCGCGTGCTCGAGGAGCACCAGATCATCCCGCTCGGCAGCGACAGCGCATGCGCGGTGGAGCTGCACGTGCTCGCTGCATCGCACCGCGACCTGCGCGAGATGATTGCGCGCGGGGCGTTCCGCGAGGATCTGTATTACCGGCTGAATGGGCTGACGCTCGAGCTGCCGGCGCTTGCCGAGCGGGCTGACAAGGTACGCGTCATCCAGCTGACGCTCGCAGCGGAAACGCGCCTGCACGGGGCGACGCGCGTCGAACGCGAGGCGCTCGAATGTCTGCTCGATTACTCCTGGCCGGGCAACGTCCGCGAGCTGCGCAATGTGATCCGCACCGCGCTCGCCATCTGCGATGGCGGGGTGATTCGCCTGAGCGACCTGCCCGGGCAGATCGGCGCCGCCAGGCGCGGGGCCGCGGTCGTATCGGTCGTGCCGGGCGCCGTCGGCCGGCTCTCGCCGGAGGGCCGCAAGGAGCTTCTGCTGACCGCCGAGCGGGCAACGCTGCTGCGCGTCATCGACGTCAACGGCGGCAATATGAGCCGGGCCGCAGCCGATCTCGGGGTCAGCCGCAATACCCTGTACCGCAAGATGAAGCGTCACGGCATTGCGCTGGAGACCTGCCGCGCGGCGGGTCTGCGTTAGATCGGCCCGCGGCGCGTGCCTCAGCGCCTCACTGGCAGCGTGATGCGCAGTCGGCGCAGATTGCGATACAGCGTGTTGCGCCCGATGCCGAGGGAGTGCGCGACGCGGCTGAGATTGCCCTGGTACAGTTCGATTTCGTGCAGCAGCGCGCTGCGCTCGGCCCGTTCGAGGGGATTTAAGCTCTTGGCTTCCTCGGGCAGCGCATCGTCCGCGTGCACTTCACCGGCCCCGTATTCGGCCGGCAGACAGCCCGCGTCGAGCTGGTTGCTCGAGCGCATGGCGATCATGCCGCGCAGCACGTTGCGCAACTGGCGGATGTTGCCCGGCCAGCTGTACGCCTTGAGCGCATCGACCATGTCCTCACCCATGGTGACGGCGGGCGTCGCAGCGCACTCCTGGGCAAAGATGTGGCGGATCACGGCCGCCTTGTCCTTGCGCTCGCGCAGCGGCGGCAACGTGAGCACCAGGCCCTGCAGCCGGTAAAAGAGGTCTTCGCGCAACTCACTGCGCTGCACCTTGTCGTGCAGATCGCGTCGGGTGGCGCTGACCAGCTGCACATCGATGCGCTCGGCCTCCTTGGCCGCGGTGGCCGGCAGCGTGCGCTCCTCGATCACGTGCAGCAGCTGCGTCTGCAGAGCCGGCGGCAGCTCGCCGACATCGTCGAGGAACAGCGTGCCGCCATTGGCCTGCAGGATGCGGGCGTGGATCTGCTCGGCCGTCGCGCCCGCAGGTGGTGCGCCGGCGGCAGGCGGCTCAGAGGCCGGCTGCGTCTCGCTCACGGAGCCGCAATGCACCGTGACGAACGGCTTTTCCGCCCGCTCGCTCGAGGCGTGCAACGCCCGCGCGAAGCATTCCTTGCCGGTTCCCGACTCCCCGATCAGCAGGATGGGGATGTCGCGCGAGAGCGTGCGGCGGGTGGCCTGGATGTTGCGGGCCATGACCGGGTCGCCGAAGTCGAGCTCCTCGAGCGGCCCGCGGTTCGGGTCAAGATGCGCCGGTGCCGAGCTCTGCGCGCCGCGCGGCTTGCCGCCACGCTTGGTCTGCGGGGCCTGCGCGATGGCGAACACCCGCCCGCCGTGGCGGGCATCGTAGAGCGTCAGGGGGTGGAAGGACTTGCGCTGGCTGCGCGCCAGCAGCGCGGAGAGCGAGACGGTGAATACCCGCTCGAGCGGGGCGCCGATCAGCTCGGCGGAGCGCTGCAGGCCGAGCTGGAACAGCGCGTTGCGGTCGAGCGCGGTGATGCTGCCGGCGCCATCGAGGGCGATGATGCCCTCGCCCCAGGTGCCGAGCAGCTCTGGGCGGCTGTGGAAACGCACCACGAACGCGTCGCGGAAGTGATGCAGGAACAGCCGGTTCTCGATCATCTGCGCGGCCATGTTGACCAGCACCAGCGTGTGCTGCTGGGCGCGGTCGGACTCGCCTGAGGCATCGAGCACCGCGATCAGCTCGCCGCGATGATCGACGATCGGAGCGGCGCAGCAGGTGAGGCCGCTGTTGCGCGCGAAGAAGTGCTGCTCGCGGTGCACGATCAGCGGCGTGCGCTCCACGAGGCAGGTGCCCATGCCGTTGGTGCCGCCGTGCTGCTCGTCCCACATGGCCCCGAGCACCAGCCCGGTGCGGAAGGCGGCGTTGCGGAAGCTGAAATCCCCGTAGTAATCGAGCAGCACGCCGTCGCGGTCGGTGAGAATGATCGAGTGGCCCGAGCCGGCGAGCTGGTGGTACAGGTGAGCCATCTCGGCATCCGCGAGCGCCAGCAGATCGCGGTTGCTCTCCTTGCGCTGCAGACGCTCCTGGCGGGGCAGAACGTACGGCTCGCGCTCGGATTGGGGGTCGAGGTGGTACTGGTTCAGGCAGCGCAGCCAGGAGCGGCGGATGTACTCCGGGGCGTCTGACTCCTCGTGCCGCAGCGAATTGCGCGGCGCTGCCAGCGAGTGACGGTGGCGGTTATCGGTTGCGCGCAGCATAACTTGCCCCCCTTCAGCCGTCGCTGCGGGATTATGCGCCAGCCACGGCGTCCCGCAACGCACAAGGGTCAACTTTGGCACAGCTTACCCCAATAGTGTTCCGAATCGGGACAGTGCCGCCTCAGGGGTGCATCTGGCGCGCCTCGGATGGCAATTTGCCTTTCCCGCCCGCGTAGACTCCGCCCCCTGGCCCATCGGGCCCCGAAACACGCGAGCATCGTCATGAAATCAAAAGCCGCCATTGCCTATGAAGCAGGCAAACCGCTTGAAGTGGTGACCGTGGACCTCGAGGGCCCCAAGGCCGGGGAGGTGCTGGTGGAGATCAAGGCGAGCGGGGTCTGCCATACGGACGAGTTCACCCGCTCGGGGGCCGATCCGGAGGGTCTGTTCCCGGTGATATTGGGGCACGAGGGAGCCGGGGTGGTGGTGGACGTCGGCCCCGGGGTCACCTCGGTAAAAAAAGGTGACCATGTGATTCCGCTGTACACGCCGGAGTGCCGGCAGTGCAAATCCTGCCTCTCGCGCAAGACCAATCTGTGCACTGCGATCCGCGCCACGCAGGGCAAGGGGCTGATGCCCGATGGCACGAGCCGCTTCTCGCTCGAGGGGCGCATGGTGCACCACTACATGGGCTGCTCGACGTTCTCGAACTACACGGTGCTGCCGGAGATCGCGGTGGCGAAGATCCGCGAGGACGCCCCGTTTGAGAAGGTGTGCTACATCGGCTGCGGGGTGACGACGGGGGTGGGAGCGGTGATCAACACCGCGAAAGTGGAGCCCGGCGCGAACGTGGTGGTCTTCGGGCTCGGCGGGATCGGGCTGAATGTGATTCAAGGGGCGCACCTGGTGGGTGCGAACAAGATCATTGGCGTGGATGTGAACCCCAAGCGCAAGGCGCTGGCGGAGCGCTTCGGGATGACGCACTTTGTCAACCCGCGCGAGATCAAGGAGGACCTGGTGGCGCATCTTGTGGCCCTGACCGATGGGGGAGCGGATTACAGCTTTGAGTGCGTGGGCAACGTCGATCTGATGCGCCAGGCGCTGGAGTGCTGCCATCGCGGCTGGGGCGTGTCGGTGGTCATCGGCGTGGCCGGCGCGGGACAGGAGATCAAGACCCGGCCGTTCCAGCTGGTGACCGGGCGGGTGTGGAAAGGCACGGCGTTTGGCGGGGCGCGCGGCCGCACCGATGTGCCGAAGATCGTCGACTGGTACATGGATCACAAGATCCGCATCGATGAGCTGATTACGCACGTGATGCCCGTCGAGCGCATCAACGAGGCGTTCGACCTGATGCACCGCGGCGAGTCGATCCGCTCGGTCGTGACCTTCTGAAGGCCTGTACACAAACAACTCGAGAGGAATACAACATGGCTATCTCGATTCATCCGGCGGTCGACCACGGCGTCAAGCCCGGCAGAGCGGATTTCGCGGGCGGCACGCTGGTGTGCCGCTGCGCCACCGATCCTGTGAAGGTGCGCATCGGCGCCAACGTTGCATTCGATCACGTCTGCGGCTGCACGAAATGCTGGAAGCCCAAGGGCGCGCTGTTCTCCCTGGTAGCGGTGGTGCCGCGCGACAAGCTGAGCGTCATCGCCAACGCGCAGAAGCTGAAAGTCGTCGATGCGAGCGCCGTCATCCAACGCCATGCCTGCACCGGCTGCGGCGTGCACATGTACGGGCGCATCGAGAACAAGGATCACGCGTTCCACGGATTCGATTTCGTGCATCCGGAGCTGCTGCAGGAAAGCGGCTGGGCGGCCCCGGAATTCGCCGCGTTCGTCTCCTCCATCATCGAGTCGGGATTTCCGCCGGCTCGCATGGGCGAGGTGCGCGCGCGCCTGAAGGAGCTCGGACTCGAGCCCTATGACAGCCTCTCGCCGGCGCTGATGGATGCGATCGCGACCCACACGGCCAAGCAGAAGGGAACGCTGGCGGCGTGAGCGATAACGCAGCCGGTGTGCGGCGGACCCGAGTGGATTCGCTCGCGCGGCGCCCGAGGCTGCTGCGGGCGACGGAATAGACCGAGGGGTCCGCTCTCGCCGGGTCACCGAGGGCTTCGCCGGCTCGGCGACCTCGGTCAGCGAGCCGTGGCGTTCAGGCCGGGTCTGATCGCTGGATTTGGCGCACGGAGACGCCGCAAGGGCGCCATGAGGGCGCCCTGTCGCGCTTGCCGTATCGGCGCGCCGGGCATTGCGTACGCTTGCGCCCGATCGGCCGCGCGCTGCGCCGCTCGCGCATGCGCTGGGTATGCGATGGGCCGGTGGTCGCCCCGGGCGCTGCGCTCGGCCGCAGGACCCGCGGTCGCTGCAGTTCGTTCTCCCTGACGCTTGGCTCTGGCACAGGCGCGGTGCCGGCGGCGCGCTCGGCAGGCGGGCTGAGGCGGCCTGCTGGATGTCATGATCGTCTGCGGTCATGTCATGACCGCGTGGACCAATCCGATGCTCGACGCTGCGTGCGCCGAAAGCGCTCTGGCACAGCCGCAGGCACGACGGCGTTTGGAGCGGGTCTACGTTCGAGTTGCAGCGCACAGCGGTCCACGGTGGTCTGCGATCGCGCTGCAGTGCTGATGAGCAGGAGCGCGCGGTGCGCGCAGCCAGGGAATATCGGCGCGGAGCGGCCCGACCGCCGACTGATGTCGCCGGGCTCTCGGTCCGCCTGAGGAGACAAAACGTTCCATTGTCGACACACTCTTGCGACGCTCCCGGCACCTGTCAAAAAGCCGGCGCGTTGACCCCCGGTTTGCATTGCAGGGCGCTGGCCGCGGGTGTATTGATAGCGTCGGGCAGCGCAACCGTGCCCGAGATGCGCTGCAAACACTTTCCGCTCCGGACGCGGTGGAGGAGCGCGGAATCGATCGTATTTCCGAAAGACCAATAATTTGGAGGGGAGTATGAGTTATCAGTTCCGATCCTTGGCCGCCAAGGCGAGCGCGCTCGCCAAGCCGGCAGCGATCTCGTTCTCACAAAAGGGGGACATATGAAATTCCCAAATTGGCGCTGGCTAGTGGCGCCGGCATCGATCCTCTTGGCGGCGGGTATCGTAGCCTGCGGAGCGGCTTCGGTTGCCCAAGCCGGGTCAGGATCGGATGCGCAGATCATGAAAATGAGCGCAAACCCGGATCTCTGGCCGGCCATGGGCCAGAACTTCGCGCTCGACCGGCATAGCGATCTGTCGCAGATCAATACCCACAACGTGCAGCACCTGCAGATGGCCTGGGCGCAGTCCCTGGGCACGCTGCGCGGCCAGGAAGGGCAGCCGATCGTCGTCGACGTCGGCGGCACGCCGATGATGTACTTCGTCAGCGGCTGGCCGAACATCGTTCAGGCATTGAACCTGACGCATCCGGATCATCCCGTCGAGGTCTGGAACTACGTGAAGAAGACCGGCCGCGATCTGTCGGCCGTGGCGCGCGCCTGTTGCGATACGGTCAATCGCGGTCTGAACTATGCCGACGGCAAGGTTCTCTTCAACACCCTCGATGGCTACCTGATCGCGCTCGACGCCAGGACCGGCAAGGTCGATTGGGAGGTCAAGCATGCCTGGCCCGCCAAAGGCCAGACCGTGACCAACGCGCCCCTGATCGCCGACGGGAAGGTGATCGTCGGCTTCGGTGGTGATGAGTTTGCGGCGCGCGGCGAGATCAAGGCCTATGATCTGCAGACCGGCAAGCTGCTGTGGAGGTACTGGGACAACGGCACCGACGCTCAGGTCGGGTTTACGCCCGCGACGAACAAGTGGAATCCGCAGTACGGCACTTACGGGCATAAGCTCGGACTGACCTATCCCGGTGACGAGTGGAAGCGCGGCGGCGGAGCGGCGTGGGCATGGTACAGCTATGACCCGCAGCTGAAGCTCTTCTACTACGGATCGGGCAATCCCGGCCTCTGGAGCCCCTCGTATCGCTGCGGCGCCAATCCGCCTACGCAGGAGGCCTGCAACGACGGCAAATGGGACAACAAGTGGTCGATGACCATGTTTGCCCGCAGCGTCGTGACGGGCAAGGTGGTCTGGGCGATGCAGATGACCCCGTTCGATCAGTGGGACTATGATGGCGTCAACGAGCCGATCCTGGTCAACATGAAGATCGACGGCAGGATGCAGAGGACGCTGGTCCAGTTCGATCGCAACGGCTTCGCCTACGTCTGGAATCGGCGGACCGGCACGCTGCTGGAGGCGCATAAGTTCGTCTACGTGAACTGGGCGGAGAAGGTGAACCTGCATACGGGCCGCCCCGTCAAGGTTTACGCGCACTCACCGCTGCTGGTCAACCAGATGGCCCAGGCCTGCCCCTCGGCGATGGGCGGCAAGGACCAGCAGCCGGCGTCCGTCAATCCAGCGGACCCGGAGGTGTTCTTTGTCCCGACCAACAACTGGTGCATGCAGGATACGCCGCAGCCGCGTACCGACATTCAACAGGGTCTGGTCTACGTCTTTGCCAACGTCTACATGTATGAGCACAAGCCGGGCATCGCGGGCCGGCTGAAGGCATACAACGTGGTGACGGGGCAGACGCTGTGGAATATCCCGGACAAGTACCCGAACTGGAGCGGCACGCTGAACACCAACGGTGGTCTGGTGTTCTACGGCGACCTGGGCGGGTATTTCCGGGCAGTCGATGCCAAGACCGGCAAGATCCTCTGGGAGCGCAAGCTCGGGTCGGGCATCATCGGCAATCCGATCAGCTGGGCGGTCGACGGACGCCAGTTCGTGTCGATCTTTGCCGGCATCGGCGGCTGGATCGGACTGCCGGTGACGGCGGGCCTCGATCTGAACGACAAGTACGGTGCAATCGGAGCCACGGCAATGGCCAAGGCTACGCACCTGAACCTGATTCCTCAGGGCGGCACGCTGTACACCTTCAGCCTGCCGAAGGGCTCTGAAGGAATGTGATAGTCTGAAGCTGGGCACCCCGCGGCAGCGGGCGCTTCCGCGGGGTGCCATACTTCCTTCCCCTTCCGGCGCGGGACGGAGGGGTTGGGGGGCCGGCTGATCCTCTTCGACGGGATACGCGATGTCTGCAATGCCAAGAGTTGGCCGCTGCGCGTTGTCGGCGGCCGTGCTTCTGATCACCGCCGTTGTCGTTTCGCCCGCATTTACTGAAAGCGCCGCTGCCCAGTCGGCGGCGAGTTCGTCCGGTCTTGTGGGACCCTGGGCCGGCAAAGATTTCAACCAGCTCGATCAGGCGGAGAAGGATGCGGCCAAACAGGCCGCGCTCACCGCCCATTTCCGCGTGCTGCGCGTGTGCGCGGACCCGGGCAACATGCCGCTCTCCGATGAGAAAGGGCAGGGATACGAGAACAAGATTCTCGAGGTTCTCGCCACGGCGATGCACGCCAGGCTGAGGTACTACTGGCGCGCCTACACGACAGACATCGTTGGTCAGGCGTTCGGCACCAGTGACGAATGCGACCTGCTGATGGACATGCCCGTGCACGCGGCGGGGATGCTGCCGACGATGCCGCTGTACCGCACGACCTACGTGCTCGTGTGGCGCAACGATGAGCACCTCGCGATCAAGAGCCTGAGCGACCCGGCGCTGAAGAGACTGCGGCTCGGGGTGTTCCAGATCTCGGCATTGCGCCAGGCGCTGCAGAACCATGGCGTCTACAAGAACGTGAAAGTCTGGACCGTGTACAACGACACGGCATGGAATCCGGCGCACCAGCCCTGGCGTCAGGTGCAGGAAGTGGCGCAGGGCAAGCTCGATGTGGTGGGCGCGTGGGGGCCCATGGCCGGCTGGCTGAAGACCATGAAGCACGAGCCGATCACCATCCAGCCGACCAATCTCATGGACAATTCGGTGCCGATGGAATTCAGCCTCGCCATCGGCGTGCAGCCGAGAGCCGTGGTGCTGAGGTATGCGCTGAATGATGCGCTCAAGGCGAACCGCGCCGCGATTGACAGGATCCTGCGCGAGTACGGCGTGCCGCTGGTGGAGTGCCCCAACTGCCTGATTGCCGGCAATCTGCCGGCGCACGGCAGCTACATGGTGGCGCACTCCGTGGACGACAGCGGCGCGAAGCCTACCCACTGGACCGTCTCGCGCGCACAGGTCAACCGCTGGTTGGCGGAAGGATCGAACGTCAACAAGGAGCTCTACGACGCGGTGCTCGCCAATGACGTCTCGCGCGCCGCCTACCTGATCAGCAAGGGCGCTGATGTCAACAAGTTGACCAATCTCGGCAACTCGCCGCTCATGACCGCGGCGCGCGCCGGGTGCGTTCCGATGATGCAGCTGCTGGTCGAGCATGGGGCGAACGTCAATCTGCCCGACGCCGGGGGGTCGAGGCCGCTCTATGGGGCGGTGCTGCGCAACCGGGCGCCGGCGATCCGATTCCTGCTGGCCCGCGGCGCGAACCCCGCGATAGCGGCGCCGCGCGGCTATACGCTGCTGACGCTCGCGATAGAGGAGCAGCAGTTTGATGCCGCCTACGCTCTGATCAAGGCGGGCGTGAACGTGAACGCCCCCGGCAGCAAGTACCGGCTGACGCCGCTCATGATCGTCGCGAGCGATCGGCCGCGGCCGATGGGCAGCCGGCTCCGGTTCGTGCAGGTGCACGGGCCGATGAGCATTGCGCGCGCATTGATCGCCCACAAAGCGAACGTCAACGCCGCCGACTCCCAGGGGGTGACCGCGCTCATGATCGCGGCCGCGCATGATAATTCCCCCATGATCGGCCTGCTCATCCAGGCGGGCGCGGATGCGCGCATGAAATCGGCGGCGGGCGAGACCGCCCACGATATTGCGGTCAGCGACGACAATCTCGGGGCGACGCGCATCCTCGATATGCTTGCCCATCCGTGAACCAACGGCGGCAGGCACAGTCCAATTCAGTTAGACAACCGGAGAAGACGATGACGACACGCTTCGCGGGTTTGGCCGCTTTGACTTTGGCGCTGGTTGGAGCGGTATGCGGGCTCG
>JAJYLP010000090.1 GCA_021787615.1 Pseudomonadota bacterium
ACGGGCGCCGGCGCCGGCGCCGGCGCCGCGGCCTGCGGCAGCGCAGTCGGCTGCGGCTTGGGGGTGATTGCGGCCGCGCGCGGCACCACTCGCGCGGCGATGACCGGATGCACCGGCGCGCGCGTGGCGCAGGCTGCCAGTGCCAGAACACCGAGGAGACCCAGGGCGCATCGCGCCCAGCTCGCTGAAGTCGCCAATTCCCGACCCTCTCTGCCGCGTGTTAAGTTCCACCCGTGCCGGCACTTCGGGGGAGGCCGGCGGGACATTACAATAATCGCATTCAGCGCGAAATGTACCTTCTCATATCACAGGATGGCTAGCCCCTGATGGGACAAACTCACAGTTCCGCGCAATCCGAGGCGGCGCAGGCGCTCAGGCGCTGGTGGGACAGCCCGGCGGGGCGCGCGCTGATTGCCGCCGAAACGCTGATTGTGGCCGAGGCGCTCGACGATGTTTTCGGCTGGGAATGCCTGCAAGTCGGCGCATGGGGCGAGGGCCGACAGCTGTTGGGGGCGTGCCGCACCCGCCACCGCGCCATCCTCGCCCGCCCCGGCCTGTCGTGCGCGGCCGACATTCTCGGGCGCCCGAGCCAACTGCCCGTGCTCGGGGACTCGATCGATGCGGTGTTGATGCCGCACACGCTGGAGTTCGCGAGCGACCCCTACGCCATCGTGCGCGAGACCGACCGTGTGCTGGTCGGGGAGGGGCACCTGGTGGTGCTCGGCTTTCAGCCCTGGAGTCTCTGGGGGCAGCGCGCGCGCCTCTCGCGCAGCGGCTTTCCGCCCGGCCTGCGCCGCGTGCTGTCGGAGCGGCGCTTGCGCGAGTGGCTGGCGCTGCTCGGCTATGAGGTGTTCGCCGCGCGGCGCTACCTGTATCGCAACCCCTGGGCCGGCGGGCTTGCCGAGGGCGAGGGGGCCGACCGGCTGCTCAGGCGCGGGCTCACCTTCCCACTCCCGGCGGGGGCCTATCTGCTCAAGGCGCGCAAACAGGTCTACACCCTCACCCCGATGCGCCCGCGGCTGCGCAAGGCGATGCTCGGGGGCCTGGTCAACCCCGCCCCGCCGGTGCGCCACGGCGTGCGGCGCTCGCCATGAGCGCGCACGAGCCGCGCCCCGTCGCGCCCGGCACGGTCGAGATCTATACCGATGGGGCCTGCCGCGGCAATCCGGGACCGGGCGGCTGGGGGGTGCTGCTGATCCTCGGGGAGCGGGAGCGGACGCTCTCGGGCGCCGAGCCGCTCACCACCAACAACCGCATGGAGCTCATGGCCGTGATCGCGGCCCTCGAGGCGCTCAAGCGCCCCGTGCGCGCGCGGCTCTACACGGACTCGCAGTACGTGCGCCGCGGCATCACCGAGTGGCTGGCGGCCTGGAAGGCCAAGGGCTGGCGCACCGCCGACCGCAAGCCGGTGAAGAACCAGGACCTCTGGCAGCGGCTCGAGGCGCTCGCCAGCGCCCACCGCATCGAGTGGCACTGGGTGCCGGGGCATGCCGGCATCCCCGGCAACGAGCGGGCCGACCGCCTGGCCAATGCGGCGATCGATGCGCTCGCGCGCGCGGGGGCCGGCCGGCCCGGCTAGCGCGTACACTGCCGCCTATGCGACAGATCGTTCTCGATACCGAAACCACGGGCCTGGAGCCCGCGCACGGGCACCGCATCATCGAAATCGGCTGCCTCGAGCTGCTCAACCGGCGCATCACCGGGCGCACCTTCCACCGCTACCTCAATCCCGAGCGCGACATCGACGCCGCGGCGCTCGCCGTGCACGGCATCTCGCGCGAGTCCCTCGCCGATCAGCCGCGCTTCGCCGAGATCGCCGATGCGCTGCTCGAGTTCCTCGAGGGCGCCGAGATCGTGGCGCACAACGCCGCGTTCGACGTGGGCTTTCTCGATGCGGAGCTCGGGCGCTCGGGACGCTCGCTGCGGCTCGCCGAGCGCTGCCCGGTGCTCGATACGCTGGCGCTGGCGCGCGAGATGCACCCGGGGCAGCGCAACAGCCTCGATGCGCTGTGCAAGCGCTACAACGTGGACAACACGCGCCGCGAGCTGCACGGCGCGCTGCTCGATGCGCGCATCCTCGCGGAGGTCTATCTGGCGATGACCGGCGGCCAGGCGGCGCTGCAGCTGGCCGCGCGCGAGCGCCAGACCGGGCCGGTCGCCGAGCAGCCGGTGCGCCCGGCCGGGCCGCTGAAGGTGCTGCCCGCGAGCGAGGCCGAGCGGCGCCAGCACGAGCAGATGCTCGCGGTGATCGGCCAGGCGAGCGGCGGGAAGTGCCTCTGGCCTTCTGCGGCGCCCGTCGAGCGCGGCTCCTGAGACCGGCCGGCGTGCCCGTCCCGCCGCGGCCCGCGCCCGGGGGTTAAAATAGCCGTTTGCACGAAGGAACCGCCCGTGACCGAAAAGCCCCCGACGCCCGCCCTGCGCGTGCCGCTGCTTGATCTTAAGCCTCAGTATGAGGCCATCGCCCCGCGGGTGCGGGCGGTGATCGAGGCGGTCTGCGCCAGCCAGCAGTTCATCCTCGGCCCCGAGGTGCGGACGCTTGAGGCGCGCATCGCCGCCTACAGCCAATGCCGGCGCGGCGTGGGGGTGTCCTCCGGGACCGACGCGCTGCTGCTCGCCCTGATGGCCCTCGGCATCGGCCCGGGCGATTCGGTCATCACCTCCCCGTACACCTTCTTCGCCACCGCGGGCACCATCGCGCGCACCGGCGCCCGGCCGCTCTTCTGCGATATCGAGCCCGACACGTTCAACCTCTCGGCGCACGCGGTGCGCGAGTTCCTCGAGCAGCAGTGCGAGCGGCGCGGCGGGGCGCTGGTGCACCGCGCGAGCGGCACGCGGGTCAAGGCCCTGATGCCGGTGCACCTGTACGGCCAGGTCTGCCCCATGGAGCCGCTGCTTGCGCTGGCGCGCGAGTCGGGGCTGCGGGTCATCGAGGATGCCGCCCAGGCGATCGGCGCCCGCGATGCCGGGGCGCATCAGGCCGGCAGCCTCGGGGACATCGGCTGCTTCTCGTTCTTTCCGACCAAGAACCTCGGTGCCTTCGGCGATGCGGGCCTGTGCGTGACGCAGGATGAGGCGCTCGCCGAGCACATGGAGGTGCTGCGCGTGCATGGCGGAAAGCCGAAATACCACCACGCGTTCATCGGGGGCAATTTCCGCCTCGATGAGCTGCAGGCGGCGGTGCTCAACGTGAAGCTCGATTACCTCGATGAGTGGTCGCGCCGGCGGGCCGAGAACGCCCGCATCTACGCGGAGGCCTTCGCGCGCGCGGCGCTCGGGTCCGACGTGATCCCCCCGATCGCCCTGCCGGGCTTTCACCACATCTACAACCAGTACGTGATCCGGGTGCGCCGGCGCGATGAGCTCCGCGAGCACCTCGCCGCCGCCGGCGTCGGCACCGAGATCTACTATCCGATCCCGCTGCACCGGCAGCAGTGCTTCGCGTATCTCGGCCATGCCGAGGGGGACTTCCCCGAGTCCGAGCGCGCCGCGCGCGAGACGCTGGCGCTGCCGATCTATCCCGAGCTCACCCCGGCGCAGCTGCACTACGTGGTGGAGAGCATCGGCGCCTTCTACGCCGGGAGCGCCGCGCCGGGGCGCCCCTAGAGGAGCCATGCCGAGGAGCCACCATGCGCATCGCCCCCGGTCCCCGCAGCGCACACTGGTCGGAGCTGCACGCTCACGCTGAGCGGCTCTCCACGGTGCAGACCCGCGAGCTGTTCGAGCGCGACCCGGGCCGCTTCGAGCGCTTCTCGCGCCGCGGTGCCGGGCTGCTGATGGATTTCTCGCGCCAGCATCTCGATGAGATGGTGCTCGGCCGCCTGCTCGAGCTACCCGAGGCGGTCGACCTCGCGGGCTATCGAGACGCGATGTGGCGCGGGGAGAAGATCAATGCCACCGAGGGGCGCGCGGTGCTGCACGTGGCGCTGCGGCAGCGCCCGGGCGAGCAGATCGGCGGGGCGGCGATCGCTCACGAGGTGATCGAGGAGCGCGAGCGTATGCTCGCCTTCGCCGAGGGCGTGCGCAGCGGGCGCATCGTCGGCAGCGCGGGCAAGCCCTTCGCGCTCATCGTCAACATCGGCATCGGCGGATCGGACCTGGGCCCGGCGATGGCGGTGCAGGCGCTTGCGCATCACGCGCGCGGCGCGCCGCGCTGCGAGTTCGTTTCCAACGTCGAGGGCTGCCGCCTCGCGGACCTGCTGGCCGTGGCCGATCCGCACACGACACTGTTCATCGTCTGCTCGAAGACCTTCACGACCCTCGAGACCCTCACCCACGCGCACGCCGCCCGCCAGTGGCTGCGCGAGCAGCTCGGCGAGACGGCCGTGCCGCTGCACTTCGCGGCCGTCTCGGTCAATCACCACGCCATGGACACCTTCGGGGTGCATCCCGAGCACCGCTTCAAGATGTGGGACTGGGTCGGCGGGCGCTTCTCGCTGTGGTCCTCGATCGGGGTGTCCCTCGGCATCGCCATCGGCCGCGAGGGCTTCCTCGCCTTCCTCGAGGGCGCTCGCGAGATGGACACGCACTTCAAGAGCGCTCCCTGGGGGCAGAACCTGCCGGCGCTGCTGGCGCTCATCGGCATCTGGAACATCAACTTCCGCGACCTGCCGACGCTTGCGGTGCTGCCCTACGAGGAGCGGCTTTGGCGCCTGCCGGCGTACCTGCAGCAGCTCGAGATGGGCAGCAACGGCAAGTCGGTCACGCTCGAGGGGCGGCGGGCGGAGTGGCAGACCGCCGCGGTGATCTGGGGCGGCCCCGGGAGCAACGCCCAGCACTCGTTCTATCAGCTGCTGCACCAGGGGTCCCCCCGGGCGGCGCTCGATCTGCTGCTGCCGGCCCAGTCCTCCTGTGCAAGCGACGCCCGGCACGGGCTCGCCATCGCCAGCTGCCTGGCGCAGGCCGAGGCGTTCATGGCCGGATACCCGCCGGAGGCGGTGCGCCGGGAGTTCGAGCGCGAGGGGCTCGCGAGCGAGCGGCGCGAGGCGCTCGAGCCGCACAAGGTGCTTCCCGGCTCGCGCCCGAGCACGCTCATCGCCTTCCCGCGGCTCGACCCTGCCACCCTCGGCCGCCTGATCGCGCTCTACGAGCACAAGGTGTTCACGCAGGGGGTGATCTGGGGGATCAACTCCTTCGACCAGTGGGGCGTCGAGCTCGGCAAGCGCATGGCCGGGGAGCTGATCGCGAGCGTGCGCGACCCGGCGGGCCAGCCCGCCGCCGCCTCGGGCGTGCAGAAGGTGCTGGAGCAGCTCGCCGACTGGCGCAACACTCTGCCGGACGAAAAGTGACGCGATCGATGAATCGAACTGCCAACCTGTTTCAGAGCAACCTCAGCGAGCATCAGGCCCTGTTCGAGCGGCTCGCGCCGTTGGCCGGGGGCATCGGGCAGGCGGGCGAGCTGCTGGGCGCAGCGCTTGCGCGCGGCGGCAAGGCGCTGCTGTGCGGCAACGGCGGCTCGGCCGCCGATAGCCAGCACATCGCCGCTGAGCTCACCGGCCGCTTCATCCACGATCGCCGGCCGCTCGCGGCCGTGGCGCTCACCACGGACACCTCCGCACTCACCTCGATCGCCAACGATTACAGCTTCGATGAGGTGTTCGCGCGCCAGGTCACAGCGCTCGGCGCGCCGGGCGACTGCCTCATCGGCATCTCCACCTCCGGCAACTCGCGCAACCTCATCAAGGCGGCCGAGGCGGCCCGCGGCATCGGGATGCACATCATCGGCCTGCTCGGGCGCGACGGCGGTGCGCTGCGTGCGCTCTGCGACGTGGCCATCGTCGTGCCGAGCGACAGCACGGCGCGGATCCAGGAGGCGCATGCGTTCATCGGACACACTCTGTGCGGCCTGATCGAGTCCGCCCTCGGCCTGGCCAGCGCGCCATGAGCGACCTGAAATCCCGATTGCGCGGCGCGCGCGTGCTGGTGGTGGGCGATGCGATGCTCGACCGCTACCTCTTCGGCGACGTCGAGCGCATCTCGCCCGAGGCGCCCGTGCCGGTGGTGCGGGTGACGCGGGAGGAGGACCGCCTCGGCGGCGCCGCCAACGTGGCCCTCAATGTCAGGGCATTGGGGCCGGCGGTGACGCTGATCACCGTCGTGGGCGATGACGAGCCGGCCCGCCGGCTCGAGGCGCTGCTCGGTGAGCGTGCCATCGAGAGCCTGCTCGGCCGCGATCCGAAGCTCTACACCAGCGTCAAGCTGCGCGTCATCGGCCGGGCGCAGCAGCTGGTGCGGGTGGATTTCGAGAATCAGCCCGACCACGAGATCCTCTCCGGCATGTTCTCGGACTTCGAGCGCAGCGTGCCGGCCTCGGGCGCGGTGATCTTCTCCGATTACGGCAAGGGCGGGCTCACGCACATCTCGGACATGATCGGGCGGGCGCGCGCGGCCGGCAAACCGGTGCTGGTCGACCCCAAAGGGGATGATTACACCCGCTACGAGGGCGCTACGGTCGTGACGCCGAACCGCGCGGAGCTTGCGCACGTGATCGGCCGCTGGTCCTCAGAGCAGCAGCTCGAGGAGCGCATCGCGAACCTGCGCCGCGAGCATCGGCTGGATGCGATTCTGCTGACGCGCAGCGAGGAGGGCATGTCGCTCTTCGATGGGGCAGGGCATGTGCGCATCGGCGCGCAGGCGCGCGAGGTGTTCGACGTCACCGGCGCCGGCGATACCGTGATCGCCGCGCTCGCGGCGATGCTCGCCGCGGGGCTGAGCCTGCGCGAGGCCATGCCGATCGCCAACCGCGCCGGCGGCATCGTGGTCGGCAAGTTCGGCACGGCCACCGCCACCTATGAGGAGCTGTTCGCATGAGAGTCGTGGTGACGGGCGCGGCGGGGATGATCGGCAGCAATCTGGTGCACGGACTCAATGCCGCCGGCATCGATGAGGTCATCGCGGTGGATGATCTCACCGAGGGGATGAAGTACCGCAACCTCCTCGGCGCGACGCTCGCTGACTATTTCGACCGGGAGGAGTTCTACCGGCGCTTCGAGCGCGGGGAGCTCGGGCGGGTCGAGGCGGTGTTTCACGAGGGCGCCTGCTCGGACACCATGGAGCACAACGGCCGGTACATGCTCGAGAACAACTACCGCTGCTCCAAGGGCCTGCTCGATGCCTGCCAGGCCCAGGGCACGCGGCTCCTGTACGCCTCCTCGGCGGCCACTTACGGGGACAGCTCGGAGTTTCGCGAGTCGCCCGAGTGCGAGCGGCCGCTCAACGTCTACGGCTACTCGAAACTGCTCTTCGACAACGTCGTGCGCCGGATGCTCCCGACTGCGCGCCACCAGGTGGCCGGCTTTCGCTACTTCAACGTCTACGGCCCGCGCGAGCAGCACAAGGGCCGCATGGCCTCGGTGGCCTGCCATCACTTCGGGCAGCTGCGCGAGCATGGCAAGGTCCGGCTCTTTGGCGAGTACGGCGGCTACGGCCCGGGCGAGCAGGCACGGGATTTCGTGTACGTCGAGGACGTGGTGGCGGTGAACCTGTGGTTCCTGCGCCATCCCGAGCGCAGCGGGGTATTCAACGTCGGCTCGGGGCGCTCGCAGCCCTTCAACGATGTCGCCCATGCCACGATCAACGCCGTGCGTGCGCAGCGCGGCGAGCCGCCGCTGACGCTCGCCGAGCAGGTGAAAGCGGGTCTGATCGAATACACACCGTTTCCGGAGGCGCTCGTGGGGAAGTATCAGTGCCGCACCGAGGCGGATCTCACCGCGCTTCGGGCGACGGGGTGCGATATCGAGTTCGTGGATGTCGGGACGGGCGTGCACCGCTATGCCGAGTGGCTGGCGGGGCGGGGCTGACGGGGTGCTCGGACCGTGGCGCGGGGGCGGGATGGATGAGGATATCCAGGTCACTGCCCGTGACATCCGTCCCCTGTCCGACGGCGCCGAGAACGCGCGCATCTTGGGGTGAAGTGCAAAGTGACCACTCGACCGAGGGTGGAGCTGTCTCTGCGGGATGACGTCAATACGCTCGTATTGACATAGCGTTCGATCCCCCTTATGGTCGGGCCATGAACCCGCCCGCAAAGCTCTCGCAGCTGCAAGTGCGCGTGTCCGAGGCGGAAAAGTCGGCGATCCGCCGCGCTGCCCAGCAGGCCGGAATGGACATGTCGGCCTACGTGTTGAGCCGCGTGCTCCCGGCGCCTGCGGCAGCGTTTCAGGAGGCCATCGCTGCGCTGAGCGAGACCGCAGAGCCGTCCTTCGCGCTCGCGCAGCTCAACTCGCTGCTCGCGAGCTTGACTGCCTCGGAATTACGCCAGGCAGTCGCAGCCGGACCGCAAGCCGCGCTCTCGCCGTTTCTGGCCAATTATGTCGCCGCCATGTGCGAGACGGCCTGCAACATGCGTAGCGTGCCGGTGCCCGCGTGGACCCGAAGGATCGAGGCGCTGCCGGAGCCGGTATTCGGTTCCGCGCTTCCCTCGCTGCGCCTGTACCTGCTGACGCGCTCGCCAGCGCCCTTCCGCCGACGCAACATTTTCATCGACTCGAGCGTCGGCGCGCAGGTGTAGGCGTCAGATGACGACGCTGAGCAAGGCAGATATCCGCCGTCTCTTTGAGCTGCTGAACGATGAGCTGCGTCAAGCCGATGCCTTTGGCGAGCTCTTCCTCGTGGGCGGCGCTGTCATGTGCTTGACGTACGGCGCGCGTGCTTCGACGAGGGATGTCGGCGCCTTGTTCCGGCCGCCCGAAGAGGTGCGCAAGGCCGCCACTCGCGCGGCCATCAAGGCCGGAATCGACGCTGACTGGCTCAATGACGCTGTGAAGGGCTTCATGAGCGCGCAGGGCGAGTTCGCTCCTTTTCTCGAGCTCGATCACCTGCGGGTGATGACCGCGCAACCGGAGTATCTGCTCGCGATGAAAAGCTTGGCCCTGCGCATCGGAGCGGAGTTCCATGATGAAGAGGATGTCCGCTTCCTCCTTCGTCTTCTCGAGGTTCGCTCGTACGAGCACGCGCTGCGCATCATCACGAAGTACTATCCGCTGGAGCGCCTTCCGCAAAAGACGCTATACGCGCTGGAAGATCTGCTCCCGCACAGTCCGCAATAGCAGCGGCAGGCTTATGCCGAGTGGCTGGCGGGGCTGATCGATCGGGAGGACGGTTATGTGTGGGTCGGAAAGTCTTTGAGCAGATCGTGAACCTGTGGGGAGAGCGCCTCGGCAGGTCACGGCCGATCGTTTTCCACAGCCACTCGAAATCTATCTTGAAGTAGCCCTGCGCGACGGCATTGCGCATTGGGTAGGCAATTGCGAGGGGTCATTCAGGGGGTCGCTGCGCTGATTCGGGGTGATGCACTTCGATATTGTGGCTTGCCTCGCCAATGACTTCGAAGTTGCATATGACCGCGTCTTGCGCCATCTCGCTGCGCATGAACGAGACTTCAGTCATCTCACGCGTGTAGCGCTCGATGCGTTCGATCGCGTTGACGATAAGCGATGGGTAATCGCGCAGACGCTGGGGGTCCCGGCTCACAGGGGCATCGCTTCAGCGAGTACCGCTGCGCGGAATTCATCGCGCAAGGCATTGGGTGCGTGGCACGTCGACCGCAATGCCAAGACACTGCAGCAACTCGTGCCGAATGGCGCCGATATCGAACAGCGTGGTGTCTGCGGTCGGATCGGCAAGGATGTCCAGGTCACTGCCCTCGACATCCGTTCCATGTGCGACGGAGCCAAAAATGCGCGCATTCCGCGTGTGGTGCGAGGTCACCACACGAGGGATAATGTCGCGATGTCTCTGCAGGGCGAGAGAAGGTCTCACAGGTACTCCAAAATCAATGCAGCTTGACTGAGCGTGCATACAGCAATGCGAACTGAATCGTGACTCAAGAAAGGCCGGTCCCGCTCGCTCCGTGCAGTTACGGGTTTGGCTAAGCGGCCGGCGTCCGGTAATCGGCAGGGGGGATCCGCAGCGCCGGCGTAAACATCGCCGCAGCGCGTCGACCGGAGGCGGCGTCGCGGCTCGCGGTCAATCGCGACGGATCCGCTCTCTTGCGTGGAGGGGCCGGATCAGTCCCTCGACGCCCGGTTCTGGATCGCGCCCTACGAGGTGATCGCGCGCCCGGTCGGGCTTTCATTGCGGCGATCGGGTCCATCGCATAGAACAATTTTCTCGGAGAATCTGGCTGTTTGTTCAAAAAAATGGCCCTAGAACAAAAATCCCCCAATCAAAACACCCTATGTAAATAATTTTATTTCAATTTACGACATAAAGTATAATTATCTATTAACGATATTCCATTTAGCTTAAAAATATCGGATTCAGGATCACTTCTCATGTCCTCCCTGGGTTATCAGCGCGAGATCGAACGCTTGGGACTGCGAGTCATGCCCTTGGACCGCCCCGCGGCGATCCGCAGCGTGACCCGGATCGAGGAGTTGAGTGACGTTCTGGCCGTTCCGGCAAATCTTGCGCCCCGGGACACGACCGTGGATCAGCTGCTCTTCGCTCTGAAACACGAGGGAACGAACCTGCAGGTGCTGGCGGTGGCCTGTCGGCACCTCGAGGCTTCCGCCCTGCTGACGGAACTTCGCCGTACCCCCACCGGCGGGTACATCCGATTGCTCTGCTTCCTGTGGGAGCAGTTCTCGGGGGAAGTGCTCGAGGACCTGCCGGCGGGCCTTGGCGGCGTGACGCGCGAGCTGTTCGACTCGCAACGCTACGTGACGAGCGGGCCGGTTCGGCGGGACCGGCGCTGGCGCATCCTGAACAATGGGCTTGGGGACTGGTCGTTCTGCCCGACGGTGCGGCGCACGCCGGATCTCCTGCACTGCCTCGCGGCCGATCCGCTTGCGCAGGCGCGGGCGTTTCTGGCCAAGGTTCCCGAGAGCCAGATCGAGCGCGTACTGGCCTGGGCCTACCTGCACGAGACCCGCAGCTCCTACGAAATCGAAGGGGAAAGTCCGACCGGCAGCAAGGCCGAAGCCTTCGCTGCACTGCTGCGCCAGGCGCACGAGCGTCACGAGATCAGCGAAGGCTATCTGGTCGAGCTGCAGAATGCTGCGGTGACCAATCCCTATGTCCGGGAAGCTTCATTTCGCCACACCCAAAATTATCTCTCCGATGGCGCACCCGGCGCGCGCGGTGTGAGCTATGTGCCGCCGCCCGCCGACATGATTCCCTCGATGATCGAGGGAATCGGCCGGCTGGCGAACGGCGCGCTGTGTTCCGAGCTCGACCCCTTGCTGCGCGCCGCGCTGGTCTCCTTCGGGTTTGTCTTCGTGCACCCCTTCAGCGATGGCAACGGCCGGTTATCACGGTTCCTCGCCCATTACGCACTGTGCCAGTCCGGCGCACTGCCGGACGGATTGATCCTGCCGCTCTCGACGGCGATGAAGCGCAATGAACAGGATTACTTGAAGGCGCTGCAGTCGTTCTCGAGGCCTGCGCGGCGCCTCTGGAACGTGCAGTGGCTCGACGGGCCCGATTTCAAGTTCGAATTCCTGGGCGATCCGGCGATTTATCGCTATTGGGACGCGACCGAGTGCGTGACTTTCCTCGCGCGCATGGCCCTCGATGCGCTGCGCACGGACCTCTCGGCCGAAGTCGAGTTCCTTGCGTGTTATGATGAAGTGGTACGCAAGGTGAATGAGCAATTCGACGTGCCCGGCAGCACGCTCTCGAAACTGATCGTGATGGCGTACCAGAACGGGGGAAGACTCTCGCGAAACCGCCGCAGGCAGTTTGCGGAGCGCGTCGGGCCGCAAGCGCTGGATTACATCGAAGCGCAGGTGCTCGAGGCCCTGCAACGCGCCTCCAACGCCTCGCCGGCCAGTTCCTGAGCCCGCCCGTCGTCCGGCTTCCTTGACCTGCGGGCCCCGCTCTCGGTGGCGGCGGTCCGGCTGCGGCTGACGGATGTGCCGACCCGCTGGGGCCGAATCGCGGCGACAGATCCCAGGTGAGCGGCTCGCTGGGGCCCGCGAGCGCTGGCGCGGTCATGCGTGGTGGCTGGCGGGGCAGGGGTAGAGGGCCAGATCCCTGGCCCGTCCGCGCACCGCCAGTCATCACCCTTGCCGTTGATATCGCTGCGCGTCAATATCGGTTATGCGCGGATTGCGCTGCGTGGCCACTCGAGCAGTGTTCGAGAGGAAGTCTCAGAAGCGGTTTCCTGCCGTCGAAAAAGTCGCGATTCGCAAGGTGCAGCAGGTCTACGCAGCCGCCAATCTGTCGTTCCTGCGCGTATCGCCGGGCAACCGGCTCGAAAAGCTGCACAAGGACCGCACGGGTCGATGGAGCATCCGGATCAACGATCAATGGCGGGTCTGTTTTGAATGGCACGACAGCCGTGCAGTGAACATCGAGATCGTCGACTACCATTGAGGAAACTGCCGATGAGCCGCAAAACCCCCCTCGTGCATCCGGGCGTCATCCTGCGTGAGGAATGGCTCAAGCCGATGGGGCTCAGTCAGTACGCGCTCGCGAAGGCGATCGGCGTTCCACCGCGCCGTATCAACGCGATCGTCAAGCGGCAGCGAGGCATCTCGATTGACGCGGCCCTTCGACTGGGCGCTTTTTTCGGCACCGATGCCGAGAGCTGGGTCAATCTCCAGACCCATTACGACGCTGAGCTCTCCCGCGCTTCGTTGCGCGAGGCATTGGCTCATATCCCGCGTGATCACGCCAATGCGGTCTGAGCGCGAAGCCGCCGTGCGCACACTGGCCGATCCAATTTGTCGCCATGGTCTGTGGAACTGCCGCATGGCTCGACCATGACCGGCCTGCCTCAACCCCTCTCCCGGAAAATCATTCCGAACGCCGAGGTGGCCACGTACCGATGGCCCCGGCCGCTCGTGTTCACCAACGGCCTGTTCGATGTGTTGCATCGGGGGCATGTGACGTATCTGGCCGCGGCGCGCGAGCTGGGCGCCGCTCTGCTGGTTGCAGTCAACAGCGACGCCTCCTCCCGCCTGCAGGGCAAGGGCCCGGACCGGCCCCTCAACGCCGAGCTCGACCGGCTCATCGTCGTCGCCTCCCTCGAGAGCGTGTCGTTCGTCACGCTGTTCGATGAGAAGACCCCCTGCGAGCTGCTCTCGCGCTGCCGGCCGGATGTCTACGTCAAGGGCGGGGACTACGACATGGAGAGCCTCGAGGAGACGCGCCTGATGCGCTCCTGGGGCGGCCGCTCGCTCGCGATTCCGTTCGTCGAGGGATACTCCACCTCCGCCCTCGTGCAGCGCATCCGCGGCGCATGACAAAATCGTCTGGAGCGATTTTGGACGGCGGCAGCCGGCCCGAAGGGCGAGGCGCAGCGATGGGGTCTCGCAACCACCGCGCGGCCTTCATCGACCGCGACGGCGTGCTCAACGAGGAGCGCGTCTATGTGCACCGGATCGAGGATTTCGTGCTGCTGCCGGGGGCGGTGGAGGCACTGCGCGCGCTTAGGGCCGCCGGCTACCGCCGTGTGGTGGTGACGAATCAGTCCGGCATCGCCCGCGGCCTGTACACGGAAGCGCAGTACCAGCGGTTCACGGCCCAGGTGCGTGAGCGCCTGCAGGCCGAGGGCGTGACGCTCGATGCGATCGAGTACTGTCCTCACCTGCCCGATGCGCCGCTGCCCGAGTACCGGCGAGAGTGCGAATGCCGCAAGCCCGCGCCCGGGATGCTGCTCAAGGCCATCCGCGCGCTCGATATCGATCCGGCGGCCTCCTTTCTAGTCGGGGACAAGCTCTCGGACGTGCAGGCCGGCCGCGCCGCCGGCGTCGGCCGGTGCTTCCTCGTCCGTACCGGCCATGCGCTCTCTGAGGAGGCCATCGGCGCTGCCGATGGCGTGTACGACGACTTGCTGGCGTGCGTGCGGGACGTGCTGCGGTAGGAGGGCGGCCGTCGCGGGCTGAGAACGGACGCATGACGGGCGTCAGTCGCCCGTGGCAAGCTTGTCCGATGAGCGAACGCACAGGAGCTGTCCGTTGAAAGGCATCGTTCTTGCCGGGGGCGCCGGCACCCGGCTGCACCCGGTCACCTTGA